>CAZDTD010000076.1:6012-17025 GCA_964507995.1 uncultured Pirellulales bacterium | reverse complement strand
CGGGGGCATTGGGGGCGGGTGAGACAGCGGCACAGACGCCGATCGACAGCAGGTGGATATCGCGCATTGTATAGGATCAGGGTATCCATACAGTCCTCGGACGAGGGCTGGGAACACTTGTGGGCCGGGGTTTATGTTGAGCGTTCGTATAGACGGTCGCGAAGTGGAGCTGACGCCCGCCTCTCTGGCGAGGCTCGTGTTTGACGGTAGGGTGGACCGCTACAGTCCGTCGAAGACGCCGGGCACGACTGCCGAGAGGCCGCTGGAACAGTCTCTCGAATCTCCGCATTGCGAGGCCTTGAGCGATGAGCTGCTTTGCCGGCTGCGATCGATGTACGCCTCCCAGTCACCGGCGGTCGATATTCATGTGCTTTGCGAGCAGGTCGAGCGTCTGTGTCAGTGGCGATGGGCGAGTCCGCACGTCGCCGCCCGGTTCGCCTGGGCGGCTGCCTGGCTCAACGACGTGATGGACCGCATCGAGACCGCCGCGGAGTTTTACAACGCATTCCTTCAAACCTCGTGCCGGGAAAGTCACTTGCGTCTGCTGGCCTACAACAATCGAGGCGTGCTGCGCATCCGCCTGGGACGTCTCGAAGGGATTCTGGATCTGCTTCGAGCCGCGGTTCCGGACGGCGCATCGCGAACGGAAGTCGCTGGGGCGGAGATGAATCCCACCGCAATGAACCCGCGATTCACCGGATTGCCGGTGGCGGGTTTCAATCTGCTGAATCTCATCAATGCCTCGCTCGGTTCCGGACACCTGACGCAGGTTGTCGATGAGGAACTGGTGGAGTTCTTCTCGCAACTGCCCGACGAAGCGAGGACCGCGTGGCTTGGCCGCGAGATTCCTGCATCGGACGATGGACAGTCAGAAGGGCCGGGTCCGACGATTCTACGCGATCCGACGCATCGCTGCCTCAACACGCTGACGACTCGCCTGGCGTCGCTCGCGGGTGAACTGGCCGGCGACGGACCGGCTTCGACGATGGGTCGGTTGTCCGCGGCCGCGTCGCAATTGACCCTGTGGGAGGCCCGTTCCGACGGCGACGGTCTCGCTGTCGATGCGGATCGATCCTCGCAGGCGGTGTGCGGCGGCTACGCTGAAGCGGCAAGTCTCCTCTTGAGCGACGATATTCCTTCTTCTCTGGCGAGAGTCGAGAGTCCGCTGGCCCGGGCTGAGCAATCGGTGCGGGAAGACCTGGCGAACATCGAGGGGCGTCTGATCCTGGGCCAATACGATCTCGTTCGGTCGCGATTGCAGGTGCAGCGGCGAATCCTGTCTTCGCTCAGTCGGCGGGGGCGGCTCGCCGGTCTGATCTCGCGCATCGACGCGCAGCTCGACCGAGTCGGCTACCTGCAATCGCAGAGCGAGCAGCTCGATCTCCAGAGGACGTGCGCCGGATTGATTTCTGCTGTCGAGCAGTTTGGCCGGGTGACCGATTTGTGTCGGGCCGAGAAGGAATACGACGAACTGGCGGCCAGAATTCGCCGCGTCAGGTCCGGTCTGGACTCGCAAACCGGCAACGAAGTAGCGGTTCTGCTCGACGAGCTGACGGCCCGCCTGGACCGTCACATCCGCAGGCTGAAACGTCTGGAGATCCGCCGGACCATTCGCAATTCCTGGCGGTTCCTTCGCCGTAACTGGCCCGAGGATTGGTCTCGCCCGGTCCCGGAGTCGGTCTATCAGGCTTTGGCCCAATGCCGGTTGGGCGATCCGCAGGGTTGCGTCGAGGATTGGGCCGTCCTCCAGGATCGGCTCGACGCGCACCAGGGACAGTACCATCTGCACAAGGTTCTTGCCCTCGTGCAGGCGGGACAGGTCTCCTGGGACTCGATGGGCGAGGACCTGGTGGAGGCGTTGGCCCTGAAGCCGGACCTGTGGTTGGCGGTGGCTCCGCTGTTTGGGCTGCTGAGCCCGTCGGAGCAGGGCGATCTGTGCGAGACGGCCGCGGGCGTTCGAATGGCGATGCAGACCTCGGCGAGGCTTTTATTCGATGGAACGTCGCAGGGATCGGACGGCTCGCAGGACGCAGGGGATCGCACGCCCATGCATCAAGCGGGCGAACTGCTCGAGCGTGTCCTCGAACGGATGGAAGGCCCGGCGAACCGTTGTATGGAGTTGTGGCGGTGCGTCGCGGCCACCTTGGCCCCTATTCTGGAAAGCGAGAGTCTCGACGTCATTGCCCAGGTCAGGACCCTGGCCGAGCGGTGTCTCAACTGCTGGCCGACCGTGATGGCCGGGCTCCCGGGACGCGCGGACCCCCGCAATCCGGTGCGTATGTTCCTGGAATCCTGCGAGAAGGCCCGACGCCTGGTCGAAGCCCGGCGGCAGATGAACGCCAATCCGCCGCTCTGGCAGGAGGCGAAGACCTGTTGCAGCGACCTTCTGCATCTGGGACTCGACACGCGGGACCAACTCCGACGGGCCGCGACGGCGTTCTACCTCGCCGCCCGTCACGAAGAGGATGCTCCGCACGTGCAGAGACACGTGCTGGCCGGCCTGGAGGCCTGGGTGGACGGCGGACCGGAGGAAAAAGTCCGTCAGGTGCGAGAACACGATGTCGTTCAGGAGATCATGCGATTGAGGGCGGAAGTTTCCGTGGAATGATATGAACACCTTGCTGCTGAATACGCTGATGATCGGAACGTTGCTCTCGGCCCAGAGCGCAGACCCCGCAGGTTCGCCAACGGTCGCCGATCGGCCCGAACCCTGCTATGTGGTCGTCGCCATCGACGTCTCCGGGGACATGGAGGGCAGCGACGCCGCGACGACGGATGCGGCGGGTAGACGCCAGACGCTCCGGGACGACGGCCAATTGGTCTTTCTCCAACTGCTGCCGTACCTGCGGTCCGATCTCTACATTGGCGTCGCCCATTTCTCAGACAAGGTTCGTTACGCCCTGCCGAGCGCCCAGACCGGCCACCTGCTGCCCTGGGGTCAGACGTTCCTGACGGAGTCCGCCTGTCGGAACATGGTGCGGTCCGTGGAGTTCCAGGGCGCGTTCCGTGCGGATATCGCGGAGGGCATGGCCTGGGCCGCCGGTCGCATTGAAGCCGCTCGCAAGCAGTACGGCCCGGGGCCGGGCAAGCTGATCGTGCTGACCAACGGCGCGCCGCGCGAGAGCGCACGGGAGCTGGATCGCGGCAGCGGTCCTCTGCTGACCATGGCCAAGCGGATCGCCTCGCAGCGGATCGAGGTGTACCCCGTTCTGGTCGACCGTGCGTCACTGCGATCTGCCGACAAACGGTCCGGGCTCTCGGCCGACGAGATCGCCGCCGAGGATCTGATGCACTCGGTCGCCTCGACGACGGGCGGCAAAGCCTATCGGCTTGTGTCGAATTTCGGCTTCGCGGATATTCTCATGGACGTCTTCGGCCTTGGAATGCAGGTCCGTGACGATCTCGTCGTCGGACGGTACGACTGGGCCATCGTCGCGGTGGGAGAGCCGGTGAAGCTGGCGACCGTGGAGCCCGTCGGCGGGTCCGGCCAGGGGTCTCACACCCTGACGATGGACAGCAGTATGGAGGCTGCCTCGGGGATTCGGGCCAGCGTCATCACGTCCCCGAGCTATCAGACGACCGTCGTGCGCCGGCCCGACGCCGGCGACTTTGTCAATCGCTTCTGGCAGGGCACGTGGAAACTGGGCTCGGCGGACGGAAAGACGCAGCCTGCGGTGCGCATCTATCGGATTCCCGATTTCCTCATGCAACTGGAACTCAAGCCCGAGCTGCCCTGGTGGCTGCACGAACAGGTCCAGGTCAGGGCGCATCTGCTGGAGCGACATAAGAAAGGACCCGATTCCCGCGTCGCAACATCCGAGGGGAACACGGCGGGACTGTCGATCTATATCCAGGCGAATTCCGCGGACAAGACGGATTCCGTCGCAGCGAGCGGGGGCCGCTGGATCGAATCGACACGGCTGTATGAAACGGACTCCTTCACCATCGGACGGGCGGGACTCTATAAGCTCGGCTGCGAGCTGCGCCACGCGATCGGCGGCGCGAATGTGCCGATCCTGCAGGTCACGAACGATGTGTACGTGCATTCCGAGTGCGTGGGGATCACGGTCGTGGACGCTGCGACGAACGCGGCGCTGCAGGAAGTGCCGCCCACGGCGGGGGCCGCGGTCGCTATCGACCTGCAGGGCGGTCGAGACGTCTATTTCCGGATCTCGGGGAAAGGGGAATTCAAGGCCCAGCCGCTTTCGGGCGTGCTGCACATCTCGCCGCTGCCGCAGACCGAATGGCCGCTGCGGAAGGATGACCAGGGCAACCTGCTGGCCGGCCCCGTCCGCCTCATCGAGCGGGAAGAGCAACTCGCCGGATGGGCCGAACTGGAGGTCCGTACGCACGTGGGAATTCGTCGAATACTCCTTCCGCGATTTGATCTGGTCTACCAGCCGGCGCCGATACGGATCGAGTGCCGGTTTACCGATCCCCGCGAGGCTCTATGGGTGGGCGAGCTGCACAAGCAGCCGCTCGTGATCTCCGCGTTCCCGGTCTTCGAGCGGTTCCGCGACGCGACCGTGCGTCTGTTCCCGGGAGCCCTGCCGCAGACGCGGATTCGCACGGTGGACATGCGCACCGGCGTGACCCAGGAAGCGGGACCGGATACCCGCGTGCTCGAACCGCCGCAGGCGGGCGGATACGAAGGCAGGACCGTCACGGCGACCTACTTCGTCGAGTCGTCGGTTCCGATCCCCTCGGCGGACAAGTGCGAGATCGACGTCGGTCCGGCTCTGGCGAATCTCCAGGGAACGACGAAGACCTATGCCATCGTCGATCCGGTGGCGCAGGGGCTTTTCAAGTGGACCGTGACGCAGCCGGGACAACCCCTGGCGCGACAGGGCCAGATCTCCGAGGCCCTGTTCTGCGGCGAGCCGATCCAGTTCCATGCCGAGTGGCGGGCGGATCAGAACGTCTCGGCGATTCGCTTCGAGATCCCGCAGGCGGATTCGAACGAGCCGGCGTTTGTGGATTTGCCTGTGACTTCCGGGGCGAACAGAGCGGACGCCGAACAGACGCTGGCCGGCCTGAGCCGGGGGCAGATTGTCCCGGTGTACGTCTACGTGACGATGCAGCCTGCCGGCGCGGATCGAGCCTTGCAGGTCAAACTCCAGGGCGGGCAGTTCCGCGCGGAGGATCGGCGGGTGGCCCTGGAAGACCTGAAGGTGGGCGAGGGCGCCCTGATGGATATGACCGCCTATACGTGGGAGCCGTTCGAGATCCCGTTGCGGGCGGTCTTCACCGGCTATACCGCGACGGATCCTCGACACAACGCGGCGGTGGACCAGTTCAAGAAGTCCTGCGTCGTGACGGTCACGGCCAAGGCGGGCGACGTGCGGAACGTGTCGGAGACCATCGAGTGGACCACGGTGACGCCGGCCGAAGGGCCCAATCGCAGGTGTGAACTGATCGGGCATGCGACGTACATGCCCGACGCCCCCGGCCGAGCCACGGTCGAGCTGACCGCGGAGACCCCGGCCGTGCAGGGCGCAAGCAAGTCGTCGCCTCGCCGCGTCTCAGCGCACCTGCTGGCGAAGTCGCCGCGAATGGTTGTCACGATCCGCAAGCTCATCGCCACAGGCGAGGAGCCCGTTTTCGATTCTCGCCGGTGGATCGCAGGCGAAGGCGGTGTCTCCGCTCTGCTGACGCGGTTCTCCGCCCGGCTGAGGGTGGAGGTCCGCAGCAGCGACTGGGCGGCCACCGGGCAATCGCGACCGTGGCGAATCGCCCTTCGCGTGCTTCGGCGTCCCAGCGAGAACGCCGACTGGGTCGGCGAGTTCTCCGATTCCGGCGAACTGACCGGTGAGGGCTCGTTCCTGCGAGAGGTCCAGATCGCCGCCAACGGCGAGTATACCGTCGAGGTGACGGGAACCGACCCGCAGTCCGGACGGCGAACGGCGTTCCTCCAGACGCCGGTCGTCGCATCGATCCAGCCGCACGAGATCAAGCCGACGGCGGCCCCGCCCGCGTGGCTGACCTCGCGGGTCCGGCAGTGGCCGTTCGAGTACCGGGTGACGCTCCACCAGGAGTCCGGCGACGGCAGTCAGCCGCAGGCCCTGGCGTTTCAGATCCAGTTGCCCGGTCAGGCTGAGACCTGGGTGGAAGGGACCTCGACGATTCTCGCGCAGACCCCCGAGGCCCGGGAACTCCTGGCGAAGGCCCCGCGGTTCCTGCCTCCGACGCGGGGATTGAGCGACGGCATGGTGCAATTCAAGCTCTCCTCGCAGGGGCTCGACCTGCTGCGTTGGGAGTGTCCCGACATTCGCGTGATCCCGCCCGTCCTCGAACGGCTGGCGATCAGCCATCGGAGCAACGCGACTGCGATTTCGCTGGAGGGCGCCGAGATGGCCTTCGACGGCTCCGCCGAGTTGTGGGTTCGTCCGCAATTCCGGCCGACGCCCGAGTTGGAGGGTCGATGGGTTCCGTCCGAATCCACCGTCTTCCTGTGGCGTCACCGGACTGGCGAAGTCGCAGGCAGCCAGGTGGATGCCCGCACGCTGGAGAGTTTGCAGAACCTGGCGGCGGCTCGGTCGTCTGGATCGGGCGTCAAGGTGTTCCAGATCGAGAACCCGGGGGCGAATCGTCCCGTCAGAGTGATGCCGCGACGCGCCGGACTTCGATTGTTCGGTTGGCCGAGGCGACCCGCCAGCGAGCAGTACTCCATGATGGCGTCGGTTCTGTACCGGCCTGTAGAGACCTCCGCTTCCGCCGGCGGGGCAGGCGATCCACCGGCCGACCGCGTGGTCGCCGAGTGGAGCGATCTGTACACGGTGCAGCTCGATACGCCGTGGGTGGTTCCGCTGTGTTGGTGGCCGGTGGCGGCGTTCCTTGTCGTCGTGGTTTTCGCAGCGGTTCTGAAACTGTTTGTCCCCAACCCGAGTCGGCTGGCTCTGGACATGAGACTGGAAGAGAATATCGCGGTCGTGGAGCCGACCCGGCTCGACAACCCCGTTCTGGTCGATCTCCAGGAGACCTCTCTGGCGAAAGACATACAGTTGTACACGCGATATCTGCGGAGCCGCTGGAACGGCAGTCCCGCCGCATGGATCGTGGGCCCGATCCGGGTCTTCTTCCGGCGTGCGCTGTATCCGCGTCGCTGGGCCTGGACTGCCGTCATCCCGAGAATTCGAGGCGACGCCCGATCCGTCCGCACGGGACTCATGTGCGTATGGACCGGTCTGGGGGCTCGCGGCGGGCGGATGTGGTCGTGCCAGGATGGCTCGATGGCTCTGCCGCCCGAGGGGCAGGTCAAAACGGTGCACCTGGATCTCCCGTACCGCGTGGACAATGTGAATCGAACGATGCGCGTCGCCATCCGAATCGGGAGGATGGCCCGCAGGGAAATGTAAGACATGAACACATAGTGCGGGTTTTGTCCGCCGCCTCCGGACGGGATGGTTACGCGTTCGGAGCCTGAGTGTGTTGAGAGAGTAGAGGATCGTAGAATGCGACTGAGCAATAGTCCAATCGTCGTGCGGCCCACGCTGATCGTCGGGCTCGGCGGCACCGGAGGCCTCGTCTGCCAGTGGGCGGAGCATTACGTCCGCGAGCTGTTCGGGCACGTCCCGTCCTTCATCCGCTTCTTGAAGCTGGATACGGACGCCTCGGACGACGGGGGACCGCCGGAGGGGATTCTCTCCGACTTTATCAACCTGTTCCACTACGTCGACGTCGGCGAGGTCGTCCGCGACAACGCGAGCTACCCCGAGTTCCATCCGCACCTGGACTGGATGCGCGGGTTCCGCGAGGACGCGACGTTCGCGGACTACGGATGCCAGGGCATCCCGCGGCTGGGCCGGCTCGTCTTCTTCGAGCTGCGTGAGACGATCATCCACGAGGCGGTTGCGACGCGGTTCAGCAGTCTTCGGACGAGTACGCAGCAACTTGTGGAGGAGCAGCCGGACCAGTTCATTCTGGCCGCCGACGGCGCGCCGGCGGTGCACATCGCCAGCAGCGTTTGCGGCGGGACCGGCGCGGGCCTGCTCATCGACATGGCCTACAACCTCCGCTGGTGGTCGCGCGAGTCGTTCCCGAAGCCGGCCGAAGTGATCGGACATCTGCTGTTGCCCGACGCATTCCGGGTCGATCCGATGCTCCGGCCCAAGCTGGAGGCCACGGCCAGCGCCACGCTGGACCAGATCGAGTTCCTCAGCGACGAGCGCAGGCCGGACATCCGCGTGCGATACCGCAGCGACCGCGCCGGCGAGGATTGTTTCCGTCGCGATACGGCGCCGTTCAACTTCCTGTACCTGCTCAACGGCCAGGTCGATATGGGCAGCGGTGACCGCAAACACCTGGTCCGGCTCATCGCCCGCGCGATCCGCGCGATGACGTTCGAGCCCCTTGGCCAGCAGGTCCGGTCCGACGCGAACAACAAGCTCGCGGAGATCCTGCCGCAGCGGGACCCGGTGAACAACCATCGCCAGTGTTTCTCGAGCTATGGCCTGTGGTGCGGGACGCCCGGTCACCGGCGGGCGAACATCGAGTCGCGAATCCTCACAGAACTGGAAACGCTCGGCGAGGATCGGCAACAGGCTCGCGCCGACTACCGTCTGGAAGTGCAGAAACGGATCGCGGCCGTTCTGGGCTCGTCTCCCGGAATCGACGAGTTGATCCGACCGGCCGTGCCCTTCGCCTGGGATCCGCCGGGCAGGGGGACTTCCCAGGAGGTCGTGTCGAACGTCCTGCAGGGCGTTCGGCGATATATCGAAAGTTCCGTCCAGCCGGCTGCTCGCAAGGAAGGCGAGAGAATCCAGGACCCGGGCAAGCCCATCGCCGCTTTGCTGGAAGCGGCGGACGAAATGATCGGCCGGGACTTCTTCAACGCCGACCGGCTCAAACCCGTCAGCCAGATCGGCGCGTGCCTGGATGCCTGGGTGGAGGGAATCGAAACCCTGCTGGGCAACAGGCAGGGCGCCGCGACGCCCAAGGTCAACGCGGTTGTCACGGAGATCCTCGCAAGCATTCGGCAGGGTCTGGAGAGTCTGGAGCAGAGAGTGCCTCCGCTCTCGTGGACGGGCTCCGACATCACGCCGATCGTGAGCGAAGCGATAGACGCCAAGTGGGCGACCTACGCGGAGGCCTTGCTCCACGAGAGCATGCTCGGCGCGATTCGGACGACGCTGCGAGTGTTCTCGATCCGAAAGCAGGCGATGGAGGCCCTGATCGAGCTGGCCTGGCAGCGTCGCACGAGCGGCGAACGGGGACAGAATGTGCCGGGGCGCTCGAACGGCACGCCGCGGCTGGCGGATTTCTTCACGACGCCGCTGTGCGCGTCGCTGGAATCCACAAACGCACTGGATAATGTCTCCTCGCGAGACCTGCGTCAGAGCCTGATCAAGCCGACGCTGTTCGGAACGGTCCTGTCCATCCGCGAGGTCAAGCCTGAACTGGCGGACGTTCGCGCGGTGGAAGAGCGGCTCGTGCAGAACCTGGGCCAGTTGGCGCCGGAGATGAAACGCTTCCTGCGGGACATCGAGAACCATGGGTGGGAGGTGTTCCGCAACGGCCTGGCCGAGCACCAGGCGACGAACGAGCATCCCTACTACCGAAGCATCTGCGAGATCTGGCGGCTGGCCGAGCCGAAGATCGACCTGTCGAAATCCCGCAAGTACGCGGCGCCGCTCGACGTCACCGTGACGCAGCAGGTGCCCAGCTCCTGCGTCCCGCAACTGCTGATGCACAATTGCGAGATGAGTTTACGGGAATCGAACGTGGATGAGAACTTCCGGCACATCACCGGGGAATGGCTCCAGATCCTGCGCCTTCGGTACGGCTTCTGCCTCGAAGCGATCAGCCGGTACAGCAAGTACGCGGCGGCCACCGACGAGTACGTCCGCCGGATGGGATTCGAGTTCTCCGATCTGTGGCTGGACAAGAGCTGGTATGTCTCCTATCAGCACGCGTTGGCGGAATGGCGGACCCAGGCCGGACCGCAGAAGGATACGACGGAGCGACGGACCTACGAGGCCAACGCCGCCAAGGCCGGCTCACTGCGAAAACTGCTCGATTCCGTGAGCGAGCGGCTGCGACAGCGGATGCGCTCGGTGACCGATTCCGAGGTCGGCATCCGGATGGCCGAGCTGCACGGCGGGACCAGCTCGCGGATCGATCTGATCCTGCACGGCCTGCCGCTCGTGGACTCCGCGGCGGTTCGCCAGGGGATGGATCGCTGCCTGGCCCTCATGGATACGCTGGTCCAGAACGTCAGTCAGTGCAGCGCCGGTCTGCCCGAGAAGGAGCAACACGCCATCGCCGATACGGTCGATGGATGCCGCAGCGACATCCAGGCATTTCGGGAAGGGATGGCGAATTGACGATTTGCGATTTACCATTTGTGATGTGTCGAAATGTGTATGGTTCACAGGCGTCACAAATCGGAAATCGAAAACATAGATAGTACATGACAGGGAGTTGCGCAGGCATGAAGGACGGTCAGAGGAAAATGATGGGGCCTTGGCCGACCCTGTTTGTCGGGGTCGGGCCCTGTGCCGAGAGGACGCTGGCGGAGTTCTCCCGGCTGGCTCGCCGTCTGACCGTGCGCATTCAGGGGCCGTTCGGCCTGGTGCTTGCGGATTCCTACTGCGAGGACCTGTTCCTGTGCGACTGGCCCTGGGCTCACGATTTCAAGATCCCCGAGCCCTCGGTGCTTCGCGAGCGATCGGAGTTCGTCGGTCGGGACGACGCCCGGCTTGCGACGGTGCTGTCGGCACTGGTGCGCCGCCTGCGGTCGATCGGTCCGACCTCCGACCCGGCCAGTCCCTCGCGTCTGCGGATGAACTGCACCGTCCTGCTGGATCTCTCCGATGCCGGCGTCGTTCCCTCGGCGGTCCGCCTGATGCGCACGCTTCGCAGCGCGGACCCCGCCCTCGATGTGACGGTCCTGGCGTTGACCGCCCGGACGGCGGTGACCGATTCTTCGTGCGACAGCAAGTGGTTCGAGGTCTGGACCCTCCTGCTGGCCCAACTGCAGAACGAGCCCCTGGCGCACCGGGTCTACCTCCTCGA
>CAZDTD010000076.1:0-5912 GCA_964507995.1 uncultured Pirellulales bacterium | reverse complement strand
TCCTGCTGGCCCAACTGCAGAACGAGCCCCTGGCGCACCGGGTCTACCTCCTCGACGGCAGCGACGCCGACAAAACGTGGTTCGAGCGTCCCGAGCAACTGCACCGGCTCGGCGCGGAGTTTCTCCTGTACCACGGATTGACCTGTCGCGGGTCACTCCAACAGGGAGAGCGGGCCCGGATTTCGTTGGGCGAAAACCTGCTGAATGTCTGTGGCTCGTTCGGCTGCCGTATGATCGGGGCGGATCTGTCCATCGTCGCGGAGAGAATCGCCGAGCGCGTGGCGGGCGAGGACCTCTCGGAACTGTACAGGCGGCCGATGCCGGGCGGCTGGCCCGAGAGCATTGAAGAGCAGGCGCGATCGCTCGTCGACAGGATCGCAGACATCTGCGAGAAAACGCAGCAGACGCGATCCCCGACCTCCGGCCAACAGCGGGATCGCGCCGGCGGTCTCCTGCCCGGCAATACGGAAATCGATGAAGCGGTCGGCAAGGTCGTCAAGCACGTTTGTTCCCGGGAGCCGTTGGGGAGTCTGTGCTATTTCTTCCGGTGTCTTGGGCCGAGGCTGGGCAAGCTGCTGACCCGCCAGCGATTGCTGGAGCGGGCGAACGTCCGGCGGTTCGCCACGGAGACGTTCCGCCAGCAGGACGTCACGACCTACGAGCCGATGCGGACCTGGTTGTCGCAGCCTGAAACGCGGTGGATGGACCGGTTTACGCCGGAACAGGGAGAAATCTCGTACGTTGCGGCGGGCCGGCCCGCCTCCAAGAGGGGCTACCTGGTCGGATTGACGCTCCTGACGGTTGGATTGATCTGCATCTTGGCCGGGGCGCTCACGCACGAAAGACTGTTCGTCCTCGGTGGAGGGCTCCTGCCCTTGGCTGCGTCGGTCCTCATGATGCTGCCGACTGGATGGGTTCGGCATGCCCGCAATCGCGTCCGGGAGGGGCAGGAAATTTCTTCCTCGATCCGGCCGGCGCTCTATCGAAAGCGGCCGAACGGGCGGGTGTTCTGCGTCACGACGCTCCTGATTGTCACAGGGCTGGCGGGCGTGGCATGGCCGCTCTGGCCCGTGGAATGGACGTCGATCGTGACCCTCTGGGCGATCGTGTTGACGACGATTGCCGGGATTGGTGTGGCCGCCGTGGTTGGATGTCCCTGTGAGACGCATCCCGAGCGGGTGAACGAGCAGGATGCGCCGGGCCACGTGAGTCCTCCGGTGTGGCGATGCCGTGCCTTGGGGATGTTCTGTTTGGCGCTGGCGTGGATCGTGTTCTGCCTGGGAATCCCGTCGCCGACGGCCCCGCAGACTGCTCTGGCGTGGATCGCCTACCTGGGCGGATTGCTGCTGGTGGGTGTGGGCGTTGGCTGGGCCTTGCAGCCGCGGGTGGGCCGTGCGTATCTCATCGAGCGTGTGCCGAAGATGCCGCTGCCCCTGGCCGGTGGAATCGGCCGTCCGGGTCATGACTCCGAGTCGGGACATCAGATTGCCGCCATGGCGGACTGGATCGACAGCTTGTCGTTGGAGCCCGGTCCCGACATGGGCCGGTCGCGAGCGGTGACCGTGCCGCGGGATCGCGAGACTTTGTTCGACTTCCTGGCGGCAGACTGGGAAGACCAGTTGGCGAGGGCCTTCCGGCATGCCCTGGAGACTCGGTCCGGCAAGTCTGTCGGCGCCCTGGCTCTGCAGCCTGTGCTATGGGCGGAGTGTGTTACAAAAGAACTCCAGAATCCTCATGCGAGGTGTCACGACCTGACGTCGCTTTTCACGTTGCAGGCGGTGAACGCCTGGATCGAGTCGCACACGCTGGCGGAGTTGCTGGGCTTCGTGCAGGTGGATATCGAGCGGTTCGGACGCCTCGTCTCGCGGCTTGCGTCGCCGCACTGGCCGACCTGCCGCGCCGAACCTCAGACGAGCGCGAACGTCGTCGCCGTCTCGAAGTCATTGTGGGATGTGCTGGGGCCGCTTGTGCAGACGGCGGATACGCTGCCGATCGTGCCCCTGGAGTGGGATGTCCGCGGCGATGCGATGATCGTCATGCGGACTGTCCAGGGGCTGGCCGAGGGGTGGCGAGGGTTCCCGGGCATGCCGGGACAGCCGCACGCGGGCCTCGCGCGAGACGGCGAGACAAAAGCCTCCAATGACGCGGGCAGTTGAAGATTTCGACAGATGGATGTAGACTCTCTGCAACAAGCGGCTGTCTTCTGCGACTACCGTGCTGGGGCCGCCTTGCATTGAACATGGATGGATATGGCGTCTGTTGAGATCAGGTCACTGACAAAATGGTATGGCAGCTCGCGCGGGATCGAGGACATCACGTTCGCCATCGAACCCGGTGAGATCTTCGGGTATCTCGGGCCCAACGGCGCGGGCAAGACCACGACGATTCGTTGTCTCATGGGCCTGCTGCGGCCGAGCGGCGGGGAGGTTCGCGTCCTGGGCCAGCGCGTGGCGCCGGGCCGGGGGACGCAGCACGCGAGAATCGGCTATCTGCCGGGTGATTTCCGCATCTGGAGTCGTCCCAGGGCGATCCGCTCGCTTCAGATGCTGGCCGCTCTCGGCGGCGATCGCGACACGGCCTCGCGGCGCAAAGCCCTTGCGGAGCGGCTGGACCTGAACCTGAATCGTCCGGTTGGCGACCTGTCCAAGGGCAATCGGCAGAAGGTGGCGGTGATTCTCGCTTTTCAGCACCAGCCGGAGGTGCTGATCCTGGATGAACCCACGGCCGGTCTGGACCCGCTCATGCGGCAGATCGTCCTGGACCTGATCTGCGAGGCGGCGCACGCCGGTGCAGCGGTCCTGTTGTCGTCGCACGATCTGAGCGAGGTCTCGGCCATCTGTGGGCGGGCGGCCATTCTCCGCGAGGGCCGGCTCGTCGAGATGGCGCCGATCTCCGAGATCGTCCAGCAGGGCGAGCAGCGTCTGAAAGTCTGGTTCAAGGACACGGTTTTTCTGGCGGACGCGCCGTCGGCCCAACTGCCGGGCGTACGGATCATCGAACGGACGCCGGGTGTCCTGCACGTCGCCTACCAGGGCGCAGCCGATCCGATCCTCAAATGGATCGGCCGGTTCCCGGTGGACCGCATTACGACGCCGCAGACCTCGTTGCAGGAAGCGTTCATGCAATACTACCAGCAGCCCGGCCCTCTCGACGCGACCGATGACGATTCGAAAGGGCATTGCCCATGATCCGGTTGTCCCGCCCGCCGTTTCCATTTGGTCTGCTGTGGTTCTGGTTCCTTCGCCTGTTGCCGGCGTGGCTGGGCATCGCGGCGATCATGTTCCTTATGCAGATCGCGATTGCTGCGATCGTTCACGACAATGCCAACGTCAGGACCTTCCTCGGGTTCCTCCGATTGCTCCCCTCGATCGTCCGGACCGCCCTCGGAGGCGACATGTTGGACTCCGGAGACATGACGGCCCTCTTGACGGTCGGGTACCAGCATCCATTCATCATGTTTCTGTACATGGTCTACGCCGTGGGCGTGCCTACTGGCCTGTTGGCCGGCGAGATCCAGCATGGGACGATGGAGTTGATTCTCAGCCGTCCGATAACCAAAGTGCAGGTCTATATCTGTGCGGCGGTCCTGACGCTCGTCGGGATGTTCTCGCTCGTCATGGTCATGTTCCTCGGAACGGTCGCCTCCGTGCATCTCTATACGTTCAGCGAACCGATCGATCTGAGCCTGTTCTTTCGTCTCGCGATCAACGGCGGCCTTCTGGCCAGCACGTTCGGGGCCTTTGCCCTGTTGTGCGCTGCCTCGTTCGGGCGTCTCTATCTGGCGATTGGTATCGCAGTTGGGTTTTTGACGCTCAACTATTTCATCGCCATCGTAGCGGCGTGGTGGCCTCGTCTGGAGTTCATGCGCAAAGCCACGCTCTTTTACCTGATGTATTACTCGGCAATCTGGCGACAGTGGCCTCTTGAGAACATGGCGAAGCTGGCGGCCATCCTCCTCGGCACGGTGATTGTCGGAGGCGTCGTCTGGCGACGTCGCGACTTGCCCTTGTAGCGAGGGGCAAAGACCTGCGACGGCGGGCTCTTTCCTGGCATCGTGCCGTGGCTTTGTGAAATTGTCTTGCGTTCTTCGCGACTTGGAGCGACAATATCGCCCGTTGGGCCTGCGGCTCCTGTGGATTGTGTGCGGACTGTGACGGTCCGCATGGAAATTGAAGGCAAACGCCCTCCGGCGAAGGACGCCGTGCGCTATAGGTCGCGTGCGGGGCTTCCAGGTGACATCCGGAGCAATGGACTGAACGGATGAGGGGGTGACCTCATGAAGCTGGAAGAAAGAAAACCATCGGGCAGGGAAAAAGACCAAGCGGCGATCCAGCGACTGGCGGAGCTGCGGGAGAAGCTGCACTCCGAGGATGTCTCCACGGCCAGAAAGGCGGCGTTCAACCTCTCCTGGATGCAGGAGGATGGTCTGGACATCTTCGTCGAGGCGCTCTTCGGCAGTTTTCCCAGGACGGCTAAGCAGGCTGCGGCTTACGGCCTGCGGAGCATGAACGGCCGGATGCGGAAGATGGCCGAAGAGGTCCTGACGAAAGGGCTCACGCACGCCAACCGGATCACGAAGGAAACCTGCGCCAAGTCGCTGTTGCTGATGAAGCAGCCGGCCGCAGCCAGGAAGAAGGGCGGTTTCCGAGGCCGGCCGAATGGGGGCGGCGGCAGGCCTCGCGGTCCCAGGATTCGGGAGTATCGCGGCCGCGGCCAGCCGAGGAACGATCAGTCCTCTCGGTACGGCCCGCCTCGAAACGGTCCGTATCGCGGCGGCTCGCAGCGGAGCGGCAACCGATAAGTCCAGGATGGCGGCGTCGCGTGGTTGCTATGAGGAGGCCCAAGGTGAGGAGCAAACCCGAACGCGATACGGAAAAAGCATATGCGGTGGCCCAATTCGTCGCGAAGCTCCGACGGCTGGCGGATGCCCTGGAGAAGGGTCGGAAGTTCGAGATTCAGATCGCCGGCGAGCGGATCTATGTGCCGGTTCGCGCCGAGTTCAATATCGAGCACGAACGCGAAGGCGGCGACGAGGAGATCGAATTCCAGATCAAATGGAGCAATTCCTGATTGGATATGGCGAGAGGAACCGGCATAGTCTATTCGACGGAACACGGGCGGATGTGTCCGGGTTGCGGGCAGCCTGTCGCGCAGTGTGTGTGCCGCAGGGAGTCGGCGATTCCGCAGGGCGACGGGATCGTGCGGGTCTCGCGCGAGACCAAAGGCAGCAAGGGCAAGGGCGTCACCCTCGTCACGGGCGTTCCGCTGGATGAAGTCGGATTGCAGAAGCTCGCCACCGAGCTCAAGCGAAGGTGCGGGGCTGGCGGGACCGTGAAGGGGGCCGTCATCGAGATCCAGGGCGATCAACGTGACCTGCTGGTAGCGGAACTGACGAAACGAGGCTACACCGCCAAACGCGCCGGCGGATGAACCCGATTTGAGAACGTCGCCTTCATCCTGTGCACGAACTGCGAGCGGGGCAGGCATGAAGGAATTGCCGGCCGGGTGTGTCTGATTGTTGTTGAAGAGCGATCCTTGCCATGCCTATTATGGGACCCATGGTGGGTTGTGTTTTGGCTTGTTCCGTTCTTTCTCTTGGATGTTGAGGACTTCGGCCTCGGGGGGGCTGCCCGGCGGATTCAGTTCAGAACGTTGCCGTTTGAAATGCCGATAACATCGGCATAGATGGGATATCATCACTCACAGCGAAAGGGTATGACGGAATCGGAGGTTTTGAGATGGCGCGTGTCGGTGGGAGACGGGTGTTCGCTGTTGTTGTTCTTGTCTGTTCGTTCCTGAGTTCGATCGTTCTCGCCGGGCCGGTCGATCCGGCCAAGGCAAGGAATGCGGCCGACGTGTTTCTGGCCGGGCGATTCGGTCAGACGAGACAGGCGGCGACAAACGGTTCGATC
>CAZDTD010000075.1:0-17268 GCA_964507995.1 uncultured Pirellulales bacterium | reverse complement strand
TCAGAGAGCTGCCGGGAATGTCATTGCGAGCGAAGCGAAGCAATCTCCCATGCCGAGAATTGAGATTGCTTCGTCGCGATGCTCCTCGCAATGACATCCGTGAGACTCGTCCGGCGACTTTGCGTTCGCCCT
The DNA here is from genome assembly GCA_964507995.1 of uncultured Pirellulales bacterium. Classification (GTDB taxonomy): domain Bacteria; phylum Planctomycetota; class Phycisphaerae; order Sedimentisphaerales; family Anaerobacaceae; genus PLanc-01. Next base: position 17,136 of record CAZDTD010000075.1, on the reverse strand, counting down.
GCATCGCAAGGAGCCAGTCATTGACTCTGTCGCCCCGATTATGCTAAAATAGGCAATGTACAGCGGTCATGCCGGCGGTTTCGGCGGCGGTCGCTGCCGAATGCGACTGACAAGAGAGCTGAAATGAGAGCATGCCAAGCCGTTCTGCCCATCCTCCTTGCCTGTACCCTGCTGAGCATCGGTTCCGTGAAGGCGGCCGGTCCTCTATACATCAACGAGGTCCTGGCCTCCAACACATCCTTCGGCGCCGATCCGCAAGGCGACCATGACGACTGGATCGAGATCTACAACGGCGGGACACAGGCCGTGGATTGCGGCGGGATGTACCTGACGGACGATAAGGACGAACCCCGGAAGTGGCAGATCCCGACCGGCACAACCATCGCGGCGGACGGCTACCTGCTGATCTGGGCGGACGGCGACACGGACGACTCCGGCCTCCATGCGAATTTCGCACTGAGCGCCGCCGGCGACGAGGTCGCGTTGTTCGACACGGACGGCGTCACCCTGATCGACGAGGTCCGCTTCGACCCGCAGCAGGTGGACGTATCCCTTGGCCGCCTGCCCGACGGCGGCGACGCGTGGCAACTGCTCGCGCCGCCCACGCCGGAAGCCGCGAATGCCACCACCTGCGAAGGCATCGTCGAGAAGCCGCAGATCACGCCGGAAGCAGGGTTCTACGAAGACGAAATACTCGTGACGATCAGCACGATGACCGAGGGGGCCTCCATCTACTACACCACCGACGGCGGCGAGCCCTACGTGCTGGGCGGCCGAAAGCCGACAGGCACGCTCTACACGCAACCTCTGCACATCGCCAGGACCACGTGCCTGCGAGCCAAGGCGATCAAGTCTCAGTGGAAATCCTCGGCCATCGCCACGCGGACATATCTCTTCGTCCAGGACGTAATCCAGCAGTCGGCCAGCCCCGCCGGCTGGCCCTCCGGCAATGTCAGCGGTCAGGTACTGGATTACGGCATGGACCCGGACGTCACCAACAGCAGCCAGTACAAAGACCTCGTGGACGATGCCCTGCTGGCGATTCCCTCCCTTTCGCTGGTCACGACGCTGGACAACCTGTTCGGCGCGCAAAACGGTATCTACACGCACGCCGAAAACGAGGGCGATTCCTGGGAACGACCGGTCTCCGTCGAGCTGCTGAATCCGGACGGCAGCGAGGGATTCCAGATCGACGCAGGTCTGCGGATTCGCGGGGGTTTCAGCCGCACCGGCAGCAATCCCAAACACGCCTTCCGCCTGTTCTTCCGCACCGGGTACGGTCAGTCCAGACTGAGATTCCCTCTCTTCGGCGACGAGGGAACCGACGAGTTCGAATGCGTCGATCTGCGAACCAGCCAGAACTACTCCTGGTCGTTCCAGGGCGACAGTCAGAACACGATGGTTCGCGAGGTCTTCTCGCGGGACCTCCAGGGCGAGATGGGACATCCCTACACGCGGAGCCGCTACTATCACCTGTATCTCAACGGCCAGTACTGGGGCCTCTATCAGACGCAGGAACGGTCGGAGGCGTCCTTCGCCGCGTCTTATCTCGACGGCGAGAAGGAAGACTTCGACGTGATGAAGGCGGAGAGCGGCTCGTACTCCATGATGGCCACCGACGGCACCACGGACACCTACCGGCGTCTCTACAACGCCGCGACCGCAGGTCTGGCCGACAACGCCCGCTATTTCCAGATCCAGGGCTTGAATCCCGACGGAACACACAATCCGGACTACGAGCGTCTGCTCGACCCCGACAACCTGGCCGACTTCATGATCATCGACTACTACACCGGCGACCGGGACGGCCCCGGTTCGCGATTCGTCGGCCGGCCTAACAACACGTTCGGCATCTACAACCGCGAGAACCCCGACGGGTGGAAGTGGTTCCAGCACGACAACGAACACACGTTAGGCGTCTCCCAGAGCGAAACGAATCTCGTGACGCCGTACACGACCGCCGGAGCACAGTGGCCATACTTCAATCCGCACTGGCTCCACGAGCAACTCGCGAGGAACAACGCCGAGTACCGCATGCTCTTCGCCGACCACGTATACCGGCATTTCTTCAACGAGGGGCTGCTGACGCCCGCGGCGTCGATTGCCCGCATCGAGAGACGGACTTCGCAGATCGAGCTGGCGATCATCGCGGAATCCGCCCGCTGGGGCGATGCAAGGCGGTCCACGCCCTACACGAAGGCCACATGGGACGCGGAGATCAGCCGGATCATCAACAACTACCTGCCGACGCGGACCGCGACCGTTCTGGGCCAGTTCAAAACGGTCGGCTGGTATCCGACGGTCGACCCGCCAACGTTCAACCAGCACGGCGGCCACGTCGCAAACGACTTTGTATTGCAGATGTCGGCCGGCGGCGGCACGATCTACTACACGCTGGACGGCGCGGATCCCCGCCTGCCCGGCGGCACAGTCAACGCCGCATGGGCCCAGCCATACACGACCCCGATCCCGTTGACGGCCAGCACGCACATCAAGGCCAGAACGCTCAGCGGCAACATCTGGAGCGCGTTGAACGAGGTTGTCTTCGCGGTCGGACCGGTAGCCGAGAGCCTGCGGATCAGCGAGATCATGTACAATCCTGCGGTTGATCCCAACGCGGAATTCATCGAGCTGACCAACATCGGCACGGAGACGATCGATCTGAACCTCGTCCAGTTCACCTCCGGCGTCGAGTACACCTTCCCCCGTTTCGAGCTTCCCACGGGAGGCTGTTGCCTGCTCGTGAGGGACATCGCAGCCTTCGAGGCCCGGTACGGCAGCGAGCTGCCCGTTCTGGGGCAGTTCGGAGGCAGCCTGAACAACGCCGGCGAGACAATCGAGCTGATCGACGCGGCGGGGGAAATCATCGAGAGCTTCAAGTATGGGGATGATTGGTCTGAGCCAACCGATGGGAAGGGGTACACTCTGAACCGCGGCGACCTCGCCGGCGATGGCAACGATCCCAACGGCTGGTACGCCGGACCACCTTCGCCCGGCTTGGCCAGTTTTTGACCGCACGACGGCCGATCCGATAGGGTTTGTAGGGTTTATGAGGCCTGCAAACCCTGTGACATCCGATGACTCAGCAATTGGGGGTGGGGTGAAGACCGCCGGGCGGAAATCCGCTCGGGGCGGCTACACATTGAGCCGAAAAAAAATCTTGGAAATACGGAAATTCGGCGTCACGCCGGACCAAATCATCAGACTTATAAGTGACAAATGGACTCGTGCGATTGCGAAACCCTCGAGTTGGTCAAAAAGGCTCGGCTCGGCGACCGGGAGTGTCTAAACCGCCTGGCCGAGACGGCGAGGGTCCGTTTACACGAGTACGTGTACCGCCTGACGCTTCAGGAAGACCTGACGCAGGATATTGTGCAGGAGACGATCTTAGAGATGTTGAGGCTGTTTGGGAAATTGCGCCAGACGGACCGGTTTTGGGGGTGGCTCCATGGCATCGCGTTCAACAAGGTGCGGAACCACTTCGGCCGACAGTGGCGACACAAAACCAGGAGCCTCTCCGAAATCGGGGATATCGAGCTGCCGGCCCGGGACGACGAGTTGCCGGGACATCGGCGCAGCAGCGACGCCCTGGCCGAGGCAGTCACCGGCGAGCTCAAACAGATCGTCCTGCGCTGCATCGAGTCGCTGGAGCCCCGGCATCGCGCCATCCTGACGATGCGATGCTACGACCAGATGTCCTATGCAGACATCAGCAGGCTCATGGATTGCTCAGAGATCGGGGCGCGTGCCCTGTTCTATCGTGCCAAGAAGGCCCTCACCAGCCAGTTGTCCCGGCATGGACTTGGCAAGGGCGCGTTGGTTCTGGCTCTGGTCCTCTTCGGCAAGATGACCGCAGCCACCAAGGCGACGGCCGCGGAGATTTCCATCACAGCGTCTACGCTGTCGGTGGGTCCGACGGCCACCCTGCTGGCAACGGCCACCAGCAAAGCCAGCCTCCTCACACTGGCGGCGGTGGTCGCGGTGGGGGTCGGGTCGATCGGAGATTGGGGATCAACGAGGGAAGGTTCGAGTCGCCGCGTTAACCTGCCTTCTGAAATCCCCAATCCCCGGTCGGCCTTCGTGAATTCCCGGACCGAACTCGCCCCGTCGGATCGCTGGTATTACTTTCCCGAAGGGGCCTGCCAGGCCGTCATGATCCGAATGGTGCAGTTCGACGCCTCAGGCGAAAACGCCAAATCGCTGGTCCTGGAGAACCAGTACGCCAACTATCACTTCGACTACGGCACGAACACCGTGCACATCAAGAACCACCGCACATGGGAAGAAGACCTGAGCGTCCGACGGCTTCCGACCGATTCACCGGCTTTGAGCAATTTCCTCTCGCAGGTCGAGGGCGGCGCCGCACTGACGGGGTCCGCCGCGGCATACGACACCGCGCGATCCTCGACGGAGAAGGGCCTGCTCATCATGTGCAGACGGGAAGGAGAGAAGGAACAAAAAACCCAGGAAGTAGACCGCCACCTGAATGTCCTCGAAGAGGAATACTTCCAATTCGGCTGGCCGCAGAGCGCACGCCGGGTCGATGAGCGGGATGCAATGCACCGCCAAGGCCGGGCGTATTTCCGTATCCGCGGCCAAATCAACGGGGTCACGCTCACAGGGACAGGCCGCCTGCCCCTGGTGTATGCGGCCAGCCGGCCCTTTTTCCCCTGGATCGAGCTTCGCATCGGCAACAAGCTCCGGGCCGTGGACACGAAGGACGGCGCAGTCGTCTACGACCAGGACAATCGCGTCGTCGCACGATATGCCAGCGGCAGCTTTTTCAAGGGGCTCGCCCGCCCGTGGCAGGGATTGCACACGATCGACACGGTCCGGCGCGACGCCGCCGGCCAGCGTCTGCGTTTCAAAACGCGGTACGACGATCAGGCAGGTCAGGCCTGGGTCACCGTGCAGTCCGACGCGACGGACCTGACCTACGTGATCGACATGGAGAAGGACCTTCTGGAACGGCTGGAGCTGGGCTCCGAGGCCGCAACGGGACAATTGGAATTCAGCTACATCGAAGACGAGAATTCTGCGGAGGCGACTTTGGCAGCGCCAAGGGTCATTCCGTCGGGAAACCCACAGCCCAATCCTCAGGGGATGCTCTGGTTGTTGAACTTGCTTCAGACGCAGGATGGAGACCGATCGTGAACCCTCTTCGATAGTATAGCAATACAGAAGGTTATGAGAACGCCACGCCACAGAATCGCAGGAATTATCGCACTGCTCCTGGGCCTGGTCGCCGGGCCGGCTCGTTCGACGACCAGTTCGGTGATGTACTGCGACGGGCGGGCGCTCGGCGTCAACGACGGCTCGAGTTGGGCCAACGCATTCGTTTGTTTGCAAAGCGCGTTGGCCGCGGCACAGCCCGGCGACGAAATCCGCGTCGCGCAGGGCACGTACAAGCCGGATCGCCATTGGGAAAAGGGACCAGATGGGGCCCGCGTCGTCGCCTCGGGAAGACGCACCGACAGCTTCGTCCTCCCGTCGGGCGTCGCTCTTCGGGGCGGCTACGCGGGCTTTGGCGCCCCCAACCCGCAGGAGAGGGACATCGACGCATATGAGACTCTTCTCAGCGGCGATCTGGCCGGAAATGACGTTCCGCCGGCGGACCACGACTGGCAGAGTCTCTGCGATTTTGTCCAGAATGAGAGCCGGACAGATAACAGCCAGTCGGTGGTGACGGTGAACTCGACGGGCAACACGGCCCTGGTCGAGGGGTTCACGATCACGGCCGGCCACGCGGGACTCGAACCAGGCGTCGATCCCCGCGGAGGCGATCCGACCGCGTCGGCCCAAACCGACGGAGCCGGCGCGTTCATCGCCGCGGGCAACCCGAGATTCGTCCGCTGCACGTTCGAGCTCAACACCACATGCGCCAATGATGAAGAGGACGCCGCCGGGGGGGCCGGCGTCCTGTCCACCGACGCATCGCCCGCGTTCGTCGGATGCCTCTTTCAGGAAAACTTCGCGATGGGCGCCGGGGGAGCGAGTTTCGGCGGCGCGGTTCGCGTGCTCCGCAGCAACGTGGCGATGACCGGCTGCACGTTCGCCGGCAACGCCGCGGTCGGTCTCGACGGCCGGCACTACGGCGGGGCCCTCGCCTGCTCCACCAGCAATCCGATGGTGAAAGACTGCGTCTTCGAAGGCAATCTCGCAAACTTCGGCGGCGCGATCTACACCGACCATTTCAGCAGTCCCAGGGTGACGGGCTGCACGTTCCAGGGCAACGAGGCCCGCGCCGGACGCGGCGGCGCGATGTACTGCGGCGTCCACTGCAACTCGACCGTTGCAGGATGCTCTTTCATCGCCAACACCGCCGACGACGAAGGCGGAGCGATCTACAACCGCGGTTGGCCGTACTTCCTGAGCTGCGTGTTCTCCGCCAACGCTGCCGCCAACGGCGCCGCTGCATTCATCGAATCGGCCGGCAAGACCACCTTCACGAACTGCACGATCCGCGCGAACCAGGCCGCCCGCAACGGCGGCGCGATCTACGGCTTGCAGAGCACCACCCGAATAGCCAACTGCATCCTGTGGGCGAACGCGCCCGACGCGGTCTACCTCGTGAACGGCACCGCGGAAATCGCCTACAGCACCGTCCAGGACCCGTGGGCCGGCGAGGGGAACCTCCATCGCGATCCGCAGTTCTTCGACCCAGCCGGCGCCGACGGCGTCCCTGGCACTGGGGACGATGACCTGAGGCTCTCGATGGGTTCGCCCTGCCTGGATGCGGGCGACAACGGAGCGGTCCTGGCCTCCATGACCACGGACCTCGACGGCAAGAGCCGGATCGCCAACAGCCGTGTCGACATGGGCGCGTACGAATTCAACGGCCCCTTCTGCTACTACGTGGACGTGGCCACCGGCAGCGACCTCAACAACGGATGGACTCCCAGGACGGCCTTTGCCACGATCCAGAAAGGCATCGACGTCGCCCCCGAGGGATACACCGTCGCGGTCGTACCGGGTCTTTACAGGGAGGATATCGACTTCCAGGGAAAGGCCATCACGGTGGCCGGATGGAACGGAGCGCCCACGCTGGAATCGCCGGACGAGTACGCCGTGTCGTTCTATACGGCCGAGGGCGCGGACAGCGTCTTGCAGAACTTCGTCATCACGAACTGCGACGTCGGGATCTTCATTGCAGGCAGTTGCCCGACGATCCGGAACGTGACCGTCGTCGGGAACGACTTCGGCATCGCCGCCTACGGCGGGGCCCAACCCACCATCGCCAACTGCATTCTCTGGGACAACCCCGACGGCGATCTGTTCGGATGCACCGCTCGGTTCAGTTGCATACAACAAGGGCTTGAGGGCCAGGGCAACATTGACGACGACCCGCTGTTCGCCGACACAACCGGCGGGGACTACCATCTGTTGTCGGAGAAAGGACGATACGTTTCGACCTACGGGTTGTGGTCGTTCGACGACCGGACCAGCCCCTGCATCGATGCGGGCGATCCCGCGGCAGACGCCTCGGCGGAGCGAATGCCCAACGGAGGACGCATCAACATGGGCGCGTTCGGCGGAACCCCCGAGGCGAGCCTGAGCCACTGGCCGTTCGCCGGGGACATCAACCAGGACGGGTCGATCGATTTCAAGGATCTGGCCATCCTCGCGGACGGATGGTTGGACAGACTGCAAACGCCTTAGATCCGCAAACCGGGATTGCGTCCGGAGCGGCGGGCCGGACTTGGTCCCACCACACAGCAGCGGGATCGTCACACGAAGGGTGCGATCCCGCTCGCTTTTTCCGCACATACGCCCCATCCCAATGCTGGTCCACCCCAGGAACTTCCTGGTACGCCTTTCCAGGAACACAGGGACGCAGATTCTCCCGGAAACCGCCATTTCTCGGTTGACGCAGCGGGATGTCTCCATTATGATGAGGGAGATCGGATGCGGCACGTTATGGTATGGGAACCAGGATGTCGGCAGCGGCGTATCAAACCTGTTTTGGTTCGCACGGCCGGAAACGGGTTGAGAAGGCGGAGTTCAGGACTGGTTTTACCCTGATTGAGTTGCTGGTGGTCATGGGTATCATCTCCATCCTGATGGCGACCCTGATTCCGGTCCTGGGGAACGTGCGCCAACAGGCCCGGCGAATCGTCAGCGTCGGGAACATGCGTCAGATCGCCTCCGCCGTCAACTGCTACGCGGACGACAACAAGGACGCGTATCCCCCCTCCGTGGCCACCCTCGGCGTCGGCGCCCACTGGAACTGGCAGGAACCCACCTATCTGACCGCGTATCGAAAGCGAAGCCCGACCGCGCACCGATCCGTCAGCGCGTACCTGCGTCTGTACCTGGCGAACGCCGACACCCTGTTCTGCCCGAGCGCTCCCGTGAAGTACAAGTACCTCCAACAGGCCTGGGAGGCGGGTGACGACTGGAACAACCCGGACATCGCCCCGCTGCCGGAAGCCCTGCTCGGCACGTATTGCCTCTATTGGAATTATACCGGCTATCTCGGCCAGGATGCCGGCCTGTTCCGCGGCCCGCGCGGTCCGGCGAGGAGCCGCGGCGAAAGCCAGATCCTCGTCACCGATTACTTCGGCTACGACCACTTTCGCAGTCCCGACGCCTACGGCAGTTGCGAGCGGTTCCGCAACGCGGACGTCGCCGAGGGTAGTGACATCTCCTCGGCGTTCTGGTCCCGGACGGGACAGCCGGACCCCGAGGAACTGGCCGGTCTGAACATCAAGTTGACCGCCGGCTACCTCGACGGGCACGTCGAATCCTACCGGCCGGTCGATACCGTGCCCATGCGGGTCATCCTGCATCCCGAGACCGGAGACCCCTACCCCGACGACCTTGGCATCTCGCCGGGCCTGTTCTATCTGCCTCACGTCGGGTTGCGCTGAGATCTCCCTCTCGGCCCATGTTCTCCACTCAGACCCCAACTTCGTCATCCCAAGCACAATGACAACGACAGGCCGCCAAAACGACGAAGACGCAAGAGTTGGTGCGTGGTACGTACCCTACATGGTTCTCGACGAAAGCGCGAAACACGAAACTCGACCACGCCAAAGCAGGAACGTCAATTTGAGACAATCCCCAATGACCCAAGCCCAGATTTCAGAACGGAGCCCCCGGCGAGCGGCGGCGTTTCGGTCCTTTGGGCTTTGTGCTTTGAATTTGTTTCGAATTTCGTGCTTCGGATTTTGAATTTGCCGGCCGCCGAAGGGGTCCTTGATACCTGAAAACCCGCACAGAGCCCGGTCTGCGCCCAACTCCATCCCGCTTGAAAATGCTCCCACACGCAGCTATAGTTACTCTATTCGCACACAGGGTGGGTGCGAACGGTGATGATGATATGTGTATGCAAAGGATTGACTCTTGAATCAGATGCATGTGGTTCAGATCGCATCGGAACTGTCCCTGAATCCCCGGCAGGTGCTCGCGACCGCCGAGCTGCTGGAAGGCGGGGCCACCGTTCCGTTCATCGCACGATATCGCAAGGAAGTGACCGGCAGCCTGGACGAAGTCGCCATCATGTCCGTCCGCACCCGGCTCACGCAGCTCGCGGAACTGGACGCCCGGCGCGAGGCGATCTTCGCTTCGCTCGTGGAGCGGGGCCTGCTCACGGACGAACTGAAGGACCGCATCGGCCGGGCGGCAACGATGACCGAGCTGGAGGACATCTACCTGCCCTATCGGCCCAAACGACGGACCCGCGCGACCATCGCGAAAGAGAAGGGACTCGAGCCCCTGGCGCAGCTCGTCTTCGCCCAGGACCCCGCGACGGACCCGATGGCCCAGGCCGCGGCGTTCGTGAACGCGGAAAAAGGCGTCGAATCGGCCGAGGACGCGCTGGCCGGCGCCAAGGACATCATCGCCGAGTGGGTGAACGAGGACCAGACGGCCCGCACCCGCGTTCGCGAGCTGTTCCAGACAGAGGGCACGTTCCACACGAAAGTCGTCGCGGGCAAAGAGGCTGAAGGCTGCAAATTCGAGGACTACTTCGACTGGGAGGAACCGGTCGCCAAGGCGCCGTCGCATCGGATTCTCGCCATGCGGCGAGGCACAAGGGAGGGCTTCCTGCGGATGCAGGTCAGCGTGCCGGAAGACCAGGCGACGCGAATCCTGGAGGTCCTGTTCGTCAAGGGGCAATCGCCCTGCTCGATTCTGGTCCGCGAGGCCGCCCTCGACGGCTACAAGCGGCTCCTGGCCCCCTCCATGGAGACGGAGATCCTCGTCGAGACGAAGGAACGCGCGGACAAGGAGGCCATCAAGGTCTTCGCAGACAACCTGCGAGAGCTGCTGCTGGCCTCGCCGCTGGGACGCAAGAGCATCCTGGCCATCGATCCGGGCTTCCGCACCGGCTGCAAGGTCGTCTGCTTGGACCGCCAGGGACAACTGAAATACAACGACGTGGTCTACCTGCACCACGCGGACAAGCCCGGCTCAGCCGACGCGGTCAAGATCGCGGCCCTGTGCCAGCGGTTCGAGATCGAGGCCATCGCCATCGGCAACGGGACCGCCAGCCGGGAGACCGAGGCCTTCATCCGGGCCATCCAATTGCCCAGCGGCATCCCGGTCATCATGGTCAACGAGAGCGGCGCATCGATCTACTCGGCCTCGGATGTCGCCCGCGAGGAGTTCCCCGACTACGACGTCACCGTCCGCGGCGCCGTCTCCATCGGCCGACGGCTCATGGACCCGCTCGCCGAGCTGGTCAAGATCGATCCGAAGTCCATCGGCGTCGGCCAGTACCAGCACGACGTGGACCAGCCCCTGCTCAAGCAAAGCCTCGACGACGTGGTCGTCAGTTGCGTCAACAGCGTGGGCGTCGAGGTGAACACCGCCAGCAAGGAGCTGCTGCAATACGTCTCGGGTCTCGGCCCGCAGCTCGCCCAGAACATCATCACGTACCGCAACGAGCACGGGCCCTTCAATTCCCGCGGCGACCTCAAAGAGGTCCCGCGTCTCGGGGCCAAGGCCTTCGAACAGGCGGCGGGCTTCCTGCGCATCCGCGACGCGGCCAACCCGCTGGACGCCAGCGCGGTGCACCCCGAAAGCTACCACGTCGTGGACGCCATGGCGGGCCAGGCCGGCTGCGCGGTCGCGGACCTGATGCGGGACGACTCGCTCCGCAGGAAGATCCGGCTCCAGGACTACGTGACGGAAACCATCGGCCTGCCGACCCTGACGGACATCATGCAGGAGCTGGCCAAGCCCGGCCGGGACCCGCGAAAGCAGTTTGAAGTCTTCAGCTTCGCCGAGGGGGTCAACAAGATGGAGGACCTCCAGCCCGGCATGCGACTGCCCGGCATCGTGACGAACGTCACCGCGTTCGGCGCGTTCGTCGATATCGGCGTCCACCAGGACGGGCTCGTCCACATCAGCCAGCTCGCCGACCGGTTCGTCAAGGACCCGGCGGAGGTGGTCAAGGTGCATCAGAAGGTGATGGTCATTGTCGTCGCGGTGGACCTGACGAAGAAGCGGATCAGCCTGTCCATGAAGGACCCGTCCAAGCCCGCTCCGGCGCCGAGAGCTGATTCGAAGGGCAAATCCAGCTCGACGTCGAGATCGAGACCCGCGCCCAAGTCCGGCCCCAAAGGCAAATCGAAACCCGTCTCGGCGCCAACCTCCGATCCGAAGCCCACGACCGGCGGAATCAAGCTCAAGTGGACGGAGTTGTGGTAACGAAGACCGTTTGAAGAGATGACGCCCTACTGCGTCACGACGAACCGGTCACCACCAGAAGCAGGGGTTGGCATTATCGAGGCGCCAACGATGCTCCATCTCGGCGAAGGGCCGCCAGGCGATGTGGCCGTCCAGGAAGGCGATATTGGTGCCGGTGGCCTTCGTGCCCTTGACGTGGTTGGACCGGTCATAGAGCCCCCACTGAGTCATGACGCCGCCAGTAGCCTGGGTGAAATCCGTGGTCTCGCGGTCCGGGCCGGGGCTGGCGGTCGTATCGGTGATGAACTCCACGTTGGCAAGTGGCACCTTGATCCTCCTCCCATCGACTATCGCCGAGGCATCAACCACAGACTTTGCCCACAGTTTGGCTTCGCCTGAACTCCTCGGCAGACCCCCTCGCCCGTTGTTGACAACATCGATGAGCCAGAAATACCCCACGATGCGGTGATAGGTCTTCCGTGTGGCAGTCGCTGCGGGCTCGGGTTTCTCGTACTGCTCCGGCGTCCCTGCGGGCAAGCCCTCGCCATACCGCCAGAAAATGATTCGGTCCCGCTGTTTATAGGAGGGACAATAGAAGATGTGCCGGTCAAAGGCCCCGGTCGCCATGACGATGTCCGTCGTCCAGTAGGATATGTCGAACAGCCACCGGTTGACCTCGTTCAACGGCAGCCTGCCGTTGTAGTCGTTGGCGTACATGATCATGCCCAGCGCGGTGTTCTTCTCGTTCTGGGCGCAGACCGCCTTTCGGCTCTGCTCGCGGGCCGCGTTCAACGCGGGCATCAGAATGCTCATCAACAAGGCGATCACTGCGATGACGACCAGCAACTCGATGAGCGTGAAGCCCTGTCTGATTCGAACGATCATGCCGACGTCCCTCCCGTGCCGGCCGGATGGTCGCAACGTCGATCAGAAGACCGGCGCCGGCTTCCTGCCCGGCCAAGCCAATTGCCACGTATTGCCTTTCGGAGCGTCTTCGTTGGGCGGATAAGGAGAAACCTCTTCCACGTGACTGTCCACGAACACCGCAAAGCTGACACCCGAATCCCTCTCCGTAGCGCGGGTCTTGTGGAAGGTTCCAAAGCAGTCCGCGTTGCCGTTGGGCAAGGCGCGCAGGTTGTTGTCGTTGATGCCCGCGACACTGTATCCGGAGATCATCCAGGAATTCTCCTCGCCGAAATAGAACGTACGGGCCGGGTCCTTCACCTGGTTCTCCAGCTTGAGTTTCGCGATGCCTTGCTGGTACTGCGAAGGGACATTGCCGTTGCCCCATCCGTCGCCGTTGAGGTAGGAATTCATCGTGTAGCCATATTGCGGCTTCATCGCAATCGCGCGACCTCCGCACACGGAGCAGCTCATCTCTCGGGCCACCTTGTCGAACTGCGGGCACAAATTGATTTCCTGCCCTTTGAGATACGGCCAGAGATATCCGCCAAACTCAGGATGCTGATCGAGGTTCTTGGTCTCGTCATGCCACAGGCAGGGCGCGAGTGCCGATTTCTTGTAGAGCCATTCGAACGAGTACGGGAACTCCCCGTCGCAGTCGTCAGAATACATCCGGCCCGTCAGGCCGTAGTTTCGCAGATTGTTTCTGCAGACGGTGAGTTGCGCCTGGGTCTTGACACGCTGAAGTCCCGGCATCAGGATGGCCATCAAAATGGCGATAATGGAGATGACGACAAGCAATTCGATGAGAGTGAAACCCCGCTTGCAGACCATACAACGACTCCTTACCCCCTCCCTCGCACACATCTGCCACGCTAACAGTCTACCCAACTGCCTACTCGCTCAGTTTACACTCGACCGCAGAGGAATACAATAGAGATGTGAAACTCGAAATCACGGGGGAATGCGCCTGAAGGGACTCGAACCCCTAACCCTCAGCTCCGTAGGCTGATGCTCTATCCAATTGAGCTACAGGCGCTTAGACAGGCGGTACTGTAACCGCTGGGCCATGGTCCTGTCAACTCCGAAACACAGGCAATCCGCAAAACGTTTCAAAACCCCGCAAAACCCGATGATAAGAGCCGTCCTCAGCCGGACCCGCCCTGCTGCATTTGAATTCTGGCCGGACAGACGATTGCCACAAAATCACAAACTGTTATGGGCCAAGGACTTCCAAACCGTCCGAGAAAAATCTGGCAGTTTTTTGGAAAACCGCGTTACATTCCCACCGTGTCGCGGCACTTACTTGTGAAAACGAACAGAGCACGGCTTCAAGGTTCAAGGTAAGGTGGTGGTAAAGATGGTTCTCGGCAAAATGAATATTCTGGTTCTTTCGGCAGGAGACCCGATGAACGGGACCTCGCACAACGCTTGGTGCGGGGCGTCCCTGGCTGCCGTGGCCGCTCCCTTCGGAAGCGGCGGCCGTCGGGTTCAGGCCGGTCATGGGGGGCCGAGAACCACCGCAACGGATGCGACGCCAGCAGAGGGAACTCGCCAACGCGAGGGATTGCGTTGGGGACCCCGGCAAACCGGCACACCCTGCGACTTAACCCGAACTACACCCACCGCAGGCGCCAGGCCAGGAGATACTCCAACACCACTATCGCTTCCCTGATGATAGCAGCTCTCTATCACCTGCCTCCACCAAAGTGCCAAGCCCCGCCCACCCGAGCGGGGCTTGGTATTTTATGGCGACGCATTTCGCTTGGAACTCCTTCTGCCAGGACATAGAATATCCCCGTTTGACACAATTCTTATGCCTATTGAAGGGTTCGGACGATGAAACGGTTCGCATGGCAGGTCGCAACAATTCTGGGCATGTTGGTCGCTCTGGCCGGCTGCAAGAGCGCGTATTACTCGACCATGGAGAAGTTCGGCTACCACAAGCGGGACATCCTGGTCGACCGCGTCCAGGACGCCCAGACCGCCCAGGAGCAGGCGAAGAAGCAGTTTCTCAGCGCCCTGGAGCAGTTCACCGCCGTAGTCGGGTACGAAGGCGGCGAACTGGAGACGACCTACAAGCGACTCAAGTCTGAGTTTGAACGCAGCGAGGAGAAGGCCGACGCCGTGCACAAGAGGATCGACGACGTCCAGTCGGTCGCCAAGGCCCTGTTCAAGGAGTGGAATGCCGAGCTCGACGACTACACGAACGCCAATCTCCGAAACATCAGCCAGCAGAAGCTGGAACAGACCCAGGAACGCTACACCCGCCTGATCGAGGCGATGCAACGCGCCGAAACCCAGATCGACCCGGTCCTGGCCGCATTCCGCGACCAGGTCTTGTTCCTCAAGCACAACCTCAACGCGCAGGCGGTCGGCTCGCTCGAAGACGAGCTGGTCTCCGTGCGGACCGATGTCGCGGCCCTGGTCTCAGCCATGGAGGTCTCGATCACCGAGGCCGGCAACTTCGTCAAGGCAATGAGCCAGGAATAGCGACGGACTTGCCGTCAATGGTGATTGCCGCGCACACCACGGTTGTCATCTTGAACGGAGCGCAGCGGAGTAAAGAGCCTGCCCCGTTCGGCTGCGCTCAGGGCTGGCTCTGAGTCTTCCGAAGGGATCTGGCCTGTGACCACGAGACACCTCTTGAGGCTCATCCGGTTTGTGCGTACTTCCCGGTGCGATGGGGGCCCCCCCGCCCCCGTCATTTTTCGCTTTGGGCCAATAGCATGAGCATAAGAGGGAACCGACCGGCGCGACGCTCTGCTGCCCAGGGTCGCGTTCGCTCGGTATCTTCCTGCTCATGTCCTGGGCGGGGCCATCCGGCGGACTGCCGGTCCACGCACTGCCATGCTGCTGGTGGAAAGCGGAAAATGCCAGGGGTTCGGGGACAGCGTCCCCGGTCGTGGGGTGTTGTGCAACCACAGAAGTACGCACAAACCGGATGAGCCCCTCTTGATCCCAGCCCAGATCCTTCGGCTATGCCTCAGGATGACAAAGAAGACCGTGAACTCTTCAAAAAGGCGAGCGGGGACGCTCGCCCTACGAAGAGGCCCGCTGTCGAGGGCTCACATGCCCGCGTCGATCTTGATCTCGCCCGGGATCGCATAGCTCACCGGCAATCCCGTCTCCGGTGCGATGAGGAAATTCTTCACGACGTAGGACAGCCCAACCGGCGACTCGACGCTGTTGACGTTGATTCTCACCCGCAGGCTCGACTCGGGAGGCAGGGACACCTCTCGCGGCCCGGCCATGCCTTCGCGTCGGAATTCCATCGGCAAAGCCGAGTCGTTGCGAACCGTCAACCGAACGGTCTTGCCCGCCCGTTCGATGTCGGTGATTCGAACGGCAGCTTGGAACAGAGCGTCCACGTACTCCCGACGGCCGATGATCTTGTCCTCGAACCAGATGGCGGTCCGGCCGGCTTCGAGAGCCTCCTTGATCGCGGGAATGGTCTTCTCCCGAGCGAAGACCAGCGTCATGGGCCGGTGCTCCTGGGCCGTCGATTCCTTCACCAGCGACGGCGCGTGAATGTCCGAATTGGCCATGAACGTCAGGTTCTTGTCGAGGGCCCACTGGTGCACGCTGGCGGAGTAGGTATCTCCGTTGACCACCTCGATCCCTCGCATGTACTTCTTCTCGTAGAGCGTCGTGTGGATGTCAAACCAGCCGATGTGCTCCGGTTTCCAGTCCGGATGGTTCCACCAGATGAACGCGCCCTGCTTGTCGGCCGCGGCCATGCAGTCGAGCAGGTCTTTCGTGTCGAGCGGATTGACGTCGTCGAGAAACAGCGCGTTGAAATGTCCCGGCGGCGTGTCCCGCGTGATTTCGGCGCCTTTGATCAGCAGAATCCCCTTGTCCTTGGCGGCCGGCAAGGCGATCTCGTAGGGCCGGTTGTGATTGGTGGGGATATCCTGCTTGTGCGGCTGATATTCGATGTGGTCGGTGATCGCGATCGCATCCATTCCCTCCCGCCAGGCCTCGTCCACGCGAACGGAAGGCCAGACGCTGCCATCCGAAAAGACCGTGTGCTGGTGGAAATCACACTTGAGCGTCACATAGCCCGGGATGTCCGGGATACGGACTTCGTGCCGGACTTGGGCGAAGGCGTCCGTCACGGAAAGCAGGACGATGGCAATGCTCAATACCGCCAACTTCGAACGCGTCGATCGTTTCATCGCAGGACCCTTTCATCAAATCCAGACTGCGTTGCCATTTCGCCTACCCTCCAATCGATGCAGGCCAGAATAGCATGTCCCCGGCCCGTTCGCAATCTCGAATCCTCCGTCGGTCGGACCGACCGTCACGAACCCCCACCCCTGGGTCCGAACCAGTTCTTGAGAAACTCCGGCATATTCGGGTCCTGCACGTTGCCGCCGAACGCATGGACACCGAAGGCCCCGCCGCCGAGGGCATAGTACCCGATTGCCGCGCCGCCGAGGGCGACACCGCCAATCGCCAGTCCTCCCATCGCCAGGAGAACGCCGACAGCAACGCCTCCCACCGCGATCAGCCCGATCCCGCAGCCACCGAGACTCACGACGCCGAACGCCGCCCCACCCACAGCCAAACCTCCCACCGCGACAGGCCCGACGGCGA
>CAZDTD010000074.1:0-17279 GCA_964507995.1 uncultured Pirellulales bacterium | reverse complement strand
GTCTGCCGGGTTACTGAGCCGAGTGGCCATATCCGATGTCGTCGATGAAGACCATGCCGGTTCCGCCCGCTTTGGTGGCGTTCTTGTCGCCGATCGTGATCGTCATCTTCTCGATCTTGCCGAAATTGACGCCTGCAAAGTCGCTCATCGGGATCGCCCACCGGGTCCAGTCGGCCGAGGTCACGATGTCGGCGTTGGTCGCCGTGCCGCTCTTGCCGGCGCTGTCCTCGATGAGCAGGTGCATGTTCGCGGCGGCGTTGTAATCTGCGGTTGCGATTGCGACACCCTGCCAATCGCCGGTGACGGCGCCCGTCATGGTGATACTGTCGAACTGGAAGGTTCGATCCACACCGGCCTCGTGAGAGGTGACGCACAGACCGATGCAGACAGGGTCTTCCATCGTGACGCTTTGCGCGCCCACTGTGGCCCAGGTCTTGCCGTCGGCGGACGTATAGCCTGTGAACGTGCTGCCGAACCGCTCGATCTTGACCCAGTACGGCGGTGCGACCGCCGCGATACTCGTGGCGTTCGACGTGGCGTCGTTCGCGCTCATATCCAGATCGGCTGCCGCGCGATTCTGGAAGACAGCTCCATTGCCTGCGGCCCCATCGCTATTCGCGGTCAGCACCATCTGGGCGCTTGCCGAGCCGCCCCGGAGGTTGTCGCGGATCATGACGCCGCCCTTGGCCCATGTCTGGGTCCCGGTCCCGACGCTGACGACCCGGGCGACCAGGGTACCGTCGCCGGTGAGGGTCTTGTAGGCGAAGGTGAACTGATCGGATGCGTACCAAATGTCCGCACCAGCCCCGGTTACGTCCATCTTGCCCCCGGTCTCGGTGACGGTCACGGGAGCGGGCGCTGGGGAACCACGTACCCAGAGGCTGACCTCGTCGGCGCCGTTGCCCGTCCACTTCTGGACCGGGTCGAACGTCCGCTCGGCCTCGCTGAAGTAGAACTTCGTGGCGTTGTCGTACGCGAAGGGCATGGACTGGGCGCCGCCGTGTACGATTGTCCTTTCGGCGAACGGGGAGTTCTCGTAGCCGACCGTTGAGCCGCTGGCCTCGGTGGTCAGGCCGTCGGTCCAAGCCTGCCAGATCGTTGTTCCGCCATCGATGTCATCGTTATAGCTTTCGAAGTCCTCGACGACTTCAAATTCCTTCGACGTGAAGCTCCAGACGTCGCCTGTGAAGGTTCCGCTGTCGCCGACTTCATCGACTCGCCAGTAATACGTGGTTCCGAAGTCCATCGAGTCCGGCGTGTACTTGTTCTCGGTCACGGTCTCGGGCGCCACGGTCCCTTCGGCCACTGCGTTGGCATCGGTTCCGAAGTAGACTTCGTGCGAGGTGGCCTCGCGTCCCGGTCGCCAGTCGAGCGTCGCGTTGACGGCGACTTCGGTGGCGTTGTTCGCCGGGGTGGGCTCGAAGGCCTGCGCCGGGGTATAGAAGAACCGCACTTCGCTGAGGCTGGGAATTCCCGTGCCGCCCCAGAGGGTGTTGATCGTCAACTTGACGTGTTTGGCCAGGACTTCGCCGAGATCGACGATGGTGTTGGCTGTATAGGTGGCCTGGCCAGTCCCCTGTGCGAACTGGGGCACGTTCTCCAATGCGGTCCAGGTCTCGCCGTCGGTGGAGTACTCGATGACGACGTCCTTGGCTCCGAAGCCCATGAACGCTTCGAGCTCGGAGTTGGCGTTCCAGACCCACAACTCGTGCAGCTTGTATTCTTTTTCGAAGGTGTACTCAATCCAGGCGGGCAGACCGACGGGAGCGACCCACATGGTCTTCAGATCGAAGCCGTGCTGGTCGTCGCCATCGAGCCCGGAGCGGTTGACCGTGTTGATCGCAGGCGAGGCGGGCTGCGCACCGGATGCCTGGACCATCACATTTGCGATTGGGTAGGCGTATGGTTCGGCGGTGAAGCTCCAGACTTCCCCTTTGAAGGTGGTGTAGTCGGGCGCCCCGTTGACCTCATCGACTCTCCAGTAGTAGGTCTGGCCGTATTCGAGCAGACCCTCCGGATCGAAGGCGGTGTCTGTCACGCTCTGGATGGGTTGGGCTGCGTCGCCAGCGTCCTCAGGCGTCTTTCCAAAGTACACATCGTGCGTAGCGGCGGTCTGTCCGGCGTTCCAGGTCAGGACCGCATCCCGACGGATATCCGTTGCGCCGCTGCCGGGGGAGGGCGACGTGGCGAGGCCGGTTATCAGATCCTTCCCCGTCATGATTTCCTGGACCTCGGCCAGGCTCAGACTTCGATTGTAAACGCGCACGTCATCCAGCAGGCCCAGCCAACTGCGAGTGGTGCCCTCATTGGTTCGGCCGATGACGACGTTTGCGGTGTCGGCCGTTCCCGGCAGTGCGGGGATCGATCCGGACGTGCCGCCGTCGGCGCCGTTGACGATGTAGACGTGGGTGCCGCCTTTGACCATCGCGCACACATGCGACCATTCATTGAGCGGCACGGCCCCGGTGCTCGTGGTCCCCTGGCCCGCCGTGCTGAAGTGGAAGACGCCGCCGGTGTACGTGTACAGGTTGTAGGACCGCTGGCCCTCTTGTTTGCCGATGATTCCCTGCCAGGGGTCGCCTGTGGGACCCTCGTACCGCCCGGGGTTGATCCAGACCGCCACCGTCACTTCGCTGCTCACGCACAGGCTCTCATTGTGCGGCACGAGCACATAGTCGTCCACGCCGTCGAACTTCAGCGCCGAACCGAAAACACCGGTCGTCCACGTTGGGCCGCCCGTCAGGGTGCCGTGGTTGCCGAAGCTGCTCGAATCGCTCGCAACAGTTCCGGCGCCTTCATCGAACCACCACCATCCAATGAGGGTGGGGTCCGGGCCGGCGGATGCCGACCAGGCCGGCGCCAGAAGCAAGATGCAGAATATTGTGAAAACAGCCTTTCTCAACATGATGATTCTCCTTCCAATTACCGACAAAACTGCTGACTTTTTGACACCCCATGATCCGTAACGAACGTTTCACGATGAGCCGCGATGGCAACATTCCATAAAAGGGGCCTGTGTCGAGCGACACAGACCCCTTGGGCTGCGTTGTGTACCGGTCATTGTCCTGCGGAACTGCCGAACCCGATATCGTCGATGAAGACCATGCCCGAGCCGCCTGCTGTGGCGGCGTCCTTGTCGCCGATGGTGATCGCGATCCTTGCGACCTTGCCGAAATTGACGCCGGCAAAGTCGCTCATCGGGATCGCCCATCGGGTCCAGTCGGCCGACGTGACGATGTCGGCGTTGGTCGCCGTGCCGCTCTTGCCGGCGCTGTCCTCGACGAGCAGGTGCATGTTTGCAGGCACGTTGTACTCTGTGCTGGCGATCACGACGCCCTGCCAGGCGCCGGCGACGGCGCCGGTCGTGGCGATGCTGTCGAACTCGAAGGTCCGCTCTTCTGTGGCCAGGTGCGCCGTGACGCACAGACCGATGTAGACGGGGTCCTGCACGGTGACTTCCGCTGTACCGACCGTGGCCCAGGTCTTACCGTCGGCGGACGTATAGCCTGTGAACGTGCTGCCGAACCGCTCGATCTTGACCCAGTACGGAACGGCGACCGCTGCGACGCTGTCGCTGCCGCCCGAGTCGCCGTCGGTGTTGGCGCGGTACTGGAAGCTGGCGCCGTTGGCGCCGGGGGTCGTCATGACCATCATGGCATGGGTGGAGCCGCCGCGGAGACTGTCGCGGATCATGACGCCGCCCTTGGCCCACGTCTGAGTTCCTTCGCCGGTGCTGACGACCCGGGCGATCATGGTGCCGTCGCCGGTGAGGGTCTTGTAGGCGAAGCTGAACTCATCCGACTGGTACCAGATATCCGCGCCGCCACCGGTGAGGGTGATCTGGTCCCCGGCTTCCGTCATGGTCGCAGGGCCCAGCGCCGGATAGCCATGAACCCACAGGCAGACCTCGTCGGCGCCGTTTCCGGTCCAGTTCTGGACGGGGGAGAACCCTCGCTCGGCCTCGCTGTAGAACGGCACGCCGGTTCTTTCGTACTCGGTGTTCTCGCGGAACGTGCCGTCGTTGTCGTACAGCATGGGCATGGACTGTTTGCCGCTGTGGACGATCGTCTGCTCGGCGAACGGGGAGTCGTCGTATCCGACCTGCGAGCCGCTGTCGCCGCTGGCCACGCCGTCGGTCCAGGCATGCCAGATGGTCTCCTCGGCCTCGATGTCGTCCGTGTAGCTCTCGAAGTCCTCGGCGGCAGCGAACTCCTGCGACGTGAAGCTCCAGACGTCGCCTGCATAGGTTTCCGCGTCGCCCACTTCATCGACTCTCCAGTAGTAGAGGGTCCCGAAGTCCATGGATGCCGGCGTGTACCGATGGTCGGCCACGGTCTCAGCCGTCACAGTCCCTTCGGCCACGGCGTTCGCGTCGGTTCCGAAGTAGACCTCGTGCGAGGTCGCTTCGCGGCCGGGACGCCAGTTCAGCGTCGTGTCGAGAGTCACTTCCGTGGCGTCGTCCGCCGGCTCGGGCTCTCTGGCCTGGACCGGGATCTGGTAGAACCGCACTTCGCTCAGGCTCACCTGCGGCGTGACGCCGCCCCAGTTGGCGGTGATCGTCAGTTTGACGTACTGGGCGACCGCTCCGGCGAGATCGACCTTCGTGTTGGCCGTGTAGGTCGGTTCGCCGGTCCCCTGTGCAAATTCCGGCACGTTTTCCACCGGCGTCCAGGTCTCGCCGTCCGTGGAGCACTCGATGGCGACAGTCCTGGCGCCGAAGCCCATGGCGGATTCGAGCTGGGAGTTGGCGTTCCAGACCCACATCTCATCGAGCGTGTAGACCTTGTCGAACGCGAACTGAATGACGTGCGGCATGGCGCTGGTGGCCACCCACATGGTTTTCAGATCGACGTCGTGCTCGTCGTATTCGTTGAGTCCGGAACCGTTGGCCGTGTTCTGCGGGCCCATGCCGGTCTGGTTGCTGGAGGTCGACGTGGCGATCACATCGGCAATCGGATACGCAAACGGCTCCACCTGGAACGACCAGACCTCTCCCGTGAAGACCGTGCCATCGGCCGTGACTTCATCGATTCGCCAGAAGTAGGTCTGCCCGAACTCCAGAAGTCCTTGTGGATCATACGTGGTTTCCGTCTGACTCTGGCTTGGTTGGGTAGCATTGCTCACGTCGTCGAACGATGTGCCAAAGTACACGTTATGCGTCGTGGCGCCCTCGCCCATCAGCCAGGAGAGAGAGACATCCCGAGGCACGTCGGTCGCTGCATCGGCCGGGGTGAGCGCCGACGCCAGTGCAGGATCCTTCGGTCCTTTTGTGAGGACCAGAATTTCCTCTTCCGTCAGGGCGCGGCTGAATACGGCGACTTCATCCAGAATCCCACGGACGTATCTCGTATCGAATGACCATCCCATTGACAGCACGCTGAAGGTTTGCGAAGTGTGGGCAAGCGTGTTGGTGCCTTGCTGCAGCCCTGCGGCGTCCGTGTACACGTAGGCAACTGCCTTAGCAGGGTCAATCGTCACTGCCACCATGGCCCATGCATCCTGCGGAATGACGGGCCCGCCAGTCCAATTGTACGTGGCGCTGCTATCGGAGTTCCATGTGTAGTGCACCATAGTATCGGCACCGAAACCCAACTCAAGGCGGGCTGGTTGGCCGGTTATGATGGCTGCCCAGTCGGCGGCCTTCCAGCCATTAACCCATGCCACCATGGTAATCGAGTCGGTCGTGAGCGGAAAGCTGGGAACGGTGACATAGCCGCTGGTCCCATCCAGTTGGACACCGCCGCCAAAGCGTCCTGCTGTCCACGTGGCGCCGCCCGTCAGTGTGCCGGCTCTGCCGTAAGAGGAGATGTCGGCCGCCGTGGTTCCGCTCGTTTCGTCGAACGGCCACCATCCGACAAGGGCCGGATCATTAAGCGGATCCCATGCGCCACACGCGGCGCCGCCTTGGACCAAGGCCAACAATACAATCAGAAAGGTGAAACAAGTGCATCTCTTGGACATAGGATTTCTCCTTCTACGCAAGATCATCCCAATCGCGCTCCGACCACACATCAGAGCCCGTCTTCCTCTGAAAAGAGCTCACTCGTCTAACATGCCCTGCACGCGATGGTGGAAGCGGCTGTTTCCCACCTTCGCTGCGGGATTATGGGGTTATATCGGCGAAATCACCTCCTTCCTCCAGAGAACCGACCACGCAGGGATTGACCGCAGCCAACTTGGGATAGAACGAAGGCCTGCCCCGGACTGTCTATGGTAACCCTGCCGACTTCGGAACACATCGCGCCACGTCCTCCAACACTGGCAAAACATGCGATCCCACGTCTGTTTTGGGCGTCGAGCGACACCCGAGCCTCTCGGGCAGCCGCCTTGTCCAATGCGATGCAAGAAAACCACTCCTGCCACTGAGCTTATTTATACTGCGTTGCCATCCAATCTGCAACTCTTTTTCGGACGTGATTGGCCACAGGATGCGTTTTTTCCTTGATTGAGGCGGCATTCCTGATATGATAATAAGTGTGTGTGTGGGTCGGCATTGAAGGAGTATTAGGGTGATTTTTCTGGAGGAGTATCTACCATGAGAAAAGTGTACGTTCTGGTGACGGCTCTTGCACTGGCGAGCATGTGCTCCGTTGCATCAGCCCAGGCGTTTAATGACGATTTCGAGTCCTACGCCACAGGCAAGGCCCTGCACGGCGTCGGGGGGTGGAAGGGCTGGGGCAATGCGGCCGGCGCCGGGGCGTCGACTTCCGACAAGTATGCCTACAGCGGCAAGATCTCGGTCAATGTGGCCGGCGGCACCGACCTGGTCCAGCCGTTTACGCTCAACGGCGGCGTGTGGCAGTTCTCTGCCATGCAATATATTCCCACAGAAGCGACCGGCGAGACGTTTTTCATCATACTGAATCAGTATGATGACGCCGCCAGCGCCAATGACTGGTCGATCCAGTTGCACTACAATGCGTCCAGCAAGACGATCATCGCCGAGGCGGAAGGTGGCAGTGTAACGGCTACGATCATCTTCGGCCGATGGGTGCAGCTCAAGTTCATCATTGATCTGGACAACAACACCTGCGACTGGTACTACGATGGCGTGAAGATCACCACCCACAAGTGGGACAGCGACAATCATACGACTCTTCAGGCTTTGGACCTGTTTGCCAACGGCGCATCGTCGGTCTACTATGACGACATTCGCGTGGCTCCCTATGTTGCCTACCGCGCCTTTGATCCCAGTCCGGCCGACGAAGAGGGCGACGTTGCTCTCGATGCGCAGCTTTCCTGGAAGGCGGAGGATGCGACCTCGACCCACGATGTCTATTTCGGCACGTCCTACGACGATGTGACAGCCGCCACCACGACCGACCCGCGGGGCGTGCTGGTCGGCGAAGGCCAGGAAGACGCCACGTTCGATCCCGGCCAGCTCGAAATCGGTCAGACCTACTACTGGCGGGTCGACGAAGTCGGCGGCGACTTGGGCGGCGATCTGGTCGTTGGCCAGGTGTGGAGTTTCACGGCTGAGCCGTTCTCCTTTGCCTTGGAGGGCAGCAAGATCACGGCCACGGCCTCCAGCGTATTCTCCGATACGATGACGCCCGACAAGACGGTCGATGGTTCCGGTCTCGACGGCGACGTGCACGACACCATGCCGGCCAATATGTGGCTCGCCTACGTGAGCGATATGTCGCCTTGGATCCAGTACGCGTTCGACAAGAGTTACAAGCTCGACAAGATGCTGGTCTGGAACTCGAACCAGTCGATCGAGCCGTCGATCGGTTTCGGTGTCAAGACCGTGACGATCCTGACCTCGGCTGATGGCGAAACCTGGACGACGCTGGGCGATTTCGAGTTTGCGCAGGGTACCGGTCTCGACGGATATGAGGCCAATACGACCGTCGATTTCGCCGGCGCGGCCGCCAAGTTCGTCAAGCTGGCGGTCAGCAGCAACTGGGGCGGTCTTCCCGGACCGGCCAGCCTGAGCGAGGTCCGCTTCTACCAGATCCCGACGAACGCCCGCAAGCCGAGTCCTGCTGAGGGTGCGACGGATGTGCAGCCGGTGGTGACCCTGAGCTGGCGCGCCGGACGCGGGGCCGAGTCGCATCAGGTGTTCGTTGGAGCCGACGCCAACAGTCTGGAACTGGTTGACACGGTCGACGAAGCCGCCTGTGAAGTGGATCTCGGTCTCAACGGGACCTACTATTGGAGGATCGTTGAGGTCAGCGACGCCAACCTGTGGGAAGGAGACATCTGGAGCTTCACCACGGCCGATTCCATTATCGTCGAGGACTTCGAGAGCTTCAACGACGATATGGACGCCGGCACCGCGATCTTCCAGACCTGGGTTGACGGATATGACAATCCGGCCAACGGCGGTTCGCTTGTTGGCAACGATCCTGCCCCGTTCGCTTCGCGGACGATTGTCCATGGAGGCGCGCAGGCGATGCCGTTCGCATACAACAACGCCAGCTACAACTACTCCGAGACCGTGCGGACGTTTGAGGACGCCCAGG
Source organism: uncultured Pirellulales bacterium (assembly GCA_964507995.1). GTDB lineage: Bacteria > Planctomycetota > Phycisphaerae > Sedimentisphaerales > Anaerobacaceae > PLanc-01. The sequence continues at coordinate 8,811 of CAZDTD010000074.1, read as the reverse complement.
ACTGGACGAAGTACGATGTCAAGACCCTGTCGATCTGGTTCTACGGCAACGAGAACAACTTCGGCGCCGGCCAGCTCTACGCCAAGATCAACACCGCCAAGGTGTCCTACAATGGCGAAGCGACCGCTCTGACGACCGCCGGATGGACCCAGTGGAAGATCGATCTGGCCGCCACGGGCGTCAGCCTGAATAAAGTCTCGACGTTCAAGATCGGCGTCGAGGGCAGCGGGGCCCAGGGCAGCTTGGTTATCGATGACATCCGGCTGTTTCCCTGACGACGGCTGATCCGCGTCCGCGGCTTGATTGACTGACGGATACGGGGGATGCCATACATCGTTTCAGATGTATCGGGCATCCCCCTTTTTTATTGGGACGGGCGCATTTTTACCTTGGACATCGGAGTGGTTCTATTGCTGGATTGTCATAACTCCTTTTTTGAAAGGGGGTTATCTTTGGCGCATGACGTTCGGCAAACTCTCCGGAGGAGCCCAAAATCTGTTTGACGATGAACGCAGGAGTTTGTACGATAGCCAAACAACGATTGTGTCCGGGCCGTGAATTGCCGCGAGGAATTGGGAAAGAAGGCCCGACTCGGTTATTGCAGGGAGGTTTCGTTGGCGTCGCGCGTGTATTTCATCCAGGCTTCGATTGCCGAGGGAGAACAGGCGATCTCCGAGAAGGCCAGGACTCTGTTCCGGGCCGGCGGATTTGCCGACTGCTTCAAAGAAAACGATTTCACCGCTGTCAAGGTCCACATCGGCGAGGATAAGAACACCACGTACATCAAGGCTTCCTGTCTGAAAGGGCTCGTCGAGGAGTTGCTCTCGCTCAAGACGAAACCGTTTGTCACAGACACCAGCACGCTCTATACGGGCCGGCGCCACAACGCCATCGACCACACGGTCCTCGCGATCCAGCGGGGGTTCAGCGTCGAGGGACTTGGGGTCCCGTTCATCGCCCCCGACGGCTTGTTTGGGACCGCCGAGACTGTGGTGCGGATCGATGGGGAATTGGATCGGGAGGTTTCGATTGCGGCGGACATCGTCCGTTGCCAATCGATCCTGTCGGTCGCACACTTTACAGGACACTGCAACGCCTGCGTGGGGGCCACGCTCAAGACGCTTGGCATGGGTTGTGCCAGCCGCAAGGGCAAGATGCGCCAACATGCTGCGTTGAAGCCGCGGGTCAAGAAGGGCAAATGCAAACGTTGCGGCGAGTGCTATCGGCATTGTCCCGCGGACGCGATCCGGCTGGACGAAGTCCAGGCCCATATCGACAAGGACAAATGCATCGGCTGTGCCGAATGCGTGGCGGTGTGCCGGTTCGACGCGATCGAGCACGATTGGAAGCAGGAGAACTCGGTTTTGCAGAAGAGCGTGGCGGAACACGCCCTCGGCGCCCTCAAGGGCAAGGAAAGCCGGGCGGTCTTCTTCAATTTTCTCCTGTCGATTACCAAGGATTGTGATTGCTTTGACCGACCCCATATGCCTACAATGGTCGAGGATATCGGGATTCTCGCGTCGACGAATCCAGTGGCGGTAGATCAGGCGGCTATCGACCTGGTGGAGGCCCGGGGCGGAAAGAAAGTGCCCCAGCTTATCGGCAACAGTCGGTTGGACTGGCATTACCAGATCGAGCATGCAGTGAAGATCGGCTTGGGCGGGGCCGATTACGAGTTGATCGAAGTGGGTACAAAGTAAACCAAAAGGGTGCAATGGTATGTCGCTCGGACAAATCATCAGAGACAAGCGAGAACAGTTGAGCCTGACATTGGATGAGGTTAGCAACCGGGTGGGTTTCTCCAAGCCGTACTTGTCCACGATTGAGACAGGCAAGGTGAAGAATCCGCCGAGCGATGAGCTGCTGACCCGGCTGGAGAAAGTGCTGAAGTTCGAGACCGGCCTGTTGCTGCACATCGCCCATCTGGAGCGGATGCCGTCCGACATACGCGGGGCGTATGAATCCCGGGAGGCGGAGAACCAGAAACTCCGCCAGGCGTTGCGGAAACTGACAGCCAAACGAACGCAGAGCAAGGAGATCAAGGACCTGCTCGCGCAAACAGGCGTGAACGCCGACGAGGGGAAGGCCGCCATGTCGGCGGGCCGGCTGGTGCCGATTATCAACAAGGTGGCCGCTGGTTATCCCGCGGAGTTCAACGATCTGGACTATCCCGTAGGCATCGCCGACGACTACGTCCGTTGCCCGGATCTGCACGATCCGAACGCCTTCGCAGTCCGCGTGGTGGGCGATTCGATGGAGCCGAGGTTCTACGAGGGGGACATCGTCATCTTCTCGCCTTCGCTCGAAGTTCGCAACGGAGACGATTGCTTCGTTCGCTTTACCCTGCCCCATGAGACCACGTTCAAACGCGTTTTCTTCGAGGGCGACAACAAGGTTCGTCTGCAGCCGCGAAACGAGCGGTACTCGCCGACCATCGTCGAGGGCAAACGCATTGACGGCGTCTACCGGGCCGTGATCCGGTACGAGAAACTCTAACCGGTCGTCCAGCGACTCTACTCGATAACAAACCAGGTCGTCGAGTTCGGTGACATCCGCAGGGGGATGGTCACATTGTAGCCGCGGTCCAATTCATATCGCCTGGATTTGCCGTCGCGTTCGGCGATCTTGGCCTTCTTCGTCAGGCCGGTGTAGTACAGCGGCAGCGTCAATTCTTTTTCCACGTCGCAGGCGAGCGGATTGTGCACCACGGCGAGGCCCTTGGTTTCCAATCCGGGATTGACGTGCAGGATGCAGTCGATGTCCCGGCCGTCGGGCCGGCGGACGTGGATGACGTCGGAGTCCAGGATCGCCCGGTGGGACTTGTAAAAATCGACCCATTTCTTCACGACGGCTTTCGTCTCGTCCGTGTCGTAGAGCCGGGGACCGCGGTAGCAGGCCTGGACGCCGGAAGAGAAATTCTGCCTCAGGTGTGCTTCATAGGCGTCGAGATGCTCCGAGAGCGGTTCGAGCGTCGCGGCGGCGCCGCCGCCCTGATACTCGGTCAGGGGCACGAACATCCAGCCCATGCTCGGGGCCTTCCACCAGGTCCCGTCGAAGATGTTCTGACGGCCCAGGATGATCTGCCGCTCGCGGGGCAGCGACCAGTTGACCTCGCGATATCCCATACCGCTTTTCGTGGAGCCCGCGAGGAAGTACCAGTCGGGGACGTTCAGATAGACCCCGCGAGCCCGGCACCATCGGTAGAAGTCCGCGATGACCTTCCACTGTCTCCATTGCGAGTCGGCCAGACCGCTGTGGCCTGGATGGGAGGTCGATGCGCAGACGTCGCCGGGATAGGAGCCGTCGTGCTCGATGATATCGAGCCCCGTGTGCTCGACGAAAGTCGTGATCCGCCGGAAGTAGTTGCGGCCCCACTCGCTGCACAGGCAGGGGGAATTGCCGAAGACGGCGCCGCCGGTCTTGCCAGTCTGCGGATTGATCACGTCGTGTTCGTCGCTGATCCGCCGGCTGGCCAGGAGCGAGTAGCCGCCCAGCTCGATCCCCTTGCTGTGAGCGTAATCGACCAGTTCCTTGACCTGGTCCATATAGGCCGGATCGGTGTTCTCCAGGTCGAACCCGCTGCCAAAGGTCATGATGACCATCTCGAATCCGACCTCGGCGCACTGATCGACCGCGAGTCGGACCGACTTCGGATCTGCGCTGCGTACGTGCATCAGGATGGGGTTCTCCGTCGCCCAGGGAGCGAGCGTGCGATACATCCGACGGACTGCGAGGCCCTGGCGTTCCCGCTCCGTGCTGTCGTGCACCAGCTCGAAGGTTCGGAACGACTCGAAGGTCTGTCCCGGCTCGATGCTCACATCCGGCCCGAGCGGCGGGCGGCATTCCAGCATCACAGGACTCTTGCAGAGGTAGTTGACCTGGGTCGCGTATTGCGGGTCCACTGTCCAGTGCACGGTCTTATTGGCCATCTGGGGGTCGTCGCCGCCGAAGGCGTAATCGCTTTCGACGTGGATGTTCGGAAGCCGCCAATGGTCCGGTTGGCCGACCAGCGATTCGTACTCGACCGCGGCGAGGATCTCACTGATGAAGGTATTGAGTCGGATGGCCTTCTGTCCGTTGTTGCAGATCTCCAGCCACTTGGCGAGCAGGGGGATGCCCTGGTACATCTCGTAGCATACGCGGATCGTCACGCCGGGCAGTTGGCCGGCGGGCGGCTCGAAACGCAACGTCAGCGAAGCCCCCTCGGGCGGCCACCGCAGGTCGGCGCTGTATCGCTTCCGTTCCCACGGAAAACGGGCTTCCGTCTTGCCGGTCTCGTAGCCGACGAACCGGAATGCGTTCGGATCGGCCGTAAAGGAATCGACCCACTCGGGACGCAGATAGGCGTATTCGACCTGGCCCAGCAGCCCGCCGATGTCGAACTTTCGCCCGTCGATCTCGACCAGGGCCTCGGGTTTGACGCCTCGCAGGATGGAATTGCCTGTCATGAGGTTGTCGTATGCAATCGTGGCTGCGTTGGGACCGAGCCGGAAGGTCCGGCGGATTAGCCCGTTGCTCAGGACCAGGTCTTTCCCATCCTCGCTCATGACGGCTGTTGTTGGCGTCGTTACGTGCGTCACCAGCCAGTCCGGCGTCTTTGAGCCGGCCGCGATTGCGCCTGTCGCCATTACCCCGATCCATGTCACGACTGCCAGCGGCATCTTCACGTTCATGCGATTCTCCATTCTATGAAAAAGCGTTGGGGCAGTTATACCGGCTTTTGTCCTGCGACGGCAAGGACGAGCGCGTAGACTTTTTCCGCTCCGGCCTCTTTGAGGGCCTTGGCGCACTCGTTCAGCGTCGCGCCGGTGGTCTTGATGTCGTCGATGAGACAGATGGTCCGCCCTCTGAACGGGTGGCCGTCGCGAACGATGAACGCGCCGGCCACGTTTCGGGCCCGCGCCGCCGGCGTGGCGGCCTGGGGTTGGGCTCGGGTCCGGCGGATACGGACGAGATCCGCGTTCACTCTCGCCTGCGGGTGACGCAGTCGTCGGCCAATGAGTTCGGCCTGATTGTAGCCCCGCAAGACACGTCGGGTCCAGTGCAGGGGGACAGGGACAAACAGCTCGATGTCGCGATGGAATCCACTGCCCTGCAGAGCGGCGTCGGCCAGTGTTGCCAGCGCGGGCGCCAACTCGGTGCGGTCGTGCTTGAAGGCCAGGATCATTCTCTGGAGGGTTTCCGTGTAGACGCCGGCGCGGGCGATGCCGTCGAAGTGGAATTCCTCATCGCGGCACGCGCCGCAGGCTTCGGCAACCAGGCCGTACCGGCTCGCGTCCCGGCCGCAACGGGGGCAGTAGTCGCCCGACGTGCACGTCAGAAGTTCGTCCCAGCAGCCCCGGCACAACCCGTTGTCGTCGGCGCAGATGCCCTCGCCGCAGTCCTGGCAGACGGCGGGCCACAGCAACTGATTCACGCCTTGCCACGCCAGGACACATGTTCGCCCGGCCCGGCCGAGGATACGATGGACTCGCGATGGTCCCATGACTCGCGATTATACACGACGACCTAGGTTCACTTCAAATCGTACAGGCTGTTGTCCGCCGAGAGGAATCCGACTTGGACGTCGCCGGCGCCGTTGTGGGCGTCCAGGATCTTCTTGCCGGTCGAGTCTGTCTTCGTGAAGATCTTGCTCCAGGGCCCGACGTGGCCGTCGCAGAACGCGACGTTCGTGCGGCCCATGTGGCGATAGCCCTGGGCGCCGGCGTAGCGGGCCGAATCGGGCAGGAGCGTGTCGCCCGGGTGGGAGAACGGCGCTCGCATGTACTTGTTGGCCCCGCCGGTGGGACACTGGCCGTCGCCGAACAGGGCGGTCTCGGCCGGACGGCCCACATCGGTGACCTTCGCCGAATCGACAGGCGACAGCGTGTCGATCAACCCGATGTAACTGGTGTTGTAGTTGTAGCCTGTGTAGGGGTCGGCCGCCGTGTTGCTGGTGCCTTTGAAGGTGGGGCACTGCTGGACCTTCTCGACGGCCTGGCCCATCCACAACAGGCCCGTTCGGACGTGGGTGGTCCCGTTCGATCCTGACCACTCCTTCCACGTCGTGAAGTCCCAGGCGTAGCTTCGCACCACGTCGCCTTCCTGGCGGTTGTAGTAGGCGAGCGGATAGTGCTCGTCGTAGGCCGCACTGTAGCTGTGGGCGGCCGTGGCCATCTGCCTGAGGTTGCTCAGGCACACGGTCGTTTGAGCCTGCTGGCGGGCCGTCTGGAGGGAGGGCAACAACATGCCCAGGAGCAGGGCGGTCGTCGAGACGACGACCAGCGTCTCCACCAGACTGAAACCCTTCTGTCCTCTACGTCGCCACATGGCGGATTCGATCCATCTACGTTGTCTGGGGCGTCGGCGGACCGGTTTGCCGATGCCGGTCCGCCGACGCTCACATCTTCTTCTACCATCGCCGGGGCGGGTCAGACCTGTCCCCAGGCGACAGTTCCCAGGTTGTTTTCTACGACGTTCTGGTCCGCCTCGTCGACGATCCCATCGTCGTTGAGATCCGCGTTGGCGGCCGGATCATCCGGACCGGCAATCGCATGGCCCAGCGAGGCCGTCACGATCGCCAAGTCCTCCTCGTCGACGCGGAAATCGCCGTTTACGTCGCCGAGCGGGGCGGGGTGTCGGTAATCGCCTGGGCAACTCACGTCGGCCACCGCGTCGATCTCGGGCGCTCCGCCCTCGGGGGCATCGTCGATCCGGACGTACCGGAACCACTTGAGCCCGGTGTTGGGATCGACCGGCAGGTCGAGCCGGGCCAGATCGTAGCCGGTGCCGCCGGCGGAGTCGCCGTAGATCTGGGCCGCACGGGCCACGGAGCGGCCGCTGAGGTCTGCGGCGGATAACGCCGGGTCGAGCGGCAGGGTGGGATTGGTCGGTTCGGCCCACCACAGATTCGTATCGCCCAAAGACGCGTCCACATGGCAGGGATCGTAAACCCGACCCAGCGTGGGGGCGAAGCCGTCGCAGAACGGTCCATCTTCGGCCTCGGGCGAGAGCCTGACGAAGTTGGCGTCGGCAGCCATGAAGTTCGGATCGCTGGTGAAGCTGTACCAGGTGACGCCGTCCTGGCTGACGGAGACGATGCCCGGCTCGCTGCTGTCGGAAGCGCCCAGGATGACCTCGGCGAGATGGCTGCCGTCCAGGTACTGCCCGTTTGCCGCTGCCTGGCAGGTGTTGCCGAAGACGAGGAAGTCGATGCCGTAGGGATTGTGCACGTCGTCGCGGACAGGGTGGTTGAAGGCCAGCGTGAGCGAGCCGCCGGTTCCGAGAAAGACCAGCTCCTGCGAGCGGAAGGCCGGGTAGACCGGCACGACAGGGACCGCGGCGGTCACTGGGGCCAGCCAGTCGTCTCCGGTCGTATCGACCGTCGGGCGTCCCAGGGCGGCGTTGGGGTCGTTGTAGGCGGTGCCGTCGAGCCAGTCGTTCATCATGCCCTGCGGCTGATAGTCGATCCAGGTCGTCGCGAAATCGTTCGCGTCGCAGGCGTACTGGCCGTATCCCGAGAGGAAGGGGACTTCCCACTGAGGTTCGGGCTCGCTATCCCGGCCGTAGATCCAGGCGTCGGCGTCGCCGTGGCGAACGATTCGGTCGGCCGCCCCCGTCCAGGGTGAGATCCACGCGGTCCTGCTGCCGGCGTCGTCGGTCCAGTAGTGCCACCACATCGCGCCGCCGTCGTAGCCGGCATTGCTGTGCTCTTCATAGGCGATGCCGTCGATTGAAATGCCCCAGCCGTAATCGGCTCGCTCGGTGACGAGCTGCGTCTCGGCCTCGACGAGGTCGAGCAGTTCGATGCCTGTGATCGTGTCCGATTCAGTTTGGCCGAAGTGCACCAGGAATTCAACACTGAAGCCATCCGCCCATTCGAAGTAGATCTTCGCTTCGTTGACGCCGTTGCCGACCTCTATGGGATTTGCCGATGCGGTCGCGGCGACCGCCAGCAGGAAGCTCAAGCCAAGCCATTTTCCGAGTTTCATCAATCTCTCCAGTCAGAATGTCATTTTGCGGCCGATCAGGCCTCGTTGCTGTCTTTCATCCTCCGAACTCCTGCCACGAGTCCGCCCGTTTCTATGGGGCCGTCTTCATCACCTGGCACATTCCGACCTCCTTTCCGATTCGCCTGCCCTTGTCGCGAGGGCGCATAAAAAAAAACGCCGTTCCAGCGAATTGGAACGGCGTCTCATGCCTGCGTCTGGCTCCGGACCTACCTCAATACCGGGTCCGTGCCATCACACGTGCGTTCCAAATCGCGAGAACACAACACTCTGTGCATCCAACCACAGGCAGGTTTTCTGGCTTGCGTCTTACCGGGAGGCTCCTTCCCATTCGCCGACGGCGGATAGTGGATCGGGCTTTCCTTCGAGATCTCAAATCCGAGATTCGAGACTTCCAAGGGGCCCGGTGCCTCGGGGATTTCCGAATGTGCTTCGGAACAGACGCTCACAGCGGCGCGACCGTCGCGGATTTTCACCGCGTTCCCGTTTGCGTATCCCAGGGCAAAGGCCCTGAGACCTGCAGTCGAATCATGCACTTGGTAAAGAACAGGGGCGATGTTACCCGAGGACTTGACCGGTGTCAAGGCAGAAACGCTTTTCGCCGGATTGGACACCCGATGGAGGAGCACATGCGGTGGGAAGGAAAGTTACGGGGTGAAAATACAACATTCCAGGCGGGTTCGGAGACCCGCCTGGAATGCCATGGTTCGATGGATTGGAGAGATCAAGGGTTGAATTGGTCGAATGATCCATCCTTGTCGAGCGGGGTCCTGCGCTCGGGCGATGGCTTGGCGGATGGGACGGCCTTCTTGTCCTGTTTGGC
>CAZDTD010000073.1:0-17803 GCA_964507995.1 uncultured Pirellulales bacterium | reverse complement strand
GCGGGACAGACGACGACTCAGGACATCACGTTCACGGCGGGAGGAACCCTCGCCGGGCAAGTGACCGATGGTGCCAGCCCGATCGTGGGGGCGACCGTTGCCGTGACGGAGACCGGCGCCGAGGCGATTACCGATGCATCAGGGAACTATGGCATTGCCGGCCTGAACACAGGAAGTTATACCGTGACGGTATCGGCCTCCGGGTACGCGGACGCCCAGGGGATGGTGAGCATCACCGAGGGCTCGACGACGACACGGAACTTCGCGCTGAGCAATACGGCCGGTTCGATCTCCGGGACCGTGAAGGACTCCGGCGGCGCGAACCTCAACGGCGTGACCGTGCTGGCCTACAACGAGACGGACAGAAGCCAAAAGAGCGATGTGACGGTCGCTGGGGCGTTCATGATTGAACCCCTGACGCCTGGCAACTACATCCTGGCGGTGAATACGGATCAGTATGGGGTGGTGGTCTACCCGGCGGACCCGGGCCGGATCACCCTGGGCGACAATGAAGATGTGAACGGCATTGCGATCGTAGTGGGGTCGGCGGTACCGCCGGAGTTCTCGGTGCGTTCCTCGGTCGGGGATGGGACCCCGGCAGTTCTGTCGCTGGAATTCACGTCGGATCAGGATTTGTCGGCCGCGCCTGCAGTGACCGTGGTGTCGGGAGAGGGCGTTCTGGGGGCTCTGACGCCGAATAGCGCCTTGAATCGGTTCGAGATCGAGTACACGGCGGATACCAACGACGATTTGGTGCTGATCCGGATTGAGGAGACGACGCCCCTGGTCTCGGGCCATCCGGGGGGCGAAACGTTTTCGTTCGAGGTGGGCGGCGACCTGGTGATGACGAGCACGACGAATGTGACGAACGCCACCGGTGGTACGGCATCCATCATGGGCACCCAAGACAATACCCAGGTGTACGTGCCGCCGTTCGCCATTGCAGGCTCAGACGCCAGCGAATCGATCCCGCTGACCATCGAACGATACGGCGATCCGGGCGACGCGGTTGTAGGGGATTCGAACCAGACGGTGACGGCGGTGTACGACTTCAAGTTCGGCACGGACGGGATTTCGGTGGATGAGAACCACACGTTCACCGTGACGATGAGTTTCCAGTTGCCGTCGGGCATGACGCTGGAGGAGTTCGAGAACACCTTGACGATCAAGTACTTCGACGCGGGCGATCAGAAATGGAAGACAGATGGGATCTCGAACGTGAAGATCAACTCGAACCAGACGGTGACGTTCGATGTGTCGCACCTGACGAGGTTCGCGGGTTTTGTGGGCGAGGACGCAGGACCGCTGCTTCACGATTGGAACGGCGACGGGATTCGCAGCATTGTGGGGGATGTGCCGCCATTCGTGCAGTGCGTCTACTTCAGTAACTGTCCGACCGGCACGGATACCGTTGCCGTCGGCGACTGCAACCATGACGACATTCTGAGCATCGTCGGCGATGTGCCGTGCTTTGTGCAGTGCGTCTATTTTGGCAACTGTGATGAATAGTCGGAAGGTGTCTCAGGAATCACGGGTTGGGTTGTGAGAAAAGATGGTCGAAAGAAACTACAAAAAATACGTATTTGTACGTATAGATTCGAGCCAGGATTGGAGGTAGCATACTTTGTCTACAGAGCATAACGCATACGTCCGGTTGGAATGTGAAGTTTTGCGAACTGTACGGTTCTGGATGGAAGGAGCAGAAAGTACGGCAGAGGATTCCTGTATCCGGTGATGAAGCGGTTTTTCCAGACCAAGATACTTCTTGGCTTATGTATGAGTGGTGGTCGCCTCAAGTTCATGAAGAAAGGGAGGTGCACATGTTTGCGAAAGGGTCGAGCGTTCGAAATGCGAGAGTGCATGCCTTCGTGACGATTCTGCTCGTCGGATTGGTGCTGGCGGCGGATCCGGTTCTGGGGGTGGAACGGAAGATCGGAGGGGCCATCTATAAGGATGTCGATGAAGCGGACGTCCTATCGAGCGGTGAGACCAGTGTGACGGTGACCATCACTGGAACGGGCGATACGAGCGGGACGTATACCGCCACGACGAGCGGTAGCCAGGGATTGTGGGATGTCAACGTGCCCGAAGGAACCTATACCGTGACTCCGACGCCCAAGACCGGTAAGAAGGTCTGGCACATGGTCAACGGGCATCCCGACCTCGAGACCTCCGTCGATATCACAGTGAACGAGGCGAATCTCGCGGCCAATCAGAGCATTCAGTTTCTGTCCAGCAACGTGGGCGGCTACATCTATACGGATTCGTCCCGTACGATCGGTCTGTCCGGCGTGACGCTGACTCTGACTCCGGAAGAGGACGACGCGGTCGACTCGCACACCATCGCGACAACCGGCGGCGCAGAAGGCTGGTGGCAGATTGGTGTTGCGACGGGGAATTGGCGGGTGACGCCATCCAAAACGGGAGAGACCTTCACGCCGGAGTATATCGACATTGTTGCGGGGGCTGCCAATCTGGCAGCCAATACGACTCTCGTGTTCGAGGTCGAGCCCAATGTCAGCGACCCCGATCCAAGCCGTTGCCTGGTGAGTGCCGATCCGACCTCGCTGGCTGTGGGCGAGACCTGCACGATCTCGATTACCGTGCTCAACGTCAATGGCGACCCGCTTCAAGGAATCCCGGTCGTGGTATCGGCGACGGGAAGCGGCAACACGATTGATCCGTCGGCGGCAACGGATACGAATGGACAGACGACCGCCACGATCACGAGCACTGTTCCCGGCACCAGGACCATCAGCGCTACGGCCAGGGGCATGTTGATTACCCAGACGGCATCCGTGACGTTCACGGTGGGGCCCGTGTCTGCCTCACAAAGCCTGATCGAGGCCAGCCCCGCGGAAGTCGCCATCGAGCTTGGCAATCACGACGACGTCGGAACGATCACGATCACGGCGAAGGACGCCTACGGCAATCCGATCCAAGGGATCGCCCCCCAGGACATCGAAGTGTCCGCGTTGCCCGTGGGCTATGTCATCACGGGTCCGACGCAGGCTACGGATGCGAGTGGGCAAACGACCGCGACAATCGAGAGCGATGTGGTCGGGACCAAAACGATCAGCGTCACGATCGATGACGTGCCGATTGCCGACCAGGCGGCGGTGGAGTTCACAGCGCCTCCCGTGCTTGCGATCGAGAAAACGGGTAATCCGACAGAACTGGACGCGGGCGACGAGGTAACCTACACGATCACCTATGAGAACAGTGGCCTGGGCGGGGCGACCAATACGACGATTGTGGATACCCTCCCCGCGGGCCTTGAGTACGTAAGTTCCAGCAACAGCGGCGTGTACGACGCGGTCGCCAGAACCATTACGTGGACGATCGGCGAGCTGGGAACAGGAGGGGGAGACCAGGTCAGTCTCGTGGCCAGAGTCGATTCGAGCCTTGCGGATGGGGCGCAGCTTCAGAACGCTGTCACGATGGACTGTGAAGAAACGGACGCGGTGCAGGCCGCGGCAATGACAACTGTGAACGACACGCAGGATCCTGTGATCACCCCGCTCAGTCCCGAGAATGCTGATGAACAGATTGTGCTTGATGCCCTTGTGATGTTGAGAATCGCAGATAGCAGCGGTGTCAATGACGACAGCAACGCCGTGACGATTACCATCGAAGGCGATCTCATCTACGACGGCGCCAGCGCCGTTGGCGGTGTGTATGATTCGAACGGCACCTCTCAGGCCATCCGTGGCGTATGCAGGCGGACGGGAGATGCGACTGAGTACACGTTTACGTTCACGCCGTCGGTTCTCTATGGTTACGAGAAGCAAGTGAACGTGGCCGTCCATGCGGCGGACGTACACGGGAACACCGGCGAAATCGAGTACTACTTCTGGACGCAGCTTCGCACGTTCGGGGCCAACGCGAAGGTTAACAGCGATCTGGGCACGCTGACGCAGGACAATCCAGCGACGGCGGTGGACCCGGATGGGAACATCTGGGTCGTCTGGGACCAGACCAATGCGGCCGATGATAGGGATATCTACGTTGGTATCCTGTATGACCCGACGAGCACCGATCCGAACAATGGTTTTGATGTGAGCGTCCCCGTGGCGACAGGGGCAAGCGATCAGTGTAAGCCCGCCATTGCCATCGATGCCGAGGGGACCGCATACGTGGTGTGGCAGGCCGATCCGAGTGATCCCAATTCTTCGTCAGAGGTGTACTTCTCTTCTTCGGACGACGGCGTGACATGGTCCAACGGCGTGAGTATCTGCCCGATTGATGGAAACGACCCAGGTGATCAGACGAACCCGTCGATCGCGGTGGATGGCACTTCGCCATCCACGATATATGTCGCGTTCGAGGATAACCGATCTGACAACAGCGACATCTGGGTAGCCAGTTCCACCGATGGGACGGCATGGGCGGCAATACAGGTCACTACGGACCCCAATGATCAGACTGATCCTACGATCTCCATCAGCGATGCGGTCGGCCTCGTCCACGAGCCGCTGGTTGTCTGGACGGATGCACGCAATGCCGGCGAAACGGATCTCTACGGCGCATACATCGAATCTGGCAGCGTGGCGGTGAACGTCCCCATCGTCAATGCCCGGGGGGATCAGTGGGCTGCTGCGCTGTCGTGCAAGGGAGGCATCCACTCGCTGTGGGTGGTTGACGAGGATGGTTCCATCAACCTCTTCTACGGCTATGTTGATGACGACGATGCGCTGCCGTTGAGCGGCGCGAGCATCGTAGACGATGTGAACAGCGTCCCGGAGGCCCCTGCGATCGCGGTCCGCACGGACGACAGTGATGTATTCGTATTCGCCTCCTGGCAGGATGGACGGGACGTTGTTTTGGACAATGGCGACACCGACATCTACTTCGCCGAGAGCAGCTCTCCGTTTGGGACCAACATCCTCGTGAATGACGACACCGGTACGGCTGCGCAGGGAAAACCTGTGATCGGCGTCAATAATGATGGCTATCCCTACATGGTGTGGGTGGACGAGCGGAACGACAACAAGGATATCTATTACGCCGGAGCGACGGCGCTCGGCGATCCGGATTACAGGTATCCCACTGAAGTGGAGGAAGATGTCAACGGAGTGATCACGGTCTCCACCCCGTCGTCACCGAACCTCGAGATTATTATTCCCGATGTGAATGCCTTGCCGCCTGGGTTGGAGCCTGACGAGATTACGTTCCATGAGGTTTCCAATCCTCCGGCTGGACCTTTGGGCGGATTTGGTCTGTGCTATGACTTCGGACCCAGCGACGCTGAGTTCTCGTCGCCTGTAACGATCCGGATTCCCCTGGATAGCGATGCTCCAACGTATAGCGTCTACAACGTCTACTGGTATGATCAAGCGAATCTGACCTGGTCGACGGATGGCATTTATAATCCAGCCAGAAAGGTGGAAGCTGCCGAAGGGAGCTACTTGGAGGTCGAAGTCGATCACTTCACCACGTTTGCGACGGGTGGTTATGTTGCCGATCATCATGGCGGCGGTGGTTGCAGCATCACGGCGCCGTGGAACACGGGCAATCCGGTGGAGTTTGGTCTGCCGTTTGTAGGGTACATCTTCGTCCTGGGCGTGATTACCCTGGTAGACAGCCTGCGGCGTCGGTCTGCGAACGCTCGTCGGCGATAGCGTGCGTTTCCGACGTTTGTGCGGACAACCTGTAGTAGATGAGTGCAGATGTGTGGCTCGCGACCTTGAAACAACCCGTATCAGGCGTGAGCCGCACATCTGGCTTTTGATAGAGGTGATATTCGTCTCGACGATGGTCGTCGGGGCGGTGGCTGCGACCCGTTGCCTGAGTGAGCCGTGGGCAAGTCTCGCGATCCCGTGGATCCTGGTGGCAGGTGCGCTGCTGCCCACATTTGCCTGTGGCAGGGGGCTGGATGAAATGGGGGTCCGACGCGGACGGTTGAGACAGGATGGGGTGTTGTTGTGTGGCATTGTTCTGGGGACCTTAGGGGTTGGCGTGGTTGCGAGGGTGATAGTTGGCTCTGTGTGGGGTGAATCGGCTGTGGTCATCAGAATCCGGGAGGGGCAGTGGCTCTCGTGGCTTTTCTTCCAGGCTGTCTATGTCGCCTTGCCGGAGGAGCTTTTCTTCCGCGGGTATCTGGTGAGCGCCGGTGTTCGCCTGTGGGGACGGAATGGGGCGAGGGGGTCCGGCACGGAGTATGGCGTCATGATGTTGTCGGCGGGGCTGTTTGCAGTTTGCCACGTATTGAGCTTGGGGACATCCATATTCCTGTTGACCTTTTTTCCGGGGTTGCTTTTCGCGTGGGGTTACGTTAGAATGCAAACCATCGTCGCGCCCGTCTTGCTGCATATTGCGGCCAATGTAGGATTCGCGATGATGACGACAAGCGTGGCTTAGGGTGTGCTCTCGAGCACCGTGCGATCTGGAGGGATCGAGATGCGTCGTATTGCCTATGTGAATAGGGCACTATGGGGTGTGAACCTCCTTCTGCTGGTTGTGGTGGCAGTTGTGGCAATGCATCTTCTGGGCCCCGGAAAGGCATCGCGTGAAGCCACACCGGTTTCCGCGGCGAGGGAAGCGAAGGAACCTTCTCTTGCGGACGAAGAGACGCCGTGTGAAGAAATTGACCCGAAGCTGATTCTGGCGAGAGATATGTTCGGAGTCGGGCAGAGAGCCGTGGACGCGAAGCTTGCGGCGGTGCAGTCCAATCCATTGTCCCGAGGCAAGTCTGAGTCGGGGCAGGAACTGCCGTTGCGTCTGGTCGGCACCATTGTGGATGAGAAGGGAACCTCTTATGCTCTCCTGGAGGATGCCACGACGAAGACGCAGGACCTGTACCGTGTCGGCGATACGATAGGCGATTCTCGCATTGACTGCATCGAGCAGAACACGGTGTTCATTTCGAGGCTGGGCACGCGGCAGATGTTGACCATGGTCCTGGGGCCGGTCGAATCGAAGACGGGCACGGCGGTTGCGACTGAACCGGCGGTTGCGAGGCCCGTTGCTGGCGGTGGCAATGAGGTCTTGAGGGTCGTGTCGGACACGCAGCGGCAAATCAATGTTCGGGCGTCCGGCGCCAGTGTCGATCAGGCGACGAAGCTCCTGAGCAGAGTGAAGCTCGCTCCGCACGCCACGGACGGTACGCCGGATGGCCTGCGCATATCGGGCCTTGGGGAGTCAGTCATGGCCCAACTCTCGGGACTGAAGGATGGCGACGTGATCCGCTCCGTCAACGGCCACACCGTGACCAACCAGAGGAAAGCAGCACAGGTCCTGCAAAAAGCCCGGAGGCTCGGGACTGCCAGGGTGGAGCTCACCCGAGGGCAGGAGAAACGTTCTCTGGCGTTCGGAGCTGGCTCCTGGTAGAGCCTTTTCGGGAGAACTTGCTGTAGGACGTTGAAAGCTGCTATGATGAACATCTCTGTCAGAATTGCATCCTTTCAGGTTGCCATCGCATTTGTGCAGTGTGTCTTGGCTGGCGGGGTGCTGTCGTCGGCGGGGCCAGCTTGGGCTGGTCGGGTTCCCGTCGAGATGCCTTTTCTCAAGACGCCGGGCGCTGCGGACAGGCTCATTTCCCTCGACTTGAACCAGGTCGATATTCGGATCTTCATCAAAACCGTGGGGCAACTCACAGGGATCAATTTCCTTATCGATGACAAAATCCAGGGAAATGTTACCTTGCTGTCGCCGACCAAGATCCCACTATGCGAGGTGTACGGAGTCTTCGAGTCGGTCTTGCAGACGAAAGGTTTTGCGGCCGTTCCGGTGGGCACCCTCGTCAAAGTCGTGCCGCGCGCCGACGGCGTCAAGAGCAACCTGCCCATTCGGATTGGGTGCGATCCGGCTGCGATTCCCATCGATGACAGCCTTGTCACGCAGATCATCCCTCTGCAACATGTAGACGTCACCCAGGTGAGCACGATCGTATCGTCCCTGCTGTCCGCCGGTGGTCAGGCGACCCCGTTTCCCGAGACGAGCACGCTGATTATCACGGACACGAGTTCCTCCATCCATCGCGTGGCGACAATCGTTGCGGGGCTTGACATCGAAGGTCCGCAGGACGGCGTGGAGATCGTGCACTTGAAGTACGCATCGGCAAGCAAGACCTGCGAACAGGTCATGCAGATCATGCAACGAAGCGCTTCTGCCGGCAAAGGGCGTCGGCTGTCCACTTCCACGCCGGACGCGTCGGGTACGGTCAAGATACTGGCGGACGATCGGACGAATTCGGTTGTGATCATGGCCAGTCCGGCCGAAGTGGAAGTGGCCAGGCGGATCGTTGCGAAGCTGGACGTGGAACGTCCCCAGGAGGCTGGCAACATCCACGTGATCTTCCTGGAACATGCGGAGGCCAAGGAAATCGAGAAGGCAGTCTCCGCTTCGCTCGGGAAAATCACGGGGGGCGCCGCCTCCGACCGGCAGGAGACGTTTCAAATCACTTCAGACGAGAGCACCAACGCCTTGATCGTCGTCGCCTCTGCCCAGGATTACGAACTTGTCGAAGGGATGGTGAAGCAACTCGATATTGTCCGGGAGCAGATCCTTGTCGAGTTTCAGATCGTCGAGGCGAGCAACGAGGTCCTGAAGGAATTGGGTTTTGACTGGACCACGATGGATGCGGCCGTTTCGGACAGCGTCCGGGGTTTCGGGTACACCAACCTGGGGCCTCGTGTGGAGGCTGCCTCCGGCGACTTGGACGGACTTGGCATTGGCATGTGGAAGCAGGTTAACGGCGAGACGCAAATCGGAGCCATTCTGAAGGCGTTAGAGACGGATTCCGCCGTCAACATCCTCTCGACGCCGCACGTCTTGACCTCCAATCACCAGGAAGCCATGATCACTGTGGGCGAGAACGTGCCGTATGTGAGCCAGTCGCGAGTCACGGAAACGGATGTCCAGACCCCGACCGCCATCAAAACATACGACTTCAAAGACGTAGGCGTGGAACTGAAGGTCCGTCCCCACGTCAGTGCGGGCAACTTCATCCGGATGGAAATCGAGGCGAGCTTCAGCAAGCTGATTGCCGGGACCACGGGGTTGGGCAGTGAAACTCCGACCACCGCCCAGCGGAAAGCCAAGACAATCATCTCGATTCCCGATGCGACTACCGTGGTGATAGGGGGACTGATGAGAGACGACAAGGAACTTGTCGAGACAAAGGTCCCGTTATTGGGAGATCTGCCCTTGGTGGGTTCTCTCTTCAGATCGACCAAAGAAGTTGTCCAGAAGACAAACCTTTTGCTGTTCATTACGCCGCATGTCCTGGCGAACCGCGATGGCCTGGAGGACATGACGGAACGAAAGAGACAACAGCAGAGCAGCACGGAGAGCTCCGGTAGAGAACCATGATTGGGAAGGGAAAACCGAACTTCTTACTGCGTTTGTCTCTTCGGGGGACCGACTCTTGATGTTGCCCTTGATCGGCCAGATACTTGTTTGCCAGACCTCGCTTTCCGAAGCGGATCTGGCCGGCGCGCTGTCCTTTCAGGAGCAGCAGGCCCCCGCGAAGAAGATCGGGCAGATTCTTCTGGAGACGGGTCGCGTCAGTGAGAGCGACGTTGGAAAGGCCTTGGCTGCCCAGTGGGGATTGGATTATCTCGACGAAGTCCCGGCCCAATCCGTGGGTAGTGAAATGCTCCATGCTCTGCCGATCGAGTTTCTTCGAAAGCACGGGATCCTCCCGTTTCAAAAGAGGGCGGAGGGGCTGTACATCGCCGTGACGGACCCGACGGATACCATGGCCATTGATTCGGCGGTCAATGCGCTCGGCGGACCCTGTACGAAAGTCGTTTCGAAGAGATCCGCTGTCGAGGCGGGATTGAGCCAGTATTACTACCGCAGCGGCGATGCCGATGCACAGACGGAACTCGGAGTGGATGAACGGTTGCTCAACGTCGCGTCGGAGACCCACACAGAGGACCTGTTGGACCTGTCGAAGGGGGCGCCGGTCATCAAGTTCGTCAATGCGTTCCTCTTTCAGGCCGGCCAGTCCCGCGCCAGCGATATCCACATCGAGCCCTACGAGCACGAGGTGAAGGTCCGCTTCCGGATTGACGGGGTTCTCTACACACGCTCCACGTTTCCCAAGCAGTACTTCGCGGCGGTTGTGTCGCGAGTGAAGATCATGGCGAAGCTGAATATCGCCGAGCGCAGACTCCCGCAGGATGGTCGCAGCCGGATCAAGATCGGGGATCGGGAACTCGATACGAGAGTTTCCACGATCCCAACCGCCTGGGGCGAACGGGTTGTGCTTCGTCTGCTCGACGAGTCCGGAGCCCGCTTCGGGCTCGAACAGCTCGGGTTCGAGCCCGAGACCGAAGAGCGGTTTCGGATGCTCATTCACCGTCCTCACGGAATCCTGCTGCTGACGGGTCCGACCGGCAGCGGCAAAACCACAACTCTCTATGGAGCCCTCTCGGAATTGAACTGCGACGATCGCAACATCATGACGGTCGAAGATCCCATCGAATATCGTCTGGCGGGAGTCAGTCAGACGCAGGTGATGCCGAAGATCGGTTTGACGTTTGCCGCGTGTCTGCGTCACATCCTCCGACAGGACCCCGATGTCATCATGGTGGGCGAGATCCGCGACCTCGAAACGGCGCGGATTGCGATTCAGGCCGCATTGACCGGCCACCTGGTCCTCAGCACATTGCATACGAATGATGCCGCTAGCGCCGCGACGCGGTTGATCGATATGGGGATCGAGCCATACCTTGTTTCCTCGTCCCTGCTTGGGGTCATGGCGCAACGACTGGTCAGACGAGTCTGTCCGGCGTGTAACAAGGGGGCAGCCTCCTCTTCGCAGGAAGCGCCGGCGGGTGTTCCGTGCGCCAATTGCGGCGGCACCGGCTATCGGGGCAGAATGGGGATCTTTGAACTCCTCGTTCTGGATGACGACTTCAGAGAACTGATCCTCGTGGATGCGAGAGCCCACAAGATCATGCAGTTGGCCGTGAGCAAGGGGATGCGCAGCCTCCGCGACGACGGCCTTCAGAAGATGACACGCGGCCTGACGACGCCCGAAGAGGTGTTCCGGGTCACCCAAGAGGACTCAGACGGGGATCCTCCCAGATCGGACGACGATGGCGCTGTTTGAATACACGCAGGTGAGCAGCCAGGGACAGCAGTCCCGAGGCGTGATCGACGCCGCGTCGTTGGGCGAGGCTCGCAGGCTGCTTCGAGGAGCAGGCATCCACATCCTCGACATCTCCCAGAAACAGGCGGACACCCAGAAAGAGGAAGTGTCCAGCCGTTCTCATGCCCGTCGAGTGGGGGCTCGCGAATTGTCCACTGTAACACGACAGTTGTCCGTGGTCATGTTTGCCGGCATGCCGCTTGTGGGTGCATTGTCCACATTGGTGCAACAATTGGGAGACAACTATCTTGGGCGGGTCTTCGCCCGCGTGCGGGACAGCGTCAATCAGGGGATCACGCTGGCCAGGGCCCTCGATGAGTACCCTGCTGTGTTCCCCGCAATCTACGTCAGCATGGTCGAGGCCGCCGAGGCAGCAGGCACATTGGAGAACGTGTTGTCTCAGTTGGCGGACCTGTATGAGAGACGCGCCAAGCTGATGGGCAAGGTAAGAACCGCTCTGGCCTACCCTTTGTTCATGGTGTGCGTCGGAGGACTCGTGGTGGTATTCATTTTGAGCTTTGTTCTTCCGAGCATCACCAAGTTGTTCCTGGAGATGAAGATGCGGCTTCCCTGGCCGACCGTCGTGCTGATCCGGACGAGCGATATCGTATCCCACTACATTTGGCTGTTCGCGATCCTATTGGTCGGCACGATCGCTGGCATTGGTTACTGGCTGAAGACCGATCGCGGCCGCAAATCCTGGGATCGGCTCAAACTGCGTTGTCCGTTGTTTGGCGACGTGATACGGAAGGTGGAAGTCTCCCGGTTCTGCAGGACGCTGGGTGTCCTGCTGACCAGCGGTGTCTCGATTGTGGAGGCGCTGAGGTTCTCCGAGCATGTGGCGGGCAGCACCGTGATCGCGCAGGCTGCCGCCGACGCCAGGGAGGCCGTGAACCGCGGCGACACGGTCGCAGATGCACTGAATCGAACGGGGACATTCCCGCCCTTAGTGGTCAACACGATCGCGGTGGGCGAGCAGAGTGGGACCGTCGAGGAAGGACTGGCGAAGATCGCCGATCTGCTCGACGGCGACGTCGAGGCGAGATTGGGCACGTTGACCTCGCTGCTCGAACCCATTCTGATTCTCGTACTGGGCGTCGTTGTCGGATTCATCGTATTGGCCATGTTGCTGCCCATTTTTGATATCAACCAGGCGATTGCATAGGAGAACACGCTTGTGGAGAAGTCGGCGTTTGCACTCAGGGGGCGTGTCGCACGCGGGTTTACCTTGATCGAACTGATGGTTGTGATCGTCATTCTGGGGATTCTGGCGACCATCATGATGCCCAAGATCCTGGAAAGGCCGGAGCAAGCCCGTCGGATGAAGGCCAAGGTCCAGATTCGAAACATCCAATCTGCGCTGGCGTTCTTCAAAACGGATACGGGACGGTTCCCCACCACGTCCGAGGGGCTCGATGTGCTCGTGGGCGATCCAGGCCTCAAGGGTTGGAAGCAGGGGGGATATATTGAAGGGGGAAAGGTTCCCGCGGATCCGTGGGGCAATCCCTATCTGTATGTGTGTCCCGGCATGCACGATGACTACGATCTGGAGTCCTATGGCAAGGACGCTGAGGACGGTGGAAGCGGCGACAATGCGGACATTGAGAGCTGGAATCTGGAGCAGGATTGATCGCCCGAGCTGGGACATGCCGCGTGCGTTTACGTTTATCGAGATCATCGTAGTTCTGATGATTCTGGGGATTTCGGCCGCCATCGCATTCCCTCGACTCGACAGTCTCCTGCTGGCAGAGCCCGAGCCCGGGCGAAGCGGCAGGAAACTGGCGCGAGTTCTGAGGTATGCGCAGGAGTTGGCCGTGGCGACGGAATCGGCGGTCCTGCTGCGGATTGATGTGGAGGCTGGCAGGTATTGGGTGACTGACGGGCAGAACGCCGGCGGGTCTGAAACCAAGGGTATTCTCTCCGATCTGGCGGGGCAGTTCCCCGAGGGCGTCTGGATCGAGGAGGTAGAGCCGGCGCCGGTGGACGCCGAGCAGAAGATTCTGGCTGTCCGATGTGATCCCGACGGACACTGCGATCCGGTCGTCGTGGACCTGACGACGGGGGAGGGACGAACCGTGCAGATCGTCGTTGGCGAGTGTTTCGGCGATATCGAACTGATCGGGGAGGATTCACTGCGGTGAGGACAATGCGATCACATCTCGTTCTCCGGTCGGCTCTGCCAATGCGATGCGGCGCGGGGTTCACCCTCATCGAAGTCCTCGTGGCCTTATGCGTCATGCTCATTGCCCTGACGCCCCTGATTCAACTGCACGTAACGAGTATTCGCTCGATCGACGCGAGCGCTCAGGCGGCAGCAGCCACGGTCCTTGCGAACTCGCTGCTGGCCGAGATCCTGATGAAAGAGATCCCGGAGGTGGGCGAATCGAGTGGTCGGGTGGCTGATGCGGACACTGGGAGGGCCTTTCAGTGGAAGTCCGTCGTGGCGGATGTTGATCCGACCGAGCTGCCGGCGAGGGACCTGCTTGGGTTGCGTCGTGTGCACTTGGAGGTGGCTTGGCGGGATAGTGGACGAGATGGGACGGTCGCTCTGGACACCGTCGTGTATCTGTCTGCGCCCAGCGAACAGAAGAAATCGGAGAATCCGGATGATCGCACGCGGGCTGAAAAAGCCGCCAATATGCCACGCCCCGGCATCTAAGCCGCCCAGATCGGAATGGTTGCGAGCCTCGGATGGCGGTTCGCCGAAGTCTCGCGGCTTCACGCTGGTGGAGGTCCTTGTGGCTCTATGCGTCGTGGGCATCCTTATGGGCGCCCTCTACGGCAGTTACCGCGCGATCATCGGCTCGATTCAAGACCTCCCCGTCCGGCTGGAAGCGGAGCGCAAGACTCGTCTGTTCGTTCAATGTCTGTCTCGCCAGGTCCGATGCTGCTACCACAGTCGCAGTCGGGGAACCGGGCGTCCTGTGTCCGAACCGAACCGAGTGGGGGCGGTGGGCGACGACAGACAGACTCCGTTCTTCCAGGGAGCCGCCTCGCCGCAGGACGACATCTTGCTGCAATTCGTCACGGCGGACAGCAGGAGCAGCCGCCGGTCCTATCTGGGGGATTTGACAGTTGTCTCCTACAAGCTGGAGTCCTCGCAGCATACGCTGCTTGCACGGGAGGAGATTTACGGCCGACAGCAGGAGAACGACGATCGGGATGATCGGTGGAGGCCGGTCTTGGAGAACGTCTCGGAGATCGAATTCGAATACTTCGACGGTGAGGACTGGCGGACTGAATGGAACTCGAACCTCTCCGGAGGTTTGCCCCGGGCGTTGCGTGTGGCGTTTGAGGTGGAATCGACCACGGGACGGTTCCTCCACCTCAGTTCGGTCGCTCCGGTGTTGTGTCTTCCACCCCGGGGGGCCCAGGTCGTCACCCGGGAGACTTCCGCCGGCGACGGCAAGCGTGATCGGAGAGGCTGGGCTCCATGAACCATCGACATCTACCCCCTCGGCAAGGCGGCATTGTGCTGATCGTCGTCGTACTGATCCTGTCGATCCTCGCGGCCATCGTCTTCGAGTTCTGCTACGATTCCCGCATGAACGTTCACTTGGCGGACAACGCGCGCAGGGCGAGTCAGGCCCTGTGTTACGCGGAGGCGGGATTGGCCATCGCATCGGCGATGCTCGAGCAGAAGACGGATCTCTGGACGGAGGAAGAATCGCGGAGTATCCTCTCAGGAACTGTGCAGGTGCCTCTGGGGGAAGGCTACTGCACGATGTCCATTGAGAGAGAACGAAGCAAGATCAATGTGAACGGCATGGTGGATGGAAAAGGGAAACCCGTTCGCCGGCGAGTCAACCAGATGTTGCGGCTCATCGACTTGTTGAATCAGCAAAAGGGCGACAAAGAACCGATCCCTTACGGCCTGGTTGCGGCGATGATCGACTGGATTGATGCCGATGATGATGTCACAGTGGTGTCCTCGGCCCAAGGCGAGAACTCGGGCGCGGAGGATGCGTACTACCAGAGCCTGGAGAAGCCCTATCGCTGTGGAAACAGCCCGCTGGAAGTCCTGGGCGAGTTGCTGCTGGTCAAAGGCATGACCGAGGAAATCTTCTATGGGACCTCCGATGCCGGCCAGGCGAATCCAGCCGGGGGAATGGCCTCCTTCCTTACGATATATGGAGATGGACGGTTCAATATCAACGACGCCTCCGTGACCCTCCTGCAGACCCTCTCCGAGCGGATAGATCGCTCGCTCGCGGAAGAGATCGTGCGGCTCCAGCCATACGGAAGTCTGGACGAATTGAACAAGGTGCCCGGAATGACTCCCGAAGCGTTGAAGGCGATCCGGGAGGCCATGAGCGAGCGGACGGGCGACGAGTACTTCATCGTGACTGCGCGGGGCGTCGTGGACACTGCGGTTCGGACGGTGCGCATTGTCCTTCTGAAGAGCCGGGCTCGCGGCCGGCTGACGCGGTTGATGCGGTGGGAATTGTAGATTCACATGGCGGATAGGTACCATTAGGTGAGTATGAACGGCTGCATCGGAATCGACATCACGGCACAGGGAGTCAAACTCGTGTTGCTCTCGCGACGGCGGGGGACCCGGATCGTGTTGGGGACGTGGGCGAAGGACCTGCCGGCCGGTGAAGCCCCCGAAAGCGAAGCCGGGATGGGCGCCTTGCTGGACGACGCTCTCCATGACGTGTCTCTGCGTGCGTCCGCCGAGGTGGTGGTGGGGTTGCCTCTCGGGAAAGTCTTCTACCACAGTCTCAGGACGGAGATGGACCGGCGTGAGGATGTGAGCCGCATCGTGAAGTTTGAGTTGGAGGACGATTTCCCTGTCTCCTTTGACGATCTTGTCATTGATATCTGCGGCCATCGCCAGACGGGCGAGTGCGAACATGAGTATCTGATTGCGGCGGTCCATCGCGGCGAGATCGATGTGTGGAACCGATCCGTGACCCATACAGGACGGAAATGCTCCCGCCTCACCGCGGACGTCTGCGCGCTGGAGACAATTGCCCGTGCGGCGCGGTTTGAGAACGACGACGTGCCTCGGGTCCTCCTGTACGCGGACGGAGCGCGAGCGATCCTCGGTATCTTGCGCCAGGGGACTCTCCTGGGCGCGAGGCACTTCCCATGCACAGGGGGGCATGAAGTCGTCCTCGCGACCCTTGCCCGGGAGATCGAGCTGATGTATCGGGACGTTTTGGGCCGACAGTGCCGGCAGACATCGCGGATCGTTCTGAGCGGGCCGGATGAATTCGTAGGACGACTGTCCGGCGGATTGGCCGAGGCGACCGGCCGAGAGGTGCAGGTTCTCGATCTGTCGTCGGTGGTCCGCCCGCCAGAAGGGACCAAGCTCGATGGCCAGTTCACCGTGGCTGTCGGACTGGCTTTGATGGGATTGACTCCGGCGGGGCAGTGGCCGAATTTTCTGAATGCGGATACATCTCATGCGGACTTGGCCATCCGGTCCAAGGTGAAGCGGACGGCTCTGGTGGCTGCTGTGCTCCTGGCGGTCATCTTGGGACTGTTGGGCGCCAAGGCCATCCACCAACTCAACTCGCTGGAAGCCCAGCGTGCCAATATCGGTCGCGAGATCCGAACCCTTTTCCTGGATGCATTTCCTCAGGAGAAGAAGATCGTCAATGAACTGGCGCAAATGACGGAGCAGGTGGGGATATTGCAGAAGGAGCGAGATACCCTGGCCGGGGCTATGGGACAGCAGATTCGGCCTATGCGCGTATTGCACATCCTGAGCGAGAGACTTACCTCGGACAAGGGGATTGCAGTCTCGATGTTCTCCATCAAGGACGGGGTCGTTCATGTCACAGGGGTCGGGTCCTTCGACGCCGCGGAGCAATTCGTTGAGGAACTGCGCCACGTTTCCGAGTTCCGTTCCGTGGAAATGGAGGACATGGGCCAGAGTCGCGGCAGTGATCGCCCCGAGTTTCGGCTCCTGATCAAGGTGAAAGCTGAGTGAAACAGCCATGCAGTTGATGAAGAGAGAAAAGACGATTCTTATTGGCGGTGCGGGCTTCCTCGTCGTGCTGATTGCCCTGCAGTGCGTCGTTCGACCCGCCAGGGAGCGTCTTGCGACGCTGCGCCGCGTCGTCACCGATAGGCGAGAGGTACTCACGCAGATCGGGATGAAGAGCCGGGAATACAAGGACCTGGAGGCTCAGATTGCCCAGTTGAGGGCGAAGGTTGTGCAGCAGCAGGAGAGCCGGCGGATTCTCTCTACCATAGAGCGCGTCCGGCAGGAATGTGGGTTGTCGCAGGATGTTCTTTCCCTAAAACCAACGACGATTGCTGTCGGCGACAAGTACCAACAAACCATGGTTGACGTCCGGTTGGAAAGCGTCACCTTTCCTCAAATTGTCGCGTTCCTGTCCAAGCTGGAGTCTATGGTTCTTGCAGGTAGAATGAAGTCCCTGGAGATCAGAAGCGACGAACGTTCGCCTGGGTCACTCCGGGTGACTGTTCAATTGGCTGTTGTGACTCATGCTGCCGTGATGTAACCCTACCATGCCGAACCGGGAAGTGGGTCAAAAGTGGGTCAGTCGTCACCTGATGGCCGCTTGTCTGTGAGTGGTTGCTAACTTGACAACCGCTTGCATTTCCTATAGAATCCCAATTCCTGTATTGTAACATAATGCAAAATAAGCACTTACAGACCGGATCAAGGCTTTCTAATCCGTCGGTCGGGGGTTCGAATCCCTCCGGGCGCGTTGCCGGATCGGG
>CAZDTD010000072.1:0-17963 GCA_964507995.1 uncultured Pirellulales bacterium | reverse complement strand
TCCCTTTCAGCACGCATTATTCTATACTATACGACACGTTGCGCGTGGTCTCAACAGCAAACCGCGAAGACAAACGTATCCGCCAACGCACCATTTGTCTTCCTCCGCCGCAGGCGATGCAAGAACCCGCGCCGCGAGAAGGGGGGCAGGAATGGGCGTCAGCGGTAGGGTGGGCTCCGCCCACCGCTTGTCCGATCCGTGGAACCACGAAGTGCGCGAAGGCCACAAAGACAAACGAACTCATTCACGCGGAGACGCCAAGCCCGCAGAGATCCCCTGATGTGTCATTCCCGCGAAAGCGGGAATCCATCCTTCCGGCGCACGATGCAGCGCTCCCCCAGACGCTCCAACACTTCTACGCTTCCAAATTCTAACGCGGCGTCCCGGCGCACCCGCTTCACGCTCTTTCCCTTTTGTCCTTGTCACCTTCGCCCTGTTCCCTATAATGCTCTCAGGAAGGCCGATGGGACGAAATGACAAAACGTGAAATGCGTAGGTTTGCCCCGTGAAGTCTCAGATATGGATACGCGACTTCACTATTTGAGGATGCCGGGTGGGCTGCAAAGGAGAGGATATGAACGAACAGAAGACCTGTTTCAAACGAGTGGATTACGACCTTTCGGGGCTTCTCCACTACATCGACATCGGTGACATCGGACTGCCGGACATTCAACGGCCATTCGTTTGGAGCAACGCGAAAGTCCGCGATTTGTTCGACTCAATGTACCGGGGGTTTCCCGTTGGGTATCTGCTGTTCTGGGCGAACGGCGCAGTCAACGGGACCAAACAGATCGGGACCGACGCAAAACAGCATCACGCGCCGGCGCTGCTGATCGTGGATGGCCAGCAGCGGCTGACCTCGTTGTACGCGGTGTTTCGGGGCAAAACGGTACTGGACGAGAATTACCGCCAGCGGAAGATCGAAATTGCCTTCCGGCCGCGGGACGGCAAGTTCGAGGTCGCGGATGCGGCGATTCGCAAAGACCCGGAGTTCATCGCGGACGTGTCGGTGCTCTGGGCGTCCGGCAAGTCGAGTTGGAGCCTGGTAAACGACTTCCTCAAGACGTTGGAGGCCAAGCACACGGTCGGAGATGACGACAAGGAGGCCATCAGCCACAATCTGGATCGCCTGTTTGATCTGCAAAAGTATCCTTTCACAGCACTGGAAATCGCCCCCACAGTCGAAGAGGAGCAAGTGGCGGACATCTTCGTCCGCATCAACAGTGAGGGCGTAAAACTGAACCAGGCAGACTTCATCCTGACCCTGCTGTCAGTGTTCTGGGACGAGGGACGGAAGGAGTTGGAGACGTTCAGCCGGCTTTCCTACAACCCGCCCAAAGCAGGCGGTGCGCCGTCCCCATTCAATCACTTCATCCAGCCCGGACCCGATCAGCTTCTCCGCGTTGCCGTAGCGATAGGTTTCATGCGTGGGCGTCTCAAGAGCGTGTACCAAGTGATACGGGGGAAGGATTTGGAGACTGGCGAGTTCTCGGCGGAGCGCCGCGAGGCCCAGTTTGCCCGCCTCAAGGAGGCGCAGGCGACGGTGCTCAACCTGACGAACTGGCACCAGTTCTTGAGTTGCCTGGTCGGGGCGGGATTCCGATCCGGGGAACTCGTCTCGTCACAGAATGCGTTGCTGTACGCCTATGCGTTCTACCTGATTGGGCGGACAAGGTTCGGAGTTCCCGAGCACGTCCTACAACGCCTGATCGGACGGTGGTTCTATGCCACGACCCTTTCGGGCCGCTACACAAGTTCTCCAGAGAGTGTGATGGATGGCGACCTCAATCGCATCAAGGAGGCCGCGGACGGCGGGACCTATCTGGCGGCGATGAATAAGATCATCACTGATACGCTGACACCGGATTTTTGGAGCATTGGGTTGCCTAACGCCATGGACAGTTCGTCCGCTCGGAACCCCGAGCTATTCGCGTACCACGCGGCACAGAACAAACTCGGGGCATTGGTGTTGTTCTCGCACAAGAAGGTATCAGACCTGCTTGATCCCACCATCAGGGCCAAGAAGAAGGCACTGGAGCGACATCACTTGTTCCCGCGCGCATGGCTGGAGAGACAGGGCGTCACCGACCTGAAGCAGATAAACCAGACAGCGAACTTTGCCCTGCTGGAATGGCCCGACAATATCGAGATCGAAGATACGCCGCCGTCCGAGTATGTGCCGGAGATCCAAACCAGGTTCACCGAGGCGGAGTGGCGGCGCATGCACGAAATGCACGCACTTCCCGAGGGATGGGAGCTGATGTCGTATGATGAGTTCCTCAGGCACCGCCGCGTACTCATGGCACAGATCATCCGAAGGGGTTTTGAGTCTCTGACATGATTCCGGGGACGCCATGCCAATTGCGCTTCGAAACAAATGAACGCGTGGGTTGAGAACCCACCCTACAACTGCGGGAAACGAGCGGAGAGTGGGATCGTAGCCAGTTCTCCGCCTGACGGAAGATCGCGTTTGACGCATTCTGGGATACCAGCAGCAGGGGTGCTTCGCACGACCCCAAGCGAGCGCTTCGCTCGCGTTCACACCGGAGGCCGCAACGCGAAAAATTCCCCTCGCACGACCGTTTCGGGCCGGCCGGCCGGCGCACGCTCAAACGAGTTTGAGCGTGGCGCCCAAAGCCAACCGTCTTCTGAGGCAACCTGCCCAATTGACATGGACCGTGTGCTACAGGGCTGGCAGGCGAGCGTTTCTTCGTAGGTTGGGCGTCCTCGCCCGACCCTCTTCGACGAGCGGGGACGCTCGTCCTACGAAGAGCCGAGACGGCCCGGTGACGCAAGAGCCGGATGAGCCTCAATGGTGGATTCCGCTGAAAAAGTGCCATTTTACCCCTTTTTACCCTCGTTTTCGACCCTGTACAATGAGGGTTATTTAGCTGTCTCCAGAGGTTTTTCAGTGGAATCCAATGTGCAGGTGTGACCCTGGGCCCATACGGCTGTCACAGGGAGATACTCTGCATCGAGCGGCTGGGCGGGCTGCGGAAAGCCGATCCTCATTCAGTCTGC
This sequence comes from uncultured Pirellulales bacterium, assembly GCA_964507995.1. Classification (GTDB taxonomy): domain Bacteria; phylum Planctomycetota; class Phycisphaerae; order Sedimentisphaerales; family Anaerobacaceae; genus PLanc-01. The sequence goes on along the minus strand of CAZDTD010000072.1, from coordinate 14,942 downwards.
TTGGTCATGGGTCCAAACAGCGAGAACTCCCAAATAGTCGGACCATCCGTGGCCTCCATGACGTTCAATCGTACACGCTGAGCCGTGACCGGAGCAAAGAACACATTGAGGGTGGCACCCAGGTTCTCCCCCCGGTAACAGGCTATCCATCGCCCATCGAGCCAGTACTCAATGGCGTACTTTTGACATCGCTGCAGTTCGGGAAAAGCCTGATCCACAACGGCACGACCGATGACGGTCGGTCGGCCGAGATCGACTTCCAGCCAGGCGGACTCGATTCCGGAATCGCTTGCCCATCGCGTCTCCGGATCGCCGTCCACGGCCTTGTCCGCACCGTACTGCGCATTTTCCTGGTACACATGGGAGGCCACGGCTTTGCAGCCGGTCGTCAACGATGGATTGGCCGGCGTCACGTCCACGGGAGCAAGGCTGCCGGCCGGGCGGTCCAATTCCAGGGCGACGATCGTGTCGATGGCCCGGCGGTCACCAACCGGCACGAACACCTCGATGGCATCGTCGCTCTGCGCGACAGAGACACGGCCGCCGGTGAGCGCGACACTGCGAACGATCTTGGCCGGGATGGCCGGGAGAGTCAGTACATCCTGCGGCCAGTGCCGGATGTGCAGGTAGATGGTCCGATCCTTGCGAGTGGAAACCCCGAAGCGTCCGGGTTTGAACGGACCCCCGCGCGTGCCGTAGATGCTGTCGCCGTACTGGGCCAGCCAGGCCCCCATGCCCCGCAACAGGTCGGCCTGTTCCGGAGCGATCTCCCCGGCGGGGGTCGGACCGACGTTCAGCAACAGGTTTCCGTCGCCGCCGGCACAACTGATCAGCATGCTCAGGCACGTCTCCAGTGGTTTGACTCCATCTTGCGGGCCGCCCCAGGACCACTGGCTGCGTCGCGAGACCGTCATACACGATTCCCAGGGCACTTGATCTTCATAGCCTCCCACGACCTGCTCTGGCGTGGTGTAGTCGGCAAACGGCGAGAGGATCTGGCGGTTGTCGTTGCCGATGTCGAGATCGAGCCGGTTGTTCAGGAGCATGTGTGGCTGCAGTCTCCTGGCGAGCGAGTAGGTGCTGACTTGGTCATACATCGCCTCACGACCATCGTGGTCGAACCACAACAGGTCGATGGAGCCGTAATTGGTCAACAGTTCGAGGATCTCGCCTTGCATACGCCGCAGGAACGCCGCGTTTCGCTCCGTGCGAAAATCCGGGTCGCGCCAGTCCATCGGCGAAAAATACCAGCCGATGCACATGTCCGCCTCGCGTGCGGCCCGCACCAGCTCCGCGCACACATCGCGCCGAAACGGCGTATGCATGATGTTGTAGTCGTCGACCTTGGAATCCCAGAGGAGAAAACCGTCGCAGTGCTTGGCCGTAAGCACGATGTACTTCATCCCTGCCTCCCGCGCCAACGCGACCCAGGCTCGGGCGTCGAATCTGGTGGGATTGAACTGCCGATACAGGTTGTCATAGACCTCAACTGGAATAGGGCCTCTGTTGGGACACTTCAGATTCGAATTGGCGCGGGACCAACTGATCTCGGTTTCCTTCAGGCTCACCGGCCCCCAGTGGATGAACATGCCGAACCTCGCTTGCCGCCACCATGCCATGCGCGCCTCGCGCTGTGCCTTGGTTTCGGAGACCTGCATGCTGTGCGACGAATCCTCTGCGTGTATCGAAGTCCCCGCCAGGACCAACACCAGCACAGACCAGAAGGGGAACTTGTTCATGGAAAAGCCTTTCATTTGACGATGACCGATTCGCGTGAGCGGCGTTATCCTTTCGGCTCCCGGCGGGAGCCTTTCGGGCGGGCCAGCAGGCGAATGGGCACTTCCGGGATCGGCAACAGGTCCCGCAGCCGACCGGCGATGAAGCGACGGTGGGCCTCGTCGAACTGGCCCGGGTCGTTCACGAACATCATGAATGTCACCGGGTTCACCGCCACCTGCGTCACGTAATAGACCTTGGGCGTCTTCGCGGACGAGCGGCGGGCGCCCGATCGCTCTGTCTTGATGATCTCAAACGCCTTGTTCAGTCGGCCCGTGCCGATCTGCATCGTCGTCTGCTTGAACAGCTCCGCCGACAGGTCCAGCGTGCTCTGGACGTTCTTGCCGGTTGTGGCCGTCGTGAAGGAGATCGGAGCATACTTCAGGCCGGGCAACACCTTCGTCAGGTACTCCTCGTAGTCGCCCGTAGCGGCCACGTCCCTGGCCAGGTCCCACTTATTGACCACGATGATGCAGGTCTTGTACTCCTGGGCGATCAAATGGGCGAGGGCCTTGTCCGGCTGCGAGACCGGCTCGGTCGCATCGATCAGGAACCACACGATGTCCGCTCGCTTGACCGAGCGGGTCGCGCGGACGCTGCTGTAGAACTCGATGTCATTGGCCATCTTGCCCTTCTTGCGGACGCCGGCAGTGTCGATAATGATGAGGGTCTGGCCGTCCTTTTCGATCCGCACGTCCACCGCGTCGCGGGTCGTGCCGGGGATCTCGCTGACGATCACCCGCTCGTCACCGGCGATGGCGTTGACAATACTGCTCTTGCCGGCGTTGCGCTTGCCCACGATGGCGATCTTCATCACCGGCACCGGCGGCGCGCCCGCCTCGATCAGGGACCCGAGCCTCTCGAAGAGCGTGTCGAGCAGGACCAACTTGTTCAGATTGTTCTGCGCCGAGACGCAGAGGAACTCGCCAAAGCCGAGCTTGATGAACTCCCCTGCGGCGGAGAACATCCTGCCGCTGTCGGCCTTGTTCGCGACGCCGAGAACGTCGAGCTTGTGCTTGCGAAGCAGCTCCGCGATCCTCGTATCCAGAGGCGTGATCCCTTCGCGGATATCGACCACGAACAGCACGAGATCCGCAGACGCGATCGCCTGGAGGATCTGGCCTTCGATGTGGTCGCTGAGCTGGTCGGAATCGACGACGCCGTAGCCGCCCGTGTCGATCAGCTCGAAGAATTTGTCGTCACGCCCGATGAACGTGCTGACGCGATCGCGCGTCACGCCCGCCGTCGGGTCCACGATGCTGATCATCTCTCCGGCCAGAGCGTTGAGCAGACTGCTCTTGCCCACGTTCGGCCGACCAATTATCGCAACTACTGGCAATCCCATAGACTTACGTCCCGTTTGACTGTGAACTTCAGACTCAGCACAGGATTGTACCGGAAAAAGCAGTCGCCGCATAGCCCCCACATTCGCGACACGCGCAAAGCCCAGCTTCAGCACAACTTACAATCTCCCAAAGACGTCTGCGGCAGGGACATTACGGGCCAGAACAGCCTCTTTTCTGGGAAATTGAATCAAAGGTCCGATTTCCTCTTGACACACGATTCGAATGTGGATAGGATAAACAACTTGATGGCCCTACCAGGGAGGCGCGAGGGCATTCACTTGATATGACAAGCGGTCTTTACCAGACCCTTGTGATTTTTGGCCGCGGACAACCCTCCACGGCCTCTTTTTTTGCGCCCGGCCAGGGTTGGGGCAATATGTGCGACTGGACAGATAGGGCCAAAACCGCTCTAATGGATGCTGTCGGCATAGAGGCAATTATGAACCTGCACGGAGTCAATATCTCGGAGGAGCAACTCACGGCGTTTTGCCGCGATTGGAAGGTCAAGGAGCTTGCTCTGTTCGGCTCGATCCTGCGCGAAGACTTCGGCCCCCACAGCGATATCGACATCCTCGTGACCTTCCAGCCGGAGGCCACCTGGAGTCTGTGGGATCTCGTGGACATGCGAGACAGGTTGCGAGACCTGTTCGGCCGGGAGATCGACCTCATCGAGAAGGAGGCTCTGCGGAACCCCTTCCGCCGTCACGAAATCCTCAAGACCCACAAGGTAGTCTATGCGGCCTGAAATGACCTTTCTCACGCGCCATTTCGCTCGTCGGTCTTGTTTCTCTTTGTGTAATGTTTGTCAAACTCTGCCACTATGTTTGTGTTGTAGAATCTTTGAGTCGAACTTCTTGGGTTTCGCGGATTGAGTAAACGAGTAATACAGTACTTCTTCTCGTGCTCTATTCTCTTGCGCAATCTGTGATACTCTATTGTCTCCCCGAAGTCGGAGTACCTTCGCCGTAGGAGATCACATAATTCCCGGTAAGTCAGAGAATAGTTCCGAAGAACGTCTTCTTCCGAAAGACGAACGGTCGGTGCACTTGGATCGTCCGTCCAACGGAAAGGGACTGCCGACACATCTTTTGACTTGACCAACTTTGTCTCAAGTCTCAAGGCCACATGCTTCGTGGATTCCCCCTCGGGTTGGCTGAGGAGATCGTCAAGGTAGGCAAAGAGCCGCTGGACTTGCTCTGGATGTCTCGTGACAGATGTGCTCGTGATAGCCTCGAAACCATGGTAGAAGGAGATGGGCATCAGAAAGAAATTGTACCTCGACAGGTCGATTTGAAACCACTCACCGATGAGTTGCAGGTAGTTCTGCAGGGACGCAGTGGCAATTTCCAGGACTCGTCTACCAAGGTCCAGGTCTTTGTGAATGAAGTGTGCTGAAGTGTCACGGATCTCGACCAAAGCCGTTACGTTGTCGTGCGCGGGCTTGTCAAACCCCGAGTGTTCATCCTCGAAAAGCTTCGCGGCCAGATATCCTATGCTGTGGGAGCACGGGTTTCCCGAGCGAGACTTGCGTGCGTTTCCGTCGGCACGCATATCGTAGAGTGAACCCTCATCCTCCCTGTGATCCGCCAGCCACTTTGCCTTGAGCAGGAGTTCCCAAGCGTTTGTCATAAGCAAGCTGAAAGCTTCTTCGCGATAGTGGAAATCAGGCTTGTTATAGACCTCTATTGCGGCGATTGCCGCATGCACTGACTTCTCCGCCATGTCCTTGCCTGTCATCGTGATCTGGCCTCTCAACACACGCTTCTCATCTGCTCACGGTCAGAATCGTAGCATGGGTAGTCGGACAGGTCAAGCGGGTGGAACAGAGTATTGAAGATGAGAAGGTGAGAACATCGTTTCGGCCCTGCTGGACCTCCGCCTCTTCCATGCGATGTGCTTCCGCGTCTTTGCGTGAGTTGATCTGGTTCCGCCCGAAGACCGGGCCGAATCAGGCTACCTCACGGTCCGCGAGCTTCTTGGGTGGATATGCTGTGCACAGGTCAAGGCGATCTGCGTCGGTGAAGAAGAGCGTTTACCGCATTTCAGGATACCGGCGGAGAAAGGGACAGACCCTGCAGTCATCTCCCCGGAGTCTCCAGATGCATTCTATCGTCTTGGGCAGACCTCTCCGCCGGTACCCCCACAAAGCGAAAAACGCCATCAATCTGTCCGACGTTTCCGTTTCGTTCCCCGATTGAAGCAAATCAATCGACCGAAGGCGGAATCAGGGGCAAACAGTTGCCAAGCGTGGGATTATGCGGGAGAATGCGAGTGATGTTTCTTTGAGAATAGAGCCAAGGGGCTTCATGGGCGTCCTGTCTGCGATCCTGAATCATGGGCAAGATGCCCATGCCACTGTAACGCCTTGCGGCGTCACTACCACCTGGAGGTGCCGGTATGAATAGCAGCCGTCGTGATTTTCTCAAACAGGCCGTCGTGGGTTCGGCGGCGATCGCGTTGCCTGGGCTGGGGCAGGAGGGACGGAGCCAATCCGCTCCGACCAAGGCGCAGACCGCCATCCCGCGCTGGCGCGGGTTCAATTTGCTGGATATGTTCACCATGCACAGCCGGGCGGAGTTCCCCGAGGACGACTTCAAGTGGATTCGGGACTTCGGGTTCGACTTCGTGCGGTTCCCCACCGTCTACCGGCTCTGGATCGAGGACGGCGACGACTACAAGATCAAGGAGTCCATGCTCGAGCGGCTGGATCGCGGGATCAACCTGGCGGGCAAGTGCGGCCTGCACGTCAGTCTGAACTTCCATCGCGGGCCGGGGTACTCGGTGAACCGCGAGTTCACCGAGCCGCACAGCCTCTGGAAGGACAAGTCCGCACTGGACGCCTTTTGCTTTCACTGGCAGTTGATGGCCAAGCGGTACAAAGGAATCTCCAAGGACAAGCTCAGCTTCGACCTAATCAACGAGCCGCCTTCGGTGGGCAGCCAGATGAGCCGCGAGGACCACGAGCGGGTCGTTCGCACGACGGTAGCCGCGATTCGCGAGATCAATCCCGACCGGCTCGTCGTCGCCGACGGCCTGAGCTGGGGCAACGAGCCCATGCCGGAACTGGCGGACCTCGGCATCGCCCAGAGCACGCGGGCGTATCAACCCATGTTCGTCAGCCACGCCGGAGCGTCGTGGGTGAACTACAAGGACTTCCCCGAGCCCGCCTGGCCCGGCCATGGCTGGGACCGCAAGCGGCTCGAAGAGCACTACGCCAAGTGGGCGGACCTCGCCCGCAAGGGCGTCGGCGTCCATTGCGGCGAGGGCGGCGCCTTCAACAAGACCCCGCACGATGTGGTGCTCCGCTGGCTGCGGGACGTCCTGGAGATCCTCACGAGCCACAACATCGGCCTGGCCCTCTGGAACTTCCGAGGTTCCTTCGGCATTCTCGATTCGGACCGGGCGGACGTCCAGTACGAGGACTTCCACGGCCACAAGCTCGACCGCAAGCTGCTCGCCCTGCTGCAGGAATTCGCGTAAGCAAGACAGCGGGTACGGCCGAAGCGGTCGTGCGAGGGGGAGTTTTTCGCTTTCCGGCCTCCGGCGTGAACGCGAGCGAAACGCTCGCTCACAGGTTTGGCCCAGACGTAGGGTGCGTAATACGCACCATTGCCCCTTTCGGAAATGCAGGAGTTGGTGCGTGATACGCACCCTACTACGCCGTCCACCTTAAAATGGTGGATACGACCGCAGTAGTGTGTCGCGGGCATCCTGCCCGCGATTCGAGGGTGGGACGTCCTCGACACAAGCGTGACCACTCACCAAATTAGACTGGACGGCGTACTACATGGCTTGGCGCAGCACGGAGGTGTTACGGTTCCCTTTATCGCTGGTGGCCCCAAAGCGTCAAACTCCCACCGCCCTCGGTGCGAAGCGCCGCTACGCGTCGGGGCGGCGGATTTCGGATCGGTCCGTCCTTTCCTCTATCGCGCACTTGGGTTGCGGCCGAAGGCTGCTCCAAGCAAGCAGGAATCCAAGAACCTTGGGGCTGCTCGCGACCTAATGAATGGATTCCCGCGTTCGCGGGAATGACAATCGCGAGGGCAGGCTCTTCGCAGGAACGACAATCGGCGCCGGGCGACACACGTCGCGAACTCCGTGCGAGCCGGGTGGCGTGGGCATATTCGCAAATGCCCATTACGTTGCCGCCTTGTCATCCTTATATGTGAACACGTCCTCGACCGTGGTGTTGAAGGCACGGGCGATGCGGAAGGCCAGGGGCAGCGAGGGGGCGTACTTGCCCGCCTCGATGGCGAGGATCGTCTGGCGCGTGACGCCGACCTTGTCCGCAAGCTCCTGCTGGGTCATCTCGTTATGGTCGAACCGCAGCCGGCGGATGCGATTGCTGATGTGATCCCCGTTCATCCCTGTCCCCCCTGCCTGTACTGAACCAGGATCGCGACGGCGTAAACCAACCCCGCCGCGAGACACGCGCCGAAGAGGATGAATGTCAGGACATAGACGGGAATGGAACCCGTTTCGCCGAGCACAAGCGCCAGGGCCAGAACCGTCACCGCCAGAAACAACAGAATCGAGATGAAACCCGCGAGGACCGCGTTTTTCAGAATCACCTTGTCCCGCTCATCCGCTTCGGGCTCGGCCGGGCTCTGCCTTCTGCGCGACAAGGCCGCCCACCATGCAACCATCGCTGCGGACACGAGCAACAAAGGCGCCAAGTCAGACATCCGTGGCAGGCTCTTGAGAACGAAGATCCTGATGAACAGATAGCCCAGGAATACGACGTTCAGCAGGAAAGCCGAGAGGGTCATCACAGCGCCCTTCTGTGTCCTGTTCATGACTCGTCTCCTTTGCCCCTCCAGCCGTACTGGACGAGGATCGCGATGGATTCAGCATACGCCTGGCACAGACCCGCTCCGACCAGCAGGGCCGGACACCACGTCACCGGAAGCGAGCCGTCTTTACCCAGGACGGCGATTGGAGCGAAGGAGGCTACAATGACGAACAGGTATACGGCGCCAAAGCCGGCCAGATTGGTGTTCTTCTCGATCAGCTTGTCCCGTTCATCGGATGTGACACCCCCTTTGTCCGGCTTGATGCGAAAACACATCAGCGCGCCGGTCCCCTGTATGACGACCGCGGCGACGACCAATACGGTAGTCAGCCAGCCAGGTCCGAGACGATGCGACACGAGTGCGCCGACGCCCAGGAGCACCGCCAAGGACATCGAACCGACAATAGCCCAGGCCATCCTCTGCTTGCGGTTCATGCCCGACATAAACCCCGCCAGTTTCTCTAACTGACTCATGGCCCCAATCTCCTATCCATTCGCGTCTTGATATGTCATGCACACAGAACCATATGTAATGTATACATTACATAACGTCAAGTTAATTTTACCATATCATGTGTTTTTTTGTTGGGGATTTGGAGTCAGGGGGCAGTACACCGACTTGAGCGGCTGAACTCAATCCGGCCTTCCACCAGCGGATTGCGGCGTTTGGCGGGCTGCGTGTCGCCGGCGGATTGCGGCGTTTCCAGGGACAAATCGAGGGTTAGCGCGTCTGTGCCCTGTCGAAAGACGGTCAGGGATGCGGACGTCCGATTTCGCGATCTGAACACGCCCAGTTCGAAATCGAGCGCGTTGGTGACAGGCGTGGCGCCCACGGCGACGACCACATCCTTTTCTTTCAGGCCCGCTTTCTCCGCGGCGCCGCCCGGCCGGACTGAATGCACGAAGGCGCCCTCGCGCAAATCGATCCCCCGATTGAGCGCCAAGGCCGGGCTCATCGGTACCAGTTCCACGCCGAGCGAGGGGAACTCGAATTCCTCGACCAACCGTCTCACATCGGTCCCAATCACACGGTTGACAATCCCGACGAGGTCCGTTCCGTCGAGCGTCTTGTACTGGGCGACCTCGTGAGCAATGTACGGAATCGTCTGCTCGCCGTAAGTCTCCGCGATCAGCAGGAACAGGCCGAACGCCGCGTTGTAGTACATTCGTTCTCGCTCCAGCGCGGACGATTGCGGCCAGGAGAACAGCCTGCCCTTGACCTTCGCCAGCGACGTGAACGGGCTGGCGTGCAGTAACGCCTGGCGATAAACGATCCGTTGTTCGCTCGAAATTCCCGCCGCGATGATTCTGTAGGCGACGTAACCGGCGTAATTGGCCAGGCCCTCTCGAAACCAACGGGTGTAGTTGTTGAGATCCCCTTTCAGAAGCAGCCCCCGCCAGGAGAGATCGGGCAGGATGAGGCCGGCGGTCCCGGCCACAAGCGAGGTCTCCACAAGTTCATGAACCGCCAGATACGGATAGATGTGATTCTGGGCCAGGATGGCGTCACTCGATTCCTCGCCAACCCGAACGAACAACGGCACTGGAAATTCGTTGGGCTCGACCGACAACGTGATATCGTAGTTCTGCGGCTGTTGATCGAAACGAATCAGGTAGACCGTGGTCCGGGTCGAAATGCTGATCCCCGTCCGCTCGCACACCTGGTTCAGCAGGTCGGCGGTCCGATCCGCAATGCACTGCGCCTGCGGCCCGAGTCCCCGCTGATACCGAACGACCACATCGCCTGCAATCGTCGAACCTTCGAACTCCACGTCGGTCAACGCGTCGTCCGCGAGGGTGTACATGACGCGGCTGCCGTAGCGAACCTGCCAATCATCGGACGCGCGATGCTCCAGCACGCTCTCCGTGATCCCCCGATTGAACGTCCGACATCCGGCCATCAAGCCGAGCAACGTGACCACTCCCCACCACGGCATTTTTCCTGTGCGATATCCCATATCATACCCAGCGCCTTTATCAAACACCAAAGTACCCGCCTCCGCCGCAACCGTAAAGTCAATTCATCGTCTTTTTGCGTTGCTGTGCCGTTCGTAAAATGGCATAATAGTGTTCGAAAGGTGTCTGTAATGTGTCTTTTCACAGGGCGCCGGTCCCCAGGACCGGCCGAGAGGCAGGAAGGGGAAGATCGATGAAGCATCGCATACAACTGGCCTTGGCGGCCTCGATCCTCATTTCGATTGGGCACGTTCCGGCGGCACTCGCCCAGGCCTTGATCGTCGATCACACCTGCACCGACATCGCCCAAATCCCTGAGGCCGCGATCGTGCAGGCCAAAGCGACGCTTCACATCGCCTACGGCCACACCTCCCACGGCTCGCAGCTCACCACCGGCATGACCGGACTCGTCGCCTTCGCCAACGCCGGCGGCAAGGGCCTGACGCTGCCGAGAGACATCTTCGCCTGGAAACGCGGCGGCGCCAACGGCGCGCTCGACCTGCACGACTACGCCATGGGCGGGGACGTCGGATACTACCCCGACTGGGTCAACAACACGCGGACCTATCTGAACAACCCGCAGAACGCCCATGTGAACGTGATCCTGTGGTCCTGGTGCGGGCAGGTCAGCGGCAAGTACAACGACGACACCCTGTTCCCACAGTACATCGAGCCGATGAGCCAACTGGAACGGGATTACCCGCACATCACCTTCGTGTACATGACCGGACACGTCGATCACGGCGACGACGACGACAACAAGGCCGCCAACCAGGTCATCCGGGACTACTGCGAAGCCAACGGCAAGGTGCTCTACGACTTCGCCGACATCGAGAGCCACAATCCCGACGGCGTCTATTATCCCTTCCCCAGCGACGATTGCAGCTATTACGCCTCGCAAACCGGGGCCAGGCTGGGCAACTGGGCCACCGCCTGGCAGGATAGTCACGCCATCAACGTAGACTGGTACTCGTGCGAATCGGCGCACAGCGAGCCGCTCAATGCGAATAGGAAGGCCTATGCCGCATGGTGGCTCTTCGCCAGACTCGCCGGCTGGTCCGGTCAGGCGTGTTCGCCGGCCGATCTCAACTGCGACGGGACGGTGAATATGGCGGATCTGGCCCTCCTCAGCCAGCACTGGCTCGAGACTCCTTGAACTTCGGGCGACAAAGGTCCCCCATCACATGGGAGTCCGGCACAACTCTGCACGATCCCCGATCGTTCACCCCCTTTTCTCCGGCGGCGTCCATCAGCCGCTCTCGGAATCGGGGACCGATATGAGGAACGTGCTGCCCTTGCCCGCGGACGTTCTGATCTTCATGCGCCCGCCGAGCAGCTCGACGCGCTCGCGGATGCTCAGGAGCCCAAACCCATCGGTCGTTCCAAGGGCTCGCAGATCGAAACCGCATCCCTTGTCGGAAATCGTCAGCCACACTCGGCGACGGACTTGCTGCAAACGAAGGCAGGCATCTCGCACGCCGGCGTGTTTCGACACGTTGAAAAGCAGTTCACGACCCGCCTTATAGAGAAATGCCCGGATCGTCTCTGAACGTGGATCGATCCGCCCGCGGATTTCGACGTGGACAACTAACCCATGTTTGGCCTCGAACTGGCGGGCCAGCCATTCGAAGATTTCGCCCAGGTCGCCCTGATACAATACCGCCGGACTGAGTTCGTGCGACAGGCTGCGGGACTTGCCGATCGCCTCGCGGAGCAGGGCGCCGATCTGGTCGGCCAGTTCTTCCAGCGCCGCATCGCCGCGAACCCGGGCCTGGAGCGTCCCCAGGTGGAATCGGGCAGCGGCCAGCACCTGCTGGAGATCGTCGTGCAGGATCTCGGCGAGCCGCTTTCGCTCCCGGTCCTCCGTCCGCGACAATTCGAGCGTGAGTTTCTGAAGCTGGCGGGTCCGGCGTTGTAGCTCGTCGAGCCGTCGCGGCTCGTCGTCCTGCGACGGCCCCCGAAATTGCGGCTTCCTGGCGTGCAGAGGCTCGCAAACCCGCCGCGGTTTGCGTCGGCCATCGGTCACTTCGTAATTCGGCTCGCCGCCCATAATGGGATTCCTGTCTTGCGTACGCCGAACAACCGATCCCGGCTTCAGGCCTCCTTCCGCCGGGCACGCCTCACCTCGCTTCACGTCATGGCCGTTCAACACGCCCTCATCAATCCCCTTTCACCACATCACCATACCACGTACCAGGAAATCCGACTTGCGTCAAGCAAATTCCCACAACGGCGTCCCTGCATCCGACAAAAACGACAAAACCTGTTGCCGAACCCGCGCCGCGGCGGTAAGATGACGAACTGTGCTGCCGCGGAGGCACGCCGTGCGGAATCCGCGAGAACCGTGGTTTGAGAGGAACCTTCGGACCATGATCGTGCTGGAAGCAGACAATCTCAGGAAAGAATTCGGCGCCCTGGTGGCGGTCGACAACGTCAGTCTGTCTCTGGAGCCGGGGCAGGTTCTCGGCCTGATCGGACCCAACGGCGCCGGCAAGACAACCCTTCTGCGAATCCTCGCCACCCTGCTGCGTCCGACCAGCGGGCGGGCGACCCTCCTCGGCTGCGACCTGGCGGGCCAATACCTGTCGATCCGCAAGCGGATCGGCTTCGTGCCGGACTTCTTCAATCTGTACGGCGACCTGACCCTCCGCGAGTGCCTTGCGTTCTTTGCGGAAGCGTATGAGGTCCCGCCGGAACGGATCGCCACGCGGGTCGATGAGGCCCTGCGATATGTCGATCTGCAAGACAAGCAGGACAGCCTCGTGCGACACCTCTCGCGCGGCATGGTGCAGCGTATGGGCGTGGGGATTCGCCTCGTCCACGATCCCGATCTGTACCTGCTCGACGAGCCCGCCTCCGGCCTGGACCCGAAGGCCCGAATCCAGTTGCGAAACGTCCTGCGAAGGCTCAGCGACGAGGGCAAGACAATCCTCATTTCATCGCACATCCTCACGGAGCTGTCGGGGTTCTGTTCGCACATCGCCATCATGGACAAAGGCGCGATCCGACTGTCCGGAGCGGTCGAGGAGGTCCAGCGTACGATCATCGGCGCCAAGCGGATCGATATCGCCGTCCTGGCCGATTGCCATCGGGCGGTGGAACTCGCCGGGCGGTTCCCGGGCGCCAAGGTCACCTCCGTCCACGACAATGCGTTCACGGTGGAAGTCCCGGACAATCCGAAGGAGGTGGCCGCACTGAACGCCCACCTGGTGAAAGAAGGCATCGAGGTGATCGGATTCTCCGAACGCAAAGCGGACCTCGAAGAGTTGTTCATGAAAATCTCCGGCGGCGAGGGAGCCCAAGAACTATGAACAAGCTGATCCTGTCCAATCCATTAGTCCGGCGATACTACCGCAGTCTGCTTCGCCCGAGCAGTTTCTGGATCTATCTGGCAATTTACGTCTCGGTCGTAATCCTGCTGCTGTTCGTCAACACCGTATCCGCAGGCAGCATGGAGATTCCATACGACGAGTTCTCCCGCGGGCTGTTCACCCAGTTCCTCGTGATCGAGGTGTTTCTTCTCTGGGGATGGGCCACATACAACTCGGCCACCGTCCTGAAAGGCGAGATATTGAACCGGACCTACGATTTCTTCCGGTTGCTCCCGCTTTCGGCCCTGCAGAAGACGTGCGGAATCCTGATCGGCAGGAACCTGCCGGCGCTGTTGTTTGCGGCGATCAGCCTCGTGCCCGTCGTCGGCTTCGGCCTGCTCGGACGCCTGAGCCCGGCAATGGAAGGACAGATCGTGTTCCTGTTGCTGGCGGTGGCGCTGTTCGCCAATTCCCTGGCGCTCCTGGCATCGGGCACCGCTTCGCGAACGCAGACCAGGACGAGCACAACCGTGTGGATTCTCCTCGTGGTCTTCGGCGCCCCCTTCGTCCTGGGGGCTTTATCTTCGCTCATCGGGGCCGCCTCGAAGATGCACGAAACCCAGGGATACGGCATCGAATTCTACGCCATTCGCGTGCCGGCCCTCCTGTTGATCGGCCTGATCGCGCTGTATTTCGCGGTCTGGAACATCCTCGGGCTCGTGCGGAAGTTCACCCTGGAGGGCGAGCCGCTGTTCGGACGAACATCGGCCCTGCTCTATCTGCTCGGGTACGAGGTCATCGCCCTGGGCCTGTTCCTCCCACTCCTGGACCGCCAGGACGAGGCATACCCGATGTGGTTGCTCGTCTCCCTCGTTCCGGCGACACTGATCCCTCTCGGATCGGTCCGGACTTTCGACAGCTACCTCGAACGCTGCAATCCGCTTCGCTGCCGCGATGGCGTCCTGCGGCGGGTATTGCTAACACACTCGAATCTCGCGCTCAACGTCGGCCTGCTCATTCTCTGGGCAGCGTTTTCCGCCATCGCAGCTTTCGTCAATGAGATGAGCCTGGCGGAGTTCGCCTATCACGCCGCCGGGATTCTGTCGTTCTGCCTGGTCCTGCTCCTGCTGCTGGAGCTGTACGTCGTCTATCGACCCCTCTACAACGCGATCGGCACGCTCCTGGGTTTTCTCGCGGTGATGTATCTCATCGTGCCGTTGATCCTTGCGGCTGCCATGCGAGTCGCATCGCTGCGATTTTACAGTTTCTTCGGTTTCTTCTTCTATCTCTTCGACCCATCGGAAGGACCGAGCGCCGCCGTCAAGGCGTCCATCCTCGTGGTGAACGCGCTGTTGTGCGTAATCCCCGTCCTGCGGATTGGTCGCCGATACGCGAGTATTCGCCTGCTCAGACAAACCATGGCAGAGCCCCGCTCCCCCGAGGGCATTCAGCGAGCGGGCTGAGCCTTCTCTTCGAACCGGACTTCGCTCGCATGTTCACCCATACGAAGCTGCGAGGATTCCCTCGTCAGCTTCGAGCCCAGGATGGCAACGTTCTCGAAGGCCACGCTGCGGACATCGTGTTCGGCGTCCGCGCCCTGGATCTGTACGAGATAGTCGCCGGGCGAGCCGTCGAGCGTCACGTTTCGGAATCGCACGTTGCGGATGAATCCCGGCACCTTGTTCCGCATGTATTGGTTCACCACCGGCCGCAGGCGAATGAACTCCCGCTGGCCCTCGCCGTGGAGGCGGATATCCTCGA
>CAZDTD010000071.1:0-18355 GCA_964507995.1 uncultured Pirellulales bacterium | reverse complement strand
AAGTCACCGGCTCGTTCGAGGGCGTCGTCATGGGAGTCCAGCACAAGACGCTGCCCATCTTCGGCGTCCAGTTCCACCCCGAGAGCATCCTGACTCCCGCGGGCGGCAAGATCATCCAGAACGTTCTTCGCATCGCAGCGAATTGCAAACAATCGGCAGGGAGTTGAGCATGGCGAACATCACGCAGTATCTCGAAATCCTCCTCAATGGCAAAGACCTCACCTTCGAGCAGGCCAAGACCCTGCAGGACACGATCTTCGAAGGCCAGGTGACGGACGTCCAGATCGCGGCCTTTCTGGCCATGATGCGGATGAAGCGGGCCACGCCGGGCGAGATCGCCGGCCTGGCGCAGTCGCTGAGAGACCACGTAACGCGGGTGCACGTCGATCTCGAAAACGTCATCGACACCTGCGGTACGGGCGGCGCCGCCGTCAAGACGTTTAACATCTCCACGGGTTCGGCCTTCGTGGCGGCCGGCGCCGGCGCATACGTCGCCAAGCACGGCAACCGCGGGATCACGAGCCGGTGCGGGTCCGCGGACGTGATGGAGGAACTGGGCGTGAACATCGATCGCGGCCCGGATGCCGTCGCCGAATGCATCCGCGAGGCGCACATCGGATTCATGTTCGCGCCGAAGTTCCACCCGGCCATGCGGTTCGTGCAATCGATCCGAAAGAGCCTGGATTTCCGCACCGCGTTCAACATCCTCGGGCCCCTGGCCAATCCGGCCGGGGTCAGGGCCCAGGTCATGGGCGTCTCCGACCCCGAGTTGCTCGACCGGATCATCGAGAGTCTCAAGATGCTCGGCGCCAGGCGGGCGATGGTCGTCCACGGCCAGGGAATGGATGAGATCAGCCTGCTCGGCAAAACGCGGGTCGTCGAGCTTCGCGACGGATGGGTTACGTCGTTCCTGCTGGACCCGGTCGAGTATGGAATCGCCAACGCCTCGCTCGATGCCCTCGGCAGCGGCGACGCGATCGCGAACGCCGCCGTGATCCGCGAGATCCTGGCGGGCAGGGAGAAAGGACCGAAGCGGGACATCGTCGTGCTGAACTCCGCCGCAGCAATCATCGTCGCCGGCCTGGCGGACAGTTTTTCGCAGGCGATTCCACTGGCACAAGCTTCTATTGACGAAGGAAAGGCGTTACATTGTCTGGAGAGGCTGGTCGAGGTTTCCAACCGGACGTAGCCTCCGAATCGAGATGAGAATATGTTGATCGCAAAAGTCAAGATTTGTGGCATTACGAACTACGAAGACGCCGCAGCGGCCATGGACATGGGAGCGGATCTGCTGGGCTTCAATTTCTACCCGAAGAGCCCCCGCTACATCGAGCCGGCAAAGGCCGCCCAGATCATCAAGAAGCTCCCTGCCTTCATCGACGTATCCGGCATCTTCGTAAACAGCCCGTTGGAAGAGATCCGCGAGATCGCCAGCCTGTGCCAGTTGGACTGGGTCCAACTGCACGGCGACGAGGACGCGGAGTTCTGCCGGTGGTTGTCCTACGACAGCGTCAAGACGATGAAGGTCGTGCACGTCAAGAGCGCGACCGACCTCCCGCAGGTGGACCGGTGCTTCACGGACGCGGTTCTGTTGGACACATACAATCCGCAACGCTACGGCGGCACGGGCCTGGCCTTCGACTGGAACATCATCGGGCACATCGCCAAACGCATCTTCCTGGCCGGCGGAATCACCCCGGAAAACGCGGCGGCCGCGGTCTCGCTCGGTGTCTACGGGATCGACGTCTGCAGCGGCATCGAGTCCTCGCCCGGCAAAAAGGACCATGCGAAGATGAAGGCGTTGTTCGACAGCATTCGACATTTGAGAGCGTGACAGGATTGGTGATTTGCGATTGTTGATTGTTGATTTGCATCAATCACTCTCTTCAATCAGAAATCAAACATCAAAAATCTACAATAGACCCCTTATACGGGATACCAAGATATGAAACATCGCGGCAGATTCGGTGATTACGGCGGCTATTATGTCCCGGAAGTGCTGATTCCGGTGCTCGAAGAGCTGGAGGAGGCGTTCTACCGCTTCTCCGTGGATCGGGCGTTCGTCGCCGAGCTCGATCAGTTGTCCAGGAACTACGCAGGCAGGCCCACCCCGCTCTATCATGCCAAGCGTCTGAGCGAGCACGTGGGCTTCGAGGTCTATCTCAAACGCGAGGACCTGCTCCACGGCGGCGCCCACAAGGTCAACAACACGCTCGGACAGGGTCTGCTCGCCAAGTACATGGGCAAGACCAAGCTCATCGCGGAGACCGGCGCAGGCCAGCACGGGCTGGCGACCGCCATGATCGGCGCGTTGCTCGGAATGGAGACGAAGATCTTCATGGGCGTCACGGATGTGGAGCGACAGAGCGTCAACGTCCACAAGATGAAGCTCTGCGGCGCCGAGGTCATCGGCGTCGAGGGCGGGACCGGCACGCTCAAGGACGCGATCAACGACGCGCTGCGGTACTGGACCTCGCACGTAGACGACACGTTCTACCTGTTCGGGACGGCCGCCGGGCCGCATCCTTACCCCACCATCGTGAAACACTTCCAGAGCTGCATCGGGAAGGAGGCCCGCCGACAGTGCCTGGATCAGATCGGGCGGTTGCCCGACATGGTCGTCGCCTGTGTCGGCGGCGGCAGCAACGCCATCGGCATCTTCTCAGGATTTCTGGAGGACAAGGACGTTCGGCTCATCGGCGTCGAGGCCGGCGGCAAGGGCGTCACAACAGGCAAACACGCCGCCAGTCTGACGGCCGGTCGGCCCGGCGTCCTCCACGGAGCCAGGTCCTATCTCCTCCAGGACCCCAACGGCCAGATCATCGACACCGAGTCGATCAGCGCCGGGCTCGACTATCCCGGCGTCGGACCCGAGCACTCGCTGCTCAAGGACACGGGTCGGGCGCAATATGTCCCCGCGGACGACGATGATGTGCTGGAAACTTTCGGCCTGCTCACGCGAATCGAAGGAATCATCCCGGCTCTGGAGAGCACGCACGCCCTGGCCCACGTGGTGGGTCTCAAGGGCAAACTGGCCCCGGAGACCGTGGTCGTGGTCAATCTCTCCGGGCGCGGCGACAAAGACGTCGGCATCGTCGAGAAACATCGACCGCTAAAGGACTCGCGAGAGGCGACATAGGTCCGATTTGTCCCAGAGGTCCTATCAGTCCCATTCTTTCGAATGTCACGGAGCCCCCTTCATGAAAAGCTACAAAGACGTGTTCGCCGATCTCAGACGCCAGGGCCGAGCGGCCCTGATCCCCTTCTTCGTGATCGGCGACCCTGATTACGATACCAGCCTGGCGGTTGTGAAGGCCGCGATGGATGCCGGCGCGGATGTGCTCGAACTGGGCATCCCCTTCTCCGACCCCATCGCCGACGGCCCCACCATCCAAAAGGCGGACGTGCGCGCCGCGAGAAGCGGAATGACCGTACACAAGGCCTGCGAATTCATCCGCGAGATCAAACGTCACAAGGACATCCCCATCGGCCTGCTGATCTATTGCAACCTCATTGCGCAATATGGCATCGAGCGATTCTTCCGCGACTTCCATGCGGCCGGGGTCAACAGCGTGCTCGTCGCGGACCTGAGCATCGACGACGCGGAGGAAGTCACAGGTCCGGCCCGGGCCGCGGGTCTCGACACGGTGTTCATGGTGACGCCCAACACGACGGCGGAGCGGATGAAGCGAATCGCGTCGAAGACGACGGGTTTCATCTACACGGTGTCCCTGCTCGGCGTCACCGGCAGTCGGGAGACGCTCTCCAACTCGGTCGAGGACCTGGTCCAGCGGCTCAAGGGCCTGACGGACGTGCCGATCTGCGTCGGGTTCGGCGTCAGCACGCCCGAGCATGCGAGAACCATCGCCGACGCCGGCGCGGATGGCGTGATTATCGGGTCACGACTTGTGGCCATGATCGAGAACCATCTGACGCAGCCGCAACAAGCGATCGACGAAATCACGCACTTCCTGGGCGAAGTCAAGGCTGGGCTGTCCGCGAGATGATTGCCCAGTGTCAATCTCCGCGAACTTCCAGTGGCCTGCCGGAGTAAAAGGCAGTACACTGGCTCGCCGGGTCGCTGGTCGAGGTTTGATCTCCATCCGGCTTCGACCTTGCGGTTCCAATGACGCCAGGTATTACGGACGTTCGGTTTAGGAGAATGACGAAATGAACAGGATAGTCGTTTCAGTTGGCACGCTATGGATGGTTCTGACGCTGGCCTCGACGGCGTTCGGCCAGACACAAACACAAGCGCAGGAGAAGACGCGACGCTCCGGGCTGCGCCCCGTTTCGGCGCAGGCGACGGCGTCGCAGCAACCCGCGGGACTGAGGCTGCAACACCAGAGAATCCAGCAACAAATCGACGAGTTGAAGGCGGACCATAAGGATCTCGTCGCCCAGTTGCAGGCCGTTTACGAGACAGCGGTCAAGGAGAAGGCCACAGCGACCGCGGCCCAGGTCAAGACGCTGATCGCCAAACGCCAGGAGGCGTTCCAAACCGCACTGGTGAAGCTCGAACAAGAGCAGATTCAGTTGCAGAGGACCAGCCGGGAGCGGCCTCGGCGCACCGGCGTCGCCGGGGAGGTGGCCGGCAAACAGGCGCCTTCGTTCGAGCTGAGCAATTTCAAGAACGGCACGACCGTCAACCTGTCGGACTACAAGGGCCGCATCGTCGTCCTCGAATGGATGAATCCCGACTGCCCTTTCTCTCGATATCACTATGAGACCGTCCACACAATGGTGGATCTGGCGACGAAGTACAAGAACAAGAACGTCGTCTGGCTGGCCATCAACAGCACGAACAACGCGACGGTCGAAGCCACTCGCCAGTTCACCAAGAAGCACAAGCTGCCCTATCCGATCCTCGACGACCGGACCGGCGAGGTCGGCCGGCAATACGGCGCGAGGAACACGCCTCACATGTTCGTCATCGACACGAACGGCGTGATCGTCTACGAAGGGGCTATCGACAATGCGCCGCTCGGCAAACAGGAGCCAAGCGCCGGGACGGTCAACTACGTGGACAGGGCCCTGACCGAGCTGCTGGCGGGCCAGAAGATCAGCACGCCCGTGACGCCGCCTTACGGCTGCACGGTGAAATACAGCGGCCAATAGGCAACAACAGCCGCACAGGACGGTGCGGTTTCCATACCACAACCAATCCAAGGCCCTTCCCTGCCGGTGGGTTTTCATCGAATGCGAACTTGCTGGCGGGAGAGGGCCTTTGTTATTAGAATACCGCCTTGGGCAGGTACAAGCCCTGTGCTGCCCCGATCGACAGCCGCAACTCATGAATTCATAGGGAGGTAGAGCATGAAGACCAGCCAACGAAGCATCGCGCGGTTCACTCACATCCTGGCAGGCATTTGCCTTGCGTTGTCATTGCTCCCGGGGACACAAGCCGGAGCGGCCCAGAAGTTCACCTACATCGACCTGGTCCACCGATTGACGGACCTGGACCACCTGGCGACGCTGCCCGTGCCGGGCGAGCAATGCGCCCAGCAGTCGAGCTGGGACCGCGCCAGCAAATACAACGAGGCCACAGGCCAGTACGTCGATTGGGACGCCAACGGCGACGGCAACGGCATCATCCGCAAGGAAGGCGACACGCTCGTCTTCGCGGAGATCGAAGGCCCCGCCGTGATCTGGCGGACCTGGTCGGCCCTGGCGAAGGAAGGCCATGTGAAGATCTATCTCGACGGCCAGGCGGAGCCCGTCGTGGACCTGCCCTTCATCGGCTACTTCAACGGCAAGAACGAGCCGTTCGTCTACCCCGCCCTCGTCCACGAGGCCGCCCGAGGACAGAACTGCTACGTCCCCATCCCCTTCCAGAAATCCTGCAAGATCGTCGCGGAAGGCGACTGGGGCGCGTACTATCACTTCACCTACACGACCTATCCGAAGGACACCGTCCTGCCGACCTTCACGAGGAACCTGACGGAAGAGGAGAAACTCGCCCTGGAACGGGCGAACACCGTCCTGTCCCATAAAGGCGGCAGGCAGGCCCGGCGTAGAGGATTGCAGAAGGAGGAAAAGGAGGTCACGATCCCGCCGGGAAAGACCGTCACGGTCTTGCAGCTCGCCGGCGAACGGGCCATCACCGGCATCGAGGCCGGCCTGGACCTGCCCGCTTCGCCCGACGACCGGGACATCCTCCGCGAGCTGACCCTGCACATGTACTGGGACGGCGAGTCGCAGCCGAGCGTGTGGGCCCCCCTGGGCGATTTCTTCGGCACCGCTCCCGGCGTGAACCAGTACGAATCCTTCCCGATGGGCATGAACGACGATGGTTTCTATTGCCGGTGGTACATGCCCTTCCAGAAAGGGGCGGTGGTCAAAGTCACCAACGACGGCGACAAGCCGCGTTCGATCCGATTCACGATCAGCCACGCGCCGGCGAGGATGTCCATCGACACCCTCGGGCGGTTCCACGCGAAGTGGCATCGGGACGCCTTCCTGCCCGAGGACCCCGAGCGGCGAAAGATCGACTGGACAATGCTCAAGACCGAGGGACGCGGCCGCTTCTGCGGCGTCATGCTGCACGTCTGGAACCCTCGCGGCGGCTGGTGGGGCGAAGGCGACGAGAAGTTCTTCGTCGACGGCGAGAAGTTCCCCTCCACCTTCGGCACCGGCTCCGAGGACTACTTCGGCTACGCCTGGTGCAATCCCACGCTGTTCGAGAACTGCTACCACAACCAGACGATCAGCATGAACAACAAGGGACACGTCTCGGTCAATCGCTGGCACATCCCGGACAACGTGCCGTTCCAGAAGTCGTTCGAGGCCGCCATCGAAAAGTACTATCCGAACGCCAAACCCACGCTGTACGCCTCGACCGTCTACTGGTACCAGGCCGCGGGACAGAAAGACCCGTATGAGCCTGTCCCAGTCGATCAGCGAAAAGGCTACTGGGGTCCGATTGAGATTTTCAAAATCAAAGGGGCGATTGAAGGCGAAGACCTCGCGATTCTCTCGAAGACCGGTGGCAATCCCCAGGTCCAGGACATGTCCGGCTGGGGCACGGAATGGAGCAATGAAGCACAACTGTGGTGGACCGACGGCAAGCCGGGCAACGCACTCGAACTGGCCGTACCGGTCGCGAAGGCTGGGAACTACCGGCTCAAGATGCAACTCACCAAGGCCATCGACTACGGTATCGTCCAGCTCTACCTCGACGGCGCCAAGCTCGGCAATCCCATCGACCTGTTCAACGACGGCGTCGTCGCCACCGGCCCGCTCGACATGGGCACGCACGACCTGACCGAAGGCCGGCACACGCTCAAGGTCGAGATCGTCGGTGCCAACGAAAAGGCCGTCAAGAGTTACATGTTCGGCCTGGACTATGTGAAGTTCGAAAACACTACGACAAGCAAGGAGAACCCCAACGCAGAGTCACGCGTTGGGGACTCCTTTTAGTCTTCCCGAGGACCCGAGCTACACCATTCTGGATTCTGCAAGAGACAGCGTCCGCTTCACCGTGGAACGGACGCTGATCGAATACAACGGCAACCTGTGCTGTAAGTCCAGCTTCGTGGACAAAGACGGCGCCATCATGGGCTGGCACGACTTCGGCAACCTCGAAGGCCCCGGCTGGGCGGCCAACGCGGTTGGTGGAGCCTATGAGCTCTACGCCTTCGGATTGTACAGCAATGACGCAGAAGTCCAGGAAAAGGCCCTGCGTTTGCTGGACCACGTCCTGAGAGACGGCTTCATCGACTACAACACCGGTTTCATCACAGGCTACCGCGAGACGACAACAAACCAATACTGCCTGAACTATCAGCACAAGAGCAACTGGTTCTGCCCCGGCTCGATGGCCAAGATCGCCTACCAACTGTTGATCTTCAGCGACCTCGTGGACGAGCCGCGAAGGACCACAATGCGAAACATCGCAGTCAAGACAGCCGACTGGATTCACAGGAACATCCGCCCCACCTCAAACGGCTGGTATCCGCGACGCTGCAAACCCAATGGCGAACACTATCCGCAGAACGCCTATGGCGACAGCGACATTCTCTTCGAAAAAAGCGGCGACGGTCTGTTCATCATTCAGCTCGACACCGCGCTGACCCAGCGGGGTCTCGCCGACTACAGCCAGGCGATCCGCCGAAGCGCGACCGTCTTCACGGACGCCGGCGGATTCTTCGGCAGCATCAACCACGACACGTACGACGAGCACGAGTGTGTCGCCTATGCCGTCGCGTTTCGCACGCTCCGACAGGCCGCCAAACTCCTGAAGGACGACGATGTACGGGCCTTCGCCTATGAGAAGTGCCTCGCAGGACTCGACCAGTTCAAGATGACCGACGACCGAAACGGCGTGCAAACGAAGGGCCTGCTCTACATGGAGAAAAGCTGGGACACCGCGTATCTCTGGGAGAACGCCGAAGCGGCGCTGGCGTACTTCGAAGCCTTCGAGGACACCACAAACGAGCAATACAAACAGGACGGCCTGACTATCCTGCGAGCCATCGCCAAGCACCACCAGCGGGACACAGGGTTTCTCACCGAAGGCGTGGATTGGAACAACCACGTCGGCAGGCAGCACCACTTCGACGAAGCCGAGTTCGGAGACATCAGGTACACCGAGCCGTTCCTGAACAACCTGCACATCGTCGAGCCGACCCTGCTGGCGATCCGGCTGGGCATCGCCGGCGACAACTGAAAACAACAATCCTCCAACCAATCTGATGCGGAGCCGACAATGAGACAGCATGGAATGATTCACCTTGTCGTGGTCGCCTGCACGTTGACCATGTGGGGCAATTGTATCGCAGCGGCACAAGAGGCAGCGACGATTTCGCACTTCGTGCCGGCGGAGAAGAACCTGCCCCAGGATTTCGCGGCAACGCTGCTCCAGCGAGGCGAGCGGGCCGTCTACACGGGCGAGGAACTGGAGACCATCGGCATGCCCGTCGGCGGCGTTGCGACGGGACAACTCTACCTTCGCGGCGACGGCACGCTCGGCCTCTGGCAGATCTTCAACAAGCACGTCTTCAGCGGCTATGGCCGGGACAATTACCGCACGTATCGACCGGATTCGCCGGTCGATTCCGGATTTGCAGTGGTCGTCGAATCCGGCGGTAAAACCGCCGTGCGTGCGTTGAACAAGGACTTCGGCCAAGTCGAATTCGCAGGCGAGTACCCCATCGGCGTGGTCCGCTACAAGGCGGACGATTTCCCGGTCCGGGCCCAGTTGGACGCCTTCTCGCCCTTCATTCCGCTGAACGCGAAGGACTCCGCCCTGCCGGCGACGGTTTTTCACATCACGCTCAAGAACACCTCCGACCAGGCGCTCTACGTGAGCGTTCTCGGCTGGCTCCAGAACGCGGTGTGCCTCGACTCCGCCAAGACCGTGCACGCACTGCGACACAGCCAGATCGTACAGGATGGAGGCCGCACGGTGATCGTCCACACGGCACAGGAAACGCCGAAAACCCAGGTGGAAGCACCCCAACCGAAGATCGTCCTGGCCGACTTCGAAGGCAAGGACTATGGCGACTGGACGGTAACGGGCGAGGCGTTCGGCAAAGACCCTGCGCACGGCACTCTCGCTAATCAGCAGAGCGTCAGCGGGTTCCTGGGCGAGGGCCTGGTGAACACGTTCCTGGATGGCGACCAGCCGCACGGGACGCTCGCCTCCCCTGCCTTCGAGATCAATCGAAAGTACGTCAACTTCCTCATCGGCGGCGGCAGTTACGCGGGCGAAACCTGCATCAACCTGCTCGTCGGGGACAAGGTCGTGCGGACCGCCGCAGGCAAGGACAACGAGAAGCTCGAATGGCGATTCTGGAACGTCGAGGACCTGCAGGGCAAGTCCGCAACGATCCAGATCGTGGACCGCAACTCCGGCGCCTGGGGACACATCAACATCGACCAGATCGAGCTGGCGGATGAAGCCTGTCAGGCGGACCTGGGGCCGTTCGACAAGCTGCCGGACTATGGCTCGCTCGCGTTGGCTTTCAACGACGACACGGTGACAGTCCAGAAAGCCAACCGCATCCTCCAATCCGCGTCGGGATCCAAGGAACTCTACGCGGCCCAGGAGGCGACCTATCCGGCCACGGAAAAACGCAGTATGGCGATGGCCACCGCCCCCGTCATTCTGGCTCCGGGCACAAGTTGCACGTTCCGCTTCGCTTTGACATGGTTTTTCCCCAATCATCCGCAGGGACACGAGTACGCCAACCGCTTCGACAGCGCGGCGGCGGTCGCCCGCTACGTGCTCGACAACCACCGCCGGCTGGCCGGCGACACGTGGACATGGTGCCAGACCTTCTACGAGGACAGCACGCTGCCCCGCTGGCTGCTGTTCCGGCTGCACTCGACCGTAAGCAACCTCGCGACAGGCACCTGTCAATGGTGGCAGAGCGGCCGATTCTGGGCCTGGGAAGGCGTCGGCTGCTGCGAAGGGACCTGCACGCACGTGTGGAACTACGCCCACGCACCGGCGCGGTTGTTCCCCGAGCTGGAACGAAGCGCACGCGAGATGCAGGACTTCGGCGAAGGCTTTGATACCGAGAGAGGCCTCGTCGGCTTCCGCAGCAATCGGGCCTATGCGGCCGATGGGCAATGCGGCACGATCCTCAAGGCCTATCGCGAGCACCTGTGCTCCGCCGATGGAGCGTTCCTGACGCAGAACTGGCCGCGGATCAAAAAGGCCCTGGAATTCTCGATCAGCCAGGACGACAACGACGACGGCCTGATCGAGAACAGCCAGCACAACACTTACGACATCAACTTCGAGGGCCCGAACACATTCGTCGGCTCGCTCTACCTGGCCGCGTTGCGGGCCGGCGAGGAGATGGCAAAACTCATGGGCGATGCCGAGTTCGCACAGCGGTGCCGCAGGATCTTCGAGAGCGGCAGTCGGCTCAGCGTCGAGCGGCTCTGGGACGGCGAATACTTCATCCAGGTCGTCGATCTCCAGAAATACCCGAAGTACCAATATGAGAAGGGCTGTCTTTCCGACCAGCTCTTCGGCCAGGGCTGGGCCTGCCAGCTCGGACTCGGAGACATCTACCCGCCGGCGAACGTGAAGCAGGCCTTGGGCTCGATCTGGAAGTACAACTGGGCGTCCGACGTCGGCCCGCAGAACGAGGCGCATCCGCCGGAACGGTGGTTCGCGTTGCCGAGCGAGCCGGGCCTGTTCACCTGCACCTGGCCCAAGAGCCCCTATCCCGAGGAAGGCGTGCGATATCGAGAGGAAATCTGGACGGGAATCGAGTACCAGGTCGCCGGCCACATGGTCTGGGAGAACATGATCCCCGAGGCCCTGGCAATCTGCCACGCAGTCCAGGAGCGATACCAGCCGGCCCAACACAACCCGTTCAACGAGGTCGAGTGCGGCGACCACTACGCTCGCGCGATGGCCAGTTGGGGCGTCTACACCGCTCTGGCCGGCTTCGAATACGACGGTCCGAAGAGACACGTGGGCTTCGCCCCCCGCGTGACGCCGGAGAACTTCCGGGCCGCGTTCACTGCGGCCGAGGGGTGGGGCTCCTTCAGCCAGACCCGCAGGGGAACCGTGCAGCGGGAACAGATCGAGCTGCGCTGGGGCCGACTGACCCTCCAGTCCCTCGCGTTCGCCCTGCCGGCTGATTGGACCACTGCGGGCGTCGCCGTCCGCCTGAACGACAAGGACCTCAGCAACAAAACCCTCTTCGGCGCCGGCCGGGTCGAAATCGAGATGAACGACAGCCAAACGCTCTCTCCCGGCGATCGACTGGAGGTCGAGATCCGTCGAAAGGGTCAATCGTAATTGAATTGGGGACAATCCGTGATACGAGAACTCATCATCAGCAATCGAAGTTGCCGGCGATTCCACCAGGAATCCGCCATCGAACGATGCACGCTTGAGGAACTGGTCGAACTGACGAGGTTTTGCGCCTCGGCCGCCAATCTGCAACCGCTCAAGTACATTCTCTCCTGCGAGCCGGCGAAGAACGCGTCGATCTTTGCGACGCTGGCCTGGGCGGGATATCTAAGGGACTGGCCGGGCCCCGTCGAAGGGGAAAGGCCCGCCGGCTATATCGTCATCCTGGGCGACACCGAGGTCAACAACACGTTCGGCTGCGACCACGGCATCGCCTCCCAGAGCATCCTCCTCGGAGCCCGGGAAAAGGGGCTCGCCGGATGCATGATTGGCCTGATCAAACGAGAGGAGCTTCGCAAGACCCTGGCGATCCCGGCCCGTTATGAGATCCTGCTCGTTTTGGCGCTGGGCAAACCCAAAGAACAGGTAGTCGTCGAAGGAGTCGGCCAGGACGGAAACATCAAGTACTGGCGAGACGACAAGGGCGTCCACCACGTACCCAAGCGCTCGCTCCAGGAGTTGATCCTCGGCTAAGGACCATTGACGTTCTGCCGTCGGCGGGTTAGCATTTGGCGATGTCCGCAGAGATTGAACGGAGACAGCGTTTGTTTGACGCCCGATCGTGATTGCCGCCGAACCGTTGTACGCGGCGGAACGTCGATAGTGAACGGTAAGTCACAGACATCAGATTCTCAGGAGGTTGCGAAATGAAACGATCAAACCATCGAAACGACAGATTCCTGACGGGGGCGTTCCTGGTTGTCCTCCTGGCCGCCGGCGTGGGCATCGCCGCACAGTCCGCGGCGACCGACCCCATGCAGCTCGTGCCCGCCGAGTCGCTGTTTTGTGTGCGAATCAACAACTTCAACGGGACGCTGAGCCAGTTGGATCAGTTTCTGACGGGGATCTCTCCGATCGGCACGTCCATGATGGCGATGGGCCAGATCGCCGCCATGCTGGGCGGCGCGGAACCCAGCGGACTCGACTTGTCCGGGACTTTCACCGCGTTCGGTCCCCTGCCCGGCGGCGAAGAACCCGACCCGTCGCGCATCGGCGTGCTCGTCCCTCTGAGCGACTATCAGAAGTTCGTCACCGAGAACCCCAACGTCACGAAGCCCGACGCCCAGGGCATCTCGCTCATCGGGCCCGACGGAGAGCAGGACCTCGCGGCCGTCAAAGCCGGCGCATTCGCCCTCGTGACCACGGCGGGCAACAAGGAAGCCTTGACCGAGGCGAAGAACTGGATTCCTCGCGGGAGCACGGCCCTGGCCCAGAGAATCGGCGCCGACGAGCTCAAACGAGCGCAGAGTTCGCCCGCCTGGGCCTACGCGAACATCGAGACGGTGTCCAAGATGTTCGGTCCCATGATCCAGGCCAAGATCCAGGAAATCAAGGACATGTCCAAGCAGATGCAGGCCCAGGGCGGGCCGCCCATGATGGGCCGGATGGACGGCATCATGGAGATGTATGCGTCGCTGCTCGACACCCTGATGAAGGAAACGCAGTCCGTGAGCCTGACGCTCACTCCCAGCACAAACGCGATCAACGCGGGACTGGTGGTGACGGCGCTCCCAAACACGGAAATGGCCAAGAATCTCAAGGGAGGCGCAGCCTCGCCCGACCGGTCCTTCGCTCGCTATTTCCAGAACGGCGCCATTGCGAACTTCACCGCATCGGTGGACACTCCCACATGGAACCGGTTCAACGAAATGTATATGGGGATGCTCGCTACAATGATGGGCAAGAGCCCCACGGATCCGGAGATTCTGCAACTGAAGAAACTCGCTACGGATGCTACGAACGCCATCGGCGGCACGTTGGCTGGTTCGTTCTCGGTGGACACCACGAGCAAACCCCCGGTCGCGGTCCGATACGTCGTCGGGTTGAAAGACCCGCAGGCGTTCTATCGAGTTCTCGATGAGTCCACCAAACTGTTCAGCACCGGCGCGGTCGCCGACTTCTACAAGGACATGGGTCTGAAGATGAGCTTCGAGATCCAGCGAAAGGCGGAGACCTATCAGGGCATCGCAATCGACGCGATCAAGATGAGCTTCGCCGCGACGGACCCGAATTCTCAGGAAGCGCAGATGATCGCGGCCATGTACGGCCAGGGAATAAACCTCCGAATCGCAGTGGTCAACAATCTTCTCATCTACGCCTTTGCGGGCAACTCCAGCCAGGTCGTGCGGGAGCTGATTGACCAGGTAAAGGCGGGCGCCGCAACGTCGCAGGCCGCCACGGAGGTGGACGCCGCCATGAAACTGATCCCGGGAGCGGAGAAGGCCGACTTCTTCACGACGCTCAACCTGCTGCGGGCGTTCCAGATGGTCACTGCGATGGTGCCCATGCCGATGCAGGCGCCGGCCGTGCAGAGCCAGAACAGCATCGCCGTCGCAGGCAACGTGGATAGCGGGAAATTGTCCATCGACCTGGCCGTCCCCAAGCAGCACGTGATGGAGATCATGACGACGTTCATGAAGATGCAGCAGCAGAGACAGAACTGACACCCGGCAACAGAGCGATCTCGCCATCTACCGACATGGAAGCCAGGGTCTTCTTTCCAGAGGACCCTGGCTTTTGCATTCTACGACAGGTCCGCCAGATGGACGGTCTTGCCCACCCCCACTTCGATGAACTGCGGCCCGAAGGCTTCCTGGAATTGCTGGCGGGCCTTCTCGCCGGAGCAGTGAGTCGGCGCGACGCACCGGACGCCGCAGTTGCGAAAACCCGCGATGATCTGCCGGACCTTCCGCGACAGCGACCATTCGAGATGGAAGCCGCCCATCACCAGCGCGATGTCCCCCGGGTGCAGGCGATGGATTTTGCTCACCATCGCGCCGACGCCGGGATGGGCGCAGCCGGTGAGAACCACGGTGCCGCGTCCCGTGCGAACGACCAGCGCCTGTTCCCTGATCCGCCTGCCCAGGGCGCCCGTGGTGTATACATTCGGGCAGATCTCCTGCGGCCCGGCGACCTCGACAACCGATCCGCCGCGTCCGGACACCAGGTCCTTGACCCTGGCGGGAAACGACGCCGGCAGATAGACGCGCACGCGGGGATTCGCCTCGAGCAAGCCGGCCAGGCCGCCGGCGTGGTCGCCGTGGACGTGCGAAAGGATGATCGCGTCAATGCCCGCCGGATCGATGTGCAGTTTCGCCATGTTCTCCAGCAGGAGCGTTCCATCGCTGCCTGTGTCGAAGAGGATGCGTTGGGCGGCTCCAGTGACGTACGCCGAGAATCCCCAGGCGGTCTTCAGCGACTCGACGCAGGGATAATTGTCGTGAACGACGGAGATCGTCAGCTCGCTCAGCGGCGTGGTGTCGTCCAGGTTGCGATCCTGTTCCATACGTCGGGGTTCTCCTGTCCGCGCGCCCCGCATCACACCGGCGCGCCGGTCGTGTCGTTGTATTGGGCCCGCAGCCGCTTCAACTCGGCCGTCAACTCCTTCACAACATCCGTGTATTGGGGATCGTTGTAGATGTTCTGCATCTCCTCCGGATCGTTCTTGAGATCGTACAGTTCCCATTCGTCGATGTCGTTGTAGAAGTGGATCAGCTTGTACCGTTCGGTGCGGACGCCGTAGTGACGCTTGACGCTGTGTTCCGCGGGAAACTCGTAATAGTGATAGTACATCGAGGTCCGCCAGTCGCCTGGCGTTCGCCCCTGCAACAGCGGGCGCAGCGACCGACCCTGCATGTCCGTCGGCACGGGAGCGCCCGCGTAGTCCAGGAAGGTCTCGGCAAAGTCGAGGTTCAGCACGATGTCGTTGTTCACCGAGCCCGCAGAAATCTCCTTCGGATACCGGACCACGAGCGGCATCCGCAGCGACTCCTCGTACATGAACCGCTTGTCGAACCAGCCGTGATCGCCGAGGTAAAAGCCCTGGTCGCTCGTGTAGATGACGACCGTGTTGCGGGCCAGACCCGATTCATCGAGGTAATCCAACACCCGGCCCACGTTCTCATCGACCGACGCGATGCACCGCAGGTAATCCTTCATATATCGCTGATACTTCCAGCGGATAAGGTCCCTGCCCTGCGGACGGGCCTGCTCGAAGGCCTTGATCTTCGGCCCATACGCGGCGTCCCACTGGGCCCTTTGTTCCGGCGTGAGTCCGCCGGGAGGCGTCAGCTTCAGGTCCGCCTGGGTCAGGGTCTTTTCGATAGTCATGTCCTGCTCTTTCGCGGCCCGACCGCGGCCTGCGTTGTCGTCGAAGAGCGTCGCAGGCTCGGGGAGTTCCACGTCGTCGTAGAGCGTCAGATACTTCGGCGCAGGCTGCCAGTTGCGGTGCGGTGCCTTGTGGTGATACATCAGACAGAACGGCTTGTCGCTCGTGCGGCCTTTGAGCCAGGCCAGCACGTAGTCTGTAATGATGTCCGTGACATATCCCGTGTGCTTCTTCCGCTGGCCCATCTCGATCATGGCCGGGTTGTAGTAGTCCCCCTGTCCCGGCAGGATGTTCCAGTAGTCGAAGCCAGTCGGATCGCTCTTGAGGTGCCACTTGCCGATGAGGGCGGTCTCGTAGCCCGCCTGCCGGAGCTGCTTGGGAAACGTCGGCTGCGAGCCGTCGAACGTCACGGCGTTGTCGATCAGGCCGTTGACATGACTGTACTTGCCCGTGAGAATCACCGCCCGGCACGGCGCACAGATCGAGTTCGTGCAGAAACTGTTCGTAAACCGCATCCCCTCGTTGGCGATCCGGTCCAGGTTGGGCGTCTTGTTGACCTTGCTCCCGTAGCAGCTCATCGCGTGGGAGGCATGGTCGTCGGTCATGATGAAAAGGATGTTCGGCCGGTCCTTCGCTCCGAGGCCCTGCCCCCGACCGATCCCGCCTCCCAGTATGGAAAGCCCCGCCACAGCCCCCAGCGTCTTCAGAAACTCGCGTCGCGTCTGTCTGGTCATGGTCTGCTCCTTTCCAACATCCTGCGGCCCGCCGATACTCCTGGTTGTGAGAGTAAACCGCGGCCCATGATATTCTCGGAACTACCCCCTGTCCAAACAATTGCCGGTTGGAGGGAACCGACCCAAGTGTCGCGATCGAAGGGATCAACCTGACCATGCCCCTGTGGTGAACGGGGGCGATTACACGTAGCAATCGAGGTTGGAGCCGATGGGCAGAGTCCGCAGATCGAGGCTGCCGCTGCGGGACCATGAGGCGCACACGCCGGTGTCGTCGAAGGGGCGGACCCGAACGTCCACATGGATCGGCTCGCCGGGCTCAACGGCGCGGGAGGTGTCCGCATAGGGTCTGTAGACCCTGTCCGCCGAATACAGCAGGTCGAAATCGAGCGTTCGTCCACAGATCAGGTTCGACATCGGTTCATTGTCCCCAATGTCTCCATCATACCGGAAAAAACGACTTCCTTCAAGGCCCCAGGGACTTGCAGTTCGCGGGAATCGCGGTCAGGCCGTTTCCACCAGATAAAGTGGCGACCTTATCGGGCCGTTTCGTCGGAGGCGGGTAAGAAAAACCACATGCGACTCACATTTTCCTCCCGCTGGAGCCGATAAGAGCGAGTAGGAATGTGCCACAGTGATAGACGTACGGGGAATCCCATGCACATCATCATGAAATGCCCGAAGTGCGGTTCTCGCTGGCGGCTGGACGCCTCTGCGGCGGACCGCAGGCTGCGATGCCACAAGTGCTCCCTGCTGCTGAAAGTCCCCCATTTGGCCGAATTGTCGGACGCTACGAAGATCATCGACAATGCCCAGGGGGAACTCTACGTCGATGACGCCGGCAAGCTCTACGGCTGAACGATCACGCTACCGACCGCGTTATCAATCCGCGTCGAAGTCCTCATCCGATTCTTCCTCCTCCTCCGGCAGGTCTTCGCATTCCTCGCTCGCATCCACCTCCTGGTTGAACGTCCACTGGTGCAGGGTCTCGATGAGAATCGCCGAACCGATGGTTTCGTGTCCTTCCTCGTTGGCTTCCGCCAGCGCCCGGGCCAGCCAGTCGACCAGGCCGCTGACGGCGTTGACGCAATCCTCGAACTCCAGGTTCACCGGATCGTCCGTGCCGACAACAGTCCCGTGCTCCCGGACATCGATGACGAGTCTTGCTCCGCGACGGTGCATATGCTCCATATGGGAAATACGCTCCTTTCCCCAATCCGGTTTCCAGTTCACGGCGGCAACCGCCCCTTTTGCGACGCGGGACGCCAATCGTGTGCCACACCTCAGTTTCATGACGTCGTTCTCAATACCGTCGAGGTCATTATAGCCCAGTCCTCCCGCCGGGCAAACCCAAAACCGACCGTTGGCGACACGCGGGTGCGATTCGTGTTTGCAGGTAGATTCTCCCAACCCTTAGGAATCGACCCTGTCATTCCTGCGCCAAGCAGGAATCCAGGAACCGCAGGACCCGGCCCTTCATGGGCAGTGGATTCCCGCCCCCGATCGGGTCGGGGGCAGGCTCTGCGCGGGAATGACAAAGTCAACGTCGAATGATCCTTTTCACAGCAAACCAGAAACTACCTACAAACGTGAACTGCACCCGCGACACGCAGGATGCAATACCCTCTTGTACGCATG
>CAZDTD010000070.1:10662-18788 GCA_964507995.1 uncultured Pirellulales bacterium | reverse complement strand
TCTTCGAGCCGGACGACAAATTCATCGTGTCCCTGGAGGTCCGGATGCGGGCGACGGTCGGCCAGGTGAAAACCGAGTTTTTCCCAGAACGTGTGCCCGGCGCTGCCGGTGATCTCGTAGACGATGGGGAGGTCCTCGAAGGAGTCGGCCTCGATGCGACGCCAGCCGTTTGTCCGGGCCCATTCGATCAGGGCTTTGGCCATTCGCGTGCCGATTCCCTTTCGCTGGTAGAGGTTCTCCTTGCACAGGACGGAGCCTGTCATCAGGCAGTGAACGACAAGGGTCTTGTCCTCGATCTGCGACAGCGGCGGAAAATCCGCGTCGGCGAAATCCTCGGCCGGGCCGGCGGGGTAGTCCTGCTGCAGACACAGGCAGCCGGCGCCCGCCATGCCGCAGACGGCCTTCGGGTAGAACCGCAGATGCCCCACGATCTGCCTGCCGTCGCGGGCGACGATCGCGCAGGCGCCGTAGGTTCGCGTCAGTTTCGCCAGGAGGGGGACATTTCGCGTGCGGCAACGTTCCCACGGGATCTCGCTACTGGAGGGCCATTGCTCGATTGTCTCCCGCGACAGCGGCCCATGGTGCAGGCATCGCCACAGCAGAAAATCCCCGGTCATTGGTTCGATCACGACATCGTCGACCATGATGCGCCTCCAAACCGTTACTTGCGAAGGAACAGCCAGACCCAGCCGTGCATCTCGTATTCCTTCGGCAGTTGCGAATCCAGCGTCTCCATTTGTTCAACGGTTGCCCTGAACTCCTTGTGGACCTGGTCGCGTTCGGCCTGGGTCTTCACCCGTGATGGGCCGTAGAGCTTCTCGACCAGTTCACGGTAACGTCTCTGAAGGGGTTCCAGGTCCTTGCGGATCTGGTCGTACCTGGCCTGTTCTTCGGCGGTTGGCTCGGGTAGGTCGGGCTTCTGCGTGGCGCAATCTCCGACGAGCAAGTCGAGTCGGCCATCGCCGTTCCAATCGGCGACGCAGAGCTTCGAGCGAATGCCCCGCTGTGGCTGTTTCGGCGCATCGGCCCCGTAGACGGCCTTGCCCGGCGGCACGAGTTGCGCGGCCGCAGCCAGTTCGGGGGATTTTGCCGAGCCCGTGTTGCGGAACAGCGACACACTGCCGTCCTCGGCGCCGACGAGCAGATCGAGATCGCCGTCGCCATCCCAATCGGCGACACACGGTCCGGCCCGGCTTTCGACCTTCAGCGGCTGCCCTCCGGCCTGGAGTCGTCTCTCCTTGCCGAAGGCATACAAAGTCGCGCTGCCCTCGTTGGGGATGACGTATACATCGCCGTTGATGTTGCCCACGATCAGGTCGTAGTCGCCGTCGCCGTCCCAGTCGGCCGCACGGACCGTGGAGGCTGTGCCCGTCGTGGCGACGGGCCTTTCCGCAGTGCTCTCGATCCGCTTGCCACGATAGGTGATGAACGCCCCCTGATCGGTCTTTTCCCGCTCCACGCTGCCTTTGATGAGAATGCCCTGGCCGTCCGGACGCTCCTCGATCCCGCCGCCGACATTGATAATCTGACCGTCTTTGTCCGTGAGCATTTCCGGGGCTGCGAAGGAGCGATCCGCCAGGCCTTTGAACAGAAACAACTCCCCCGGCCAGGAACCCGAGAGGATGTCCATGTGTCCATCGCCGTCGAGGTCCACAACATGTGGACCGAATCCGATGCATCAGCCATGGGGGACAGTGCCGTCTTTGCCGCCGTCTTTGAACTTTACGCCCGCCGCGAGTTGCGGCTCGGCGTTCGTGCCCTCGTTGCGATAGATCCAGAGCAGGCCGTCACCGAACTGGCCGACGAGCAGGTCCTGGACGCCGTCGCCGTCGAAGTCGCACACGCAGGGGGCCGCATGGCCGATATCCGTGTCGATCGCCTTACCGGCGGCCTCCAGTCGAACCGGCGGCGTCAACTCATCGCTTATCGCCGCACTCGCCGAGGCGGCCAGGCCCAACGTGACAACCAGAACCACTCGCCACATGATTGTACCTCCATATGATCTGTGTCTGCCTGTATCCGCCTGCCCGGACACAATGTCGAGCTTCTATGACAGGATACCGGATCGTTTCCCGCCAGTCCAGAGATTCATCCTGTGCCCCGAGGCCCCTTGGCCGTGAACGGTTCGGTGTTGACGCATTGGTCTTCGAGCGTGTATCCTGAAGCAAGTCCTGTGCTTGCAGTGCCCTGTGGAGTAGATCGAAATTCTTGTCGAGAAGCGTCCTGATGGAATTGTTGCGGATCCTTCGGCCCGTTCATTGGGTGAAGAATGTCTTCGTTCTGGCCGCCCTGGTCTTCAGCCGACGGCTTGCGGGACCGCCCGACGAGGTCCTGGCTGCGGTCGGGCTGGCGGCGGGGGCCTTCCTGTGCTTCTGCCTGATCTCGTCGGCCATCTACATCGTCAACGACATCATGGACCGCAAGACCGACAGCCTCCACCCGGAGTATCACAACCGGCCGATTGCGTCGGGTCGGGTGAGCGTCCGGGCCGCGGCGATCCTCGCATTGGCGTGCGCAGTTCCATCGCTCCTCGGCAGTCTCCTGCTCTCTCGCGGGTTGGCCGCGATCCTCGTGGTCTACGCCGTGCTGATGGTGTTCTATTCCCTGGGGCTCAAGCGCGTGATGATCCTGGACTGCGCCATTATCGCGGCGGGCTTCTGCCTGCGGGCGGTGGCGGGGGCGGTCGTGATCGACGTCACCATTTCGCCCTGGCTGGTCGTGTGCACGTTCGCGTTGACGCTCTTCCTGGCCTTCAGCAAACGCCGAGGCGAGGTCGCCCTCCTTCGGGAAAACGGCGACGCCTTCCGCAAGACGCTGGGCGAGTACACGCCGGAACTGCTGGCTCACATGCTCAACGTCAGCAGCGTCCTGGCGGTCGTCTGTTTTCTCATGTACGCGATGGATTCCGCGACCATCGAGCGATTTGGCACGAATCGACTTGTGTACACGTCGCCTGTTGTGTTGTATTGTATCTTTCGCTTCAGCGCGTTGACGCAGAAGGGGTTGTACTGCGATCCGGTGAAGCTGATCCTGCGGGATCGACCGTTTCAGATCGGCTTGCTGGTCTGGATGCTGTTGTGTATCGGAATCATCTATATCCATTGAGTAAGGATTATTGATGAGGGATGATTGATTGGGAAGGCAGAGCTTCTGCTTTCGATTATCGATCATCCATCATCCATCATCGATGAAAGAGCGATTGCAGAAAGTGATGGCTTCGGCCGGCGTGGCCTCTCGCAGGCAGTGCGAGGAATTGATCCTCCAGGGCGTGGTGTCCGTGAACGGCAAGGTGGTCGACCAGTTGCCTGCCTTTGCGGACCCGGACGTCGATACGATCACGGTCAGTGGACGACGGCTCAAACAGCCCGCGCGGGTGTATTTCCTCCTGCACAAGCCCAAGAACGTCATCAGCACGAGCCAGGATCCTCAGGGCCGGCGCAGCGCCGTGGACCTGGTTCCCACGTCCGAGCGGGTCTACTGCGTTGGGCGTCTGGACGCCGATACGACCGGGCTGTTGATCCTGACCAACGATGCGGAGTTGACCAATCTCCTGACGCATCCGAGGTACGAGGTGCCGAAGACCTATGTTGCCAAGGTGGCCGGGCAGGTGGACGAACGGGCCATCGAGCGGCTCAAGAAGGGGATCTGGCTGGCCGAGGGCAAGACGGAGACCACCGCGGTCAAAGTGCTCAAGGGCGGCCGGGACGAATCACTGATCGAGATTACGATCCGCCAGGGGCTCAACCGCCAGATCCGCCGGATGCTGGCCCGGGTGGGTCTGGATGTTCGTTCACTCAAGAGAACGCGAATCGGCAATCTGAGGATCGAAGGCCTTGGAGCAGGCCAATACAGACTGCTAACCCCGGCGGAAGTGACTGCTTTGAGACGTGCCGCGGGTTCCGGGACTGACGACCGCCCGAAACGACAGCCCCAGAAGCGAGTGAAACGCGTCCGATAAGGCGATTTCGGGGATTCCCGCCGTGGTTTGTGGCGAGATGAAGACAAAGTTCCTTGTGTGCAGGGGACTTCTGCGGTATAATAATTGATTCAGTCTGTTGCCCGTATCTTTATTGCATACAGGAGTTTCGGAGTTGACGAATTTTCAGAAACGAGTGGCGGCGGGATTGAGCGTCACGACAGTAGGTCGGGATTCGGTTCAAGAGCACTTCATTACGGTTACCCCCCAGAAAGGCGAATCTCCAGAGTCGGTCTTCCAGCGGACTGCGGATGCCGTTCGCCAGGCGGGTGGCCGGATCATCTCTGTGGAGGCGCTCGGCTTGTCCGCGGCGGATCGAGACGCTCTGGCGGCACTGACGGCGGTCGCGGAGGACGGCCACGCGCCCCTGGCCTGGATCGAGAATTCGCGGTCCGACGGTCTCTTTGGCGTGCACGTTTGGGCGGTTTCCGGGACGTCGATCAAGCCGCTTTCCTACAACGGGCGTCCCGCGGGCACCGTGTTCGACGATGGCTGCGTGCAGTACTGCCGGCTGGCGGGCCTCTTGCCGCCGGATGTTCACATCGGAAAGCCCGAGCAGGCGACGGCTGTTTTCCAGCAGATGGACAGTCTGCTGGACGATGCTGGCATGGTGTTTGGCGACGTGCTTCGCACCTGGTTCTACAACGACGACATTCTCGGCTGGTATCCCGAGTTCAACAGTGTCCGCAACAAGTTCTTCACGGAAAAGAAGGTTTACGAGGGACTGCTGCCGGCCAGCACCGGCATCGGCGGTCGCAACCTGCTGGGAGCGGCGCTGGTCTGCGGCCTGATCGCCATCAAGACCGACAGCCAGGAAGTGTCGGCGTTCGAAGTCCCGTCGCCGATGCAGTCGCCGGCCCCGCAGTATGGCAGCTCGTTCAGTCGAGCGGTGGAACTGGAGCTGCCCGATCTTCGACGGATGTACATATCCGGCACGGCCAGCATCGACGAGCACGGCAAGAGCGTGTTCCTCGACGACCCGGCCGCCCAGGTCCGTCAGACGATGGAGGTGGTCCAGGCCATCCTTCGCTCTCGGGAAATGGATTGGGGCGATGTCACGCGTTCTTTGGCCTACTTCAAGCGGGCGAAGGACGCGCCTCTGTTCAAGAAGTACTGCGAGGAGAACGGTGTTCCCTCGTTCCCTGCGATTATCGTCGAGAACGACGTGTGCCGGGATGAGCTGTTGTTCGAGATCGAGGTGGACGCCGTCGTGGCGAAGTAGCCGCGTCGCGACATCAGACTGCGACGCTTGCTTCAGAACAGGGTCGGGTTCATGTCGCACAAGCCGAGAAGGAAGGCCGCAGGCCATAGACCGGAGGCGGTCGGGACCCCTCCAGCCCCCAGTTTCCAGCCTCTGGTTTCTCGCCTGCGGGTATGGCTTTTTCGCATAGCTGCCATCCTCCTCGGGCCGGTTCTGTTCCTGGGGTTGCTCGAAGTCGGCCTGCGGGTCGCCGGCTATGGTTACAATCCCCATGTGGCGGTGCAATGCGAGATCGACGGCCGGTTGTGCCTGGGCGAGAATGTGCAGTTCGGCTGGCGTTTCTTCCCTCCGATTCTGGCTCGCGAGTTCGAACCTTTTGTTTTTGCCGCCCACAAACCTGAAGAGGTGTGCCGCATCTTCGTTCTGGGGGCTTCCGCCGCGCAAGGGGCGCCGAACAACGCGTTTCGTTTTGGCCGCGTCCTTGAATCGCTGCTTGAAGAGCGTTTTCCGCGTGTGCGATTCGAGGTCATTACCGTGGCCATGGCCGCGATCAACTCCCACGTCGTCCTGGAGATCGCCCGTGACTGCGCGCGATATGACCCTGACCTGTTCGTCGTCTACACCGGCAACAACGAGGTGGTCGGCCCCTATGGGCCGGGGACAGTCCTGACGCCGGCCCTGTCCAATCTGCGTCTGATTCGTCTCGGAATTACCCTGAAGGCCACAAAGCTGGGCCAACTGCTGTCGAACATACTGGGCGGTCGCGGCCTGGGGAAAGAGGGACTCCAGTCCTGGCTCGGCATGGGGATGTTCCTCAACGAGCAGGTGCGGGCCGACGATCCGCGGCTGAAGGCGACGTACAGCCATTTCCGTCGGAACCTGGAGGACATCTGTCGGATCGCTGAGAACCGCGGAGTGCCGACGATTCTCTGCACCATTGGAACGAATCTGCGGGATTGTCCGCCTTTCGCGTCGCTGCATCGCGCGGACCTGAC
This sequence comes from uncultured Pirellulales bacterium, assembly GCA_964507995.1. GTDB lineage: Bacteria > Planctomycetota > Phycisphaerae > Sedimentisphaerales > Anaerobacaceae > PLanc-01. The sequence continues at coordinate 12,616 of CAZDTD010000070.1, read as the reverse complement.
GGCCGAGCAGCGGAAGGCGTGGGATGCTGTCTATAAGGAGGGGATGATCGCCGAGACCCAGGGAAAGCGCGCCGAGGCGATTGCGTCGTATCTGCGGGCTGCCCAGATCGATGAATCTCACGCCGAACTGCAATTCCGGCTTGGGGCCTGCTGCGAACTGACCGGCGACTACGAGAAGGCCGCAGCGGCATATGTCCGGGCCCGCGATTTCGACACGCTCCGTTTCCGGGCGGATACTCAAACCAACGAGGTAATTCGGGCCGTTGCCGAGCAGAAAAAGTCGCAAGGCGTCCGATTGGCCGATGTCGCTCGGGCCGTGGATGCGAACAGCCCTTACAATCTGCCCGGACGGGAGTTTTTCCACGAGCATGTGCATCTGACATTCGAGGGCAACTACCTCCTGGCCCGCACGGTTCTCGAACAGATCGAGCAGACAATCCCTGCGAGGTTTGCGGCCAAGGCCGAGGTTCGCGGCGGGATTCGCACGTGCGAGCAGTGCGCCGAGCGGCTGGGATACAACGACTGGAGCAGCCAGGAGACACTGAGCATGGTGGTGAACGGTTTCCTGGCCAAACCGCCGTTTACGAACCAGCTTGGCCACAGGGAACAGATGGAGCGGCTGACTCGGCAACTCCAGGAGTGGCAAGCGGCCCTTACGCCGGACATGCTGGCGGGGATCGGCGAAAGGTATCGTGCGGAAATCACCAAGGTCCCGGCCGACTGGCGGCTCCGCTGGGACTACGGCCAGATGCTCGCGGAGGACCTCAAACAGTACGATGCGGCGTTGGAGCAGTATCGGATCGTGCAGGGATTGTTGCCGCATTCGTATTTGCCGCACGATTCGCTCGCGTCGGTGCTTCGCGCCAAGGGCGACCTGGAGGGGGCCATCGCGGAGTACCACAAACTTCTGGCGATCAAGCCGACTTCCGGCGCCTCGTATTACTACCTCGGCTGGTGCCACAACAGGCTGGGCCGGGCGGACCTTGCGGAGGAATGCTTCCGCAAGGCGATTCGTTTCGAGCCGGACCATGTGCTCGCCTACCTTGACTGGGCGCAAGTGCTCTTCAAGAGCAACCGGCTGCAGGAGGCCGAAAAGATCTGTCGCGACGGCTTGGCCTTCGCGCCGAATCACGCCATGCTGCACGGCAACCTGGGCATTCTGCTGGTCAAAACCGGTCGGCGGGAGCAGGGGGTCGCAGAGATCCGCAGAGCATTTGAACTCGACCCCGCCTCACCCCAGGTCCGCAGGCTTGCAGAGACCATCCTCGGGCCCGGCGCGGTCCGGTAGGGTGCGTACCACGCACCGCTGCATTGTCAGAACAGCGGATAGATGAACACCGCAGCCCCCGAGCCGCCCAGCAGCACGAGCAGACACAGCAACAGCAGCACGATGAGGATCGGCAGGAGCCACCATTTCTTGTTGTGCTTGAGGAAGCACCAAAACTCCGCGATCAACGAAGGGCGTTTCTGCCGGGCCAAGTCACTGAGTTTCGCTGGCTTTTCGTTTTGGGGCGTCATAGTCCTTGTCTATTCCCTGTGCATCAGAACTGGTGCAGGTAACGTTCCATTTTGTCACTCGACGTGTGCTCTACCCAGTAGCTCTCGGCATCCGGCTCATACCTGCGATACAGCGAGTCCCGGCCGATGAGCCGAAAGACCAGTGCCAGCGGCGTCAGGAGCAGAAAGTAGAAGGCCGCCAGCAGGACGAAACTGACCACGAGGCCGATGGGCATCGCGAAGAGGGTCAGGCCGACGTAGAGAACCCTCGCCGCAGCAGGCGAAATGAGACTGCATAGGAAGATGACGGCGCCAGCCATCACGACCGCCAGCATCGAAATGGTTGCCAAACCCCAGGCGAAGTGCAGGATCAGGGCCGCCAGGATCGACGCCGCCAGACCGCTGAGGCCGAACACCCGCAACTGCCTGTCGCTCGGATGCCATTCGATTTCCATCA
>CAZDTD010000070.1:4785-10562 GCA_964507995.1 uncultured Pirellulales bacterium | reverse complement strand
CTGAGGCCGAACACCCGCAACTGCCTGTCGCTCGGATGCCATTCGATTTCCATCAAGGGCATAGATTCACCATCCTGAAACGAAATTCGAAATCCGAAACAATTCGGCTCATCCGGTTTTTGCGTACTTCTGTGGTTGTACAACACCCCACGACCGGGGACGCTGTCCCCGGCCCCCTGGCATTTTGCGTTTTCCACCAGCAGCATGGTAGTGTGTGGACCGGCAGTGGAGCCGGATGGTTGCGCCCAGGACAGGAGCAGGAAAATACCGAGCGAACGCGACCCTGGGCAGCCAAGCGTCGTGCCGGTCGGTCCCCTCTCCTGCTCATGCTATTGGTCCAAAGCGACAAAATGCCGGAGGGTGGGGGGCAGAGCCCCCATCGCACCGGGAAGTACGCCGAAACCGGATGAGCCACAAACACAAATTCCAATCTCGGAAACTCAAATGACCGAAACGCTGTCGCCCCTCGGGTGTCCCGTTTTGGATTTTGGATTTCTGTCATTCGTATTTGTTTCGGATTTCGGGTTTTGCCTTCAGTCCAATGCAAACTTCGCCTTGTACTCATCGACCTCGTGTTGCTTCGCCTGCGGCTGCTCCTGCTTATACAGGATCTGGTTTTCCAGCACCAGCACATCCATATTCGTCGCCAGGAAGCAGCGATAGGCGTCCTCGGGCGAACAGACGATGGGCTCGCCGCGGATGTTGAAGCTGGTGTTGATGATGACAGGACAGCCGGTCTTTTGCTTGAATGTGGTCATCAGTCTGTGCAGCCTCGGGTGCCGCTCGGGATCGACCGTCTGAACCCGGGCCGAGTAGTCTACGTGCGTGATGGCGGGCACAACGCTCCGTTTGGCCTTGAGTTTGTCGAGCCCCTGCAGCGAGCGTCCCACAGAGTTCAGCCGCTTGTCCTGTCGCACGGAGGCCACGAGCAACATGTACGGGCTCTCCTCGTTCGGTCGCATTTCGAAGTAGTCGGCCACGTCCTCGCGAAGCACGCACGGCGCGAACGGCCGGAAGGACTCGCGGAACTTGATCTTGAGGTTCATGATCGACTGCATTTCCTGGCTGCGTGCGTCGCCGATGATGCTCCGACTGCCCAAGGCCCGCGGTCCGAACTCCATCCGTCCCTGGAACCAGCCGATGACCTTGCCCTGATCGATCAGATCGGCGACTTGAGCAACTAAGGCCTGCTCGTCGTTGAATGCGTGGTAGGCGGCGCCTCGTTCCGTGAGGAAGCGTCGGATCTGGTCGTCGCCGTAGGCCGGCCCGAGCAGTGACGCCTGTTGTTTGTCGCGACCGTCTTCGGATCGCTTGTTGTCGAGGAGCTGGTGCCACACGAACAGAGCCGCACCCAGCGCGCCGCCGGCATCGCCGGCCGCCGGCTGTATCCAGACGTTCTCGAAGGGTGTCTCTCGCAAGACTCGGCCGTTGGCGACGCAGTTGAGCGCGACGCCGCCGGCCAGGGCGAGGTTTTTCATCCCGGTAACGCTGTGGATGTGCCGGGTGGTTCGCAGCATGGCCTCTTCGGTGACCGCCTGGATCGACGCGGCGAGGTCCATTTCTCTGTCTGTGAGCGGGCCTTCCGGCTTGCGGGGCGGGCCACCGAAGAGCCTCTCGAAACGCCGGTTCGTCATGACCATCGTATGGCAGTAACCGAAGTAGTCCATGTTCAGTCGGAACGAGCCGTCGGGCTTGAGGTCGATCAGCTTTTTTAGGATCAGGTCGCGGTATTTCGGCTCGCCGTAGGGGGCCAGGCCCATGAGTTTGTACTCGCCCGAGTTGACCTTAAAGCCGGTGAAGTAGGTGAAAGCCGAGTACAGCAGGCCCAGCGAGTGGGGGAAGTGCAACTCGTGGCTCAGTTGGACCCGGTTGCCCCGACCGACGCCGAAGCTGGCGGTTGCCCACTCTCCGACGCCGTCCATCGTGAGGATGGCCGCCTCCTCGAAGGGCGATGGGAAAAATGCGCTGGCCGCGTGGGACTCATGGTGTTCCGTGAAGACGTACCGGCCCTTGTAAGCGTACCCCAGAGCCTTGTCCATCTCTCGAGGCAGGTGCAGTTTCTGCTTGAGCCAGACGGGCAGGCCTGCCAGGAACTGCCTGAACCCTCGCGGAGCATAGGCCAGGTAGGTCTCCAGCAGCCGCTCGAACTTGAGCAACGGTTTTTCATAAAACACGACGTAGTCGAGGTTTGCGGGAGTCAAGCCGGCCGCCTGGAGGCAATACTCCACTGCGTGGGAGGGGAACCGGCTGTCGTGTTTGATCCGGGTAAATCGCTCCTCCTGGGCAGCGGCGACGATCTCGCCATCAGCCACGAGGGCTGCTGCACTGTCGTGATAGAAAGCCGAAATCCCCAGGATGTTCATGCCGTTCCCGTCTGCGACCTGCACTATCCCCTGTTATTACCGACACTTACAACGCCATTATATCGTGTCGCAGATCGTCGTTGCAAGCCCCGGTCGCTTGAGGGATTGCGAATTGCGAGCCAGTGGAGCGATTGCTCGATATTTTTTTCCACCCACAAGACAAGGTAGTTGTTGCAAAACCTTATCAGTCCGTTAAAATACCGGTTTCGCGATTGCCGGCGTCTGTGGATTTGCGGCAATTCGTGCGTATGCGATAATTCGTTGCAGCAACGGTGCAGGAGTTGGCTTATGTCGAGAGAATGTCCTTTTACAGGCAAAAAGACGGTCTTCGGGAACAGCATCACCCGACGCGGTAAGGCCAAGCGGCTGGGCGGCGTCGGTAAAAAGGTCACCGGCGTGACCCGCCGGAAGTTCAAGCCGAACATTCAGAAGGTCCGTGCCGTGATTGGTGGCAAGGTCGGCCGGATTCGGGTTTCGGCCAAGGCCATTCGCATGGGCCTGATCCAGAAGCCCCTGAAACGCAATTACAAGCCCGCCGAGTAGGCTGGCTGACCGGAATACGTGGTTCAAAGCAGTCGTTCTTTCCCAGCGGGGCGCGGTGTGCCTCGCTTTTTCTTTAGGAGTCCTGAAAAATGGAAGATTAGGCATATAGTCTCCCATTTTGTAGAACTCAGGTTAAGGTATATGGATCAGAAGATCGATGCCGACCAAGTTCGCAAGGTTGCCAAGCTCGCGCGCCTGGCGCTGACCGACGCGGAGGTCGAGGAATTTACCGGCCAGCTCGGCGCCATTCTCGGTTACGTCGAGAAGATGAACGAGCTGAACACCACCGGCGTCGAGCCTCTGGCCCATTGTCTGCCGATCAGCAATGTTTTTCGCGCCGACGAGGTGCGAGAATCCCTGGGGACGGAGAAGACGCTGGCCAACGCGCCGGATCGCGACGGGTCGTTCTTCCGGGTTCCCAAGATTCTGGAAGACAGTTCTGCATGAAGAGGGATTCAGATCAGCGGCAGAACCATGCCGCACAAGGAGATGAGAGAATGCGGACCTTCAGACTGGCGTGTGTGGTGTTGACTCTCCTGGTGGGGACCTATTGTATGGCAGGGCAAAGCGAGCAGCAGTTGCGAAAAGAGATCACCAAGGCTGTGGAGATCCGGTACCTGCTGCAACTGCCCAAAGGCTACGGCCAGGACAAAGACCAGAAATGGCCTGTGTTGCTGTTTCTGCACGGCGCGGGCGAACGCGGCAACGACATCAACAAAGTCAAAGTGCACGGCCCGCCGAAGCTGATCGAGCAGGGCAGGGAGATGCCGTTCATCGTAGTCTCGCCGCAGTGTCCGTCGGAAAGCTGGTGGACCGAGCAGGTCGATGCGTTGATGGCCCTGCTGGACGAGATTCAGTCGAGATACGCAGTGGATGCCAATCGGGTCTACGTGACGGGCCTGAGCATGGGCGGATTCGGCTCCTGGACCCTGGGGTGCCGCTATCCCGAGCGGTTCGCAGCCATTGTGCCGATCTGCGGCGGTGGCGATCGGTTCCGGGCGGAGAGGCTCAAGAATGTGCCGGTCTGGGCATTTCACGGGGCCAAGGACAACGTCGTGCCGCTGCGGCAATCCGAGGAGATGGTCAACGCCGTCAAGCAGACCGGCGGTAACGCCCAGTTGACGGTCTATCCCGACGCCCAGCACGATTCCTGGACCGCGACGTATGACAATCCCAAACTGTACGACTGGCTTTTGGGCCATCGCAAGAACGGTGAGAGCAAATAATCCAAGCCATGTCGGTACACGATTTGACAGCGATTGAACTGCGGGATGGGATTGCCGCCGGACGGGTGAGCAGCGTCGAGGCGACCCGGGCGACCCTGGATCGAATCGAGCGGATCGATCCGGCCGTCGGTGCGTATCTCTCCACATTCGGCGACCGGGCGATGCAGTCGGCCGAGGCGGTGGATCGACGCATCGCCGCCGGCGAGCCGGTCGGGCCCTTGGCGGGCGTGCCCGTCGCGGTCAAGGACGTGATGTGCACGAGCTTCGGTGCGACGACCTGTGCATCGCGAATCCTGGAGAATTTTCATGCTCCCTACGACGCGACCGCGATTCGCAAGCTCCTTGCTGCCGATGCGGTCATCGTCGGAAAAACCAATATGGACGAGTTCGCCATGGGCTCCAGCACGGAGAACTCGGGTCTCAAGAAGACAGTCAATCCCTGGGATACCTCCCGCGTCCCAGGCGGCAGCAGCGGCGGCTCTGCGGCTGCTGTGGCAGCCCGGATGTGCTTTGCCTCGCTCGGTTCCGACACCGGCGGCTCGATCCGCCAACCCGCCAGTTTCTGCGGCGTCGTCGGCCTCAAACCCACGTATGGAAGAGTGTCCCGCTATGGCCTCGTTGCCTATGGCTCCAGTCTCGATCAGATCGGGCCGCTCGGCAGGACGGTGGCGGACGCGGCGCTCATGCTGAAAGTGATCGCCGGACACGATCCGTCCGACAGCACGAGCGTCAGTGAGGAGATTGCTCCCGTCGAGGACTATCTTGCGAAACTGAATGAGCCGGTCGATGGATTGCGGATCGGCATCGCCTCCGACTTCAACGCGGGCGCGGACCCGGCGGTTCGTCAGGCAATCGATCGAGCGGTGGACGGCTATCGCGACGCGGGGGCCCAAGTCGTGGAAGTGGCCATGCCGCACTTGGACTATGCCATCGCGGCGTACTACGTCATCGCGACGGCCGAGGCGTCGAGCAATCTGGCCCGCTACGACGGCGTCCACTACGGTCACCGGACCCCGAACCCGGCGGACTACGTCGAAGTCTATTCGAAGTCTCGCGAGGAGGCCTTCGGCAAGGAAGTCAAACGTCGGATCATGCTCGGGACGTACGCGCTTTCGAGCGGCTATTACGACGCCTACTATCTCAAAGCCTTGAAGGTCCGCAACCTCATTCGAGGCGATTTCGTCCGGGCGTTCGAGCAGTGCGACTGCCTGATGATGCCGGTGGCGCCGACCACCGCGTTCCGCTTCGGCGAGAAGGTGGACGACCCGCTGAAAATGTACCTGTCGGACATCTATACGATTGCGGTCAACCTGGCGGGCATTCCAGGGATCAGCGTCCCGTGTGGCTTCGACGAGGCGGACATGCCGATCGGCCTGCAGATCATCGGGCCGGCCTTCAGCGAGGCGAAGTTGCTGCGAATCGCCAGGATGCACGAGTCGCGAACCGACTGGCACACGAGGAAACCTGCTGTGAAAGTGTGATTGTTGATTCTTGATTGCGGATTTTGAGTCTTCGATCAACCATCAACCATCACAAATCGACAATCTACCTATGAGCGACCTGACGTACAGAATTATTGTTGGCCTGGAAATCCATGTGCAGCTCAACACGCGGACGAAGATGTTCTGTAGTTGTGCGTTGCGCT
>CAZDTD010000070.1:0-4685 GCA_964507995.1 uncultured Pirellulales bacterium | reverse complement strand
ATCCATGTGCAGCTCAACACGCGGACGAAGATGTTCTGTAGTTGTGCGTTGCGCTTCGGCGAAGAGGCGAACAGCCGGGTGTGCCCGGTGTGCCTGGGCTTGCCGGGGGCGCTGCCCGTGATGAACGGGCAGGCGGTCGAATATGCGATCCTGGCTGCGATGGCCTTGAACTGCGAGATCGCGTCCTTCACGAAGTGGGACCGCAAGAGCTACTACTATCCCGACCTGCCGAAGAACTATCAGATCAGCCAGTACGACCTTCCGTTGGGCAGCAACGGGTACATCGAGATCCCGCTCGACGACGGCAAGACCAAGAGAATCCGCATCCGCCGGGCCCATCTCGAGGAGGACGCAGGCAAGAACCTTCACACGGCGGGTTCTCATTCGCAAGTAGACCTCAATCGCGCGGGCACGCCGCTGCTGGAGATCGTCACCGAGCCCGATATGAACAGCGCCGACCAGGTTCGGGCGCTGGCCGTCGAGCTGCAGCGGATCGTGCGATACCTCGGCGTCTCGGAAGCGGACATGCAGAAGGGCCACATGCGGTTCGAGCCGAATGTGAACCTGGTTATCGAGCGGGCCGGACAGCAGTTCAAGACCCCCATTGCCGAGGTCAAGAACCTCAACAGCTTCCGGGCCCTGGAACGCAGCGTCGTCTATGAGGTCCAACGCCAGCTCGACGAATTCCTCGAAACCGGCGTGACCATGCAGATGGGCAACAAGTCCACGCGGGGCTGGGATGACGTGAACGAGGCCACGGTCCTCCAGCGGGAGAAGGAAGAGGCGCACGACTACCGGTACTTCCCCGATCCCGACCTGGTCCCGGTGATGCCCTCAGCCGAGCGGCTGGCGCAGATCCGCTCACGGTTGTGCGAGCTTCCGGCACCCAGGCAGGTCCGTTATGTGCAGGAGTACGGCCTGAGCGATTACGACGCCGGCGTTTTGACCGCCGACCGGGCGACGGCCGATTTCTTCGAGCAGGCGGTGCAGGCGGGCACCGCCGCCAAGCGGGTGTGTAACCTGCTGACGCAGGTGGGACTCAAGCTCGCCAACGAGCGAGGCCGCGATCTCGCAGGGCTCGGACTGGCCCCGGCGGGCGTGGCCGATCTGGCGAAGATGATCGACGCCGGAACGATCAGCGCCTCGGCGGGCAATACGATCCTCACTTCGATGGTCGAGACCGGCAAGAAGCCCGACGTCCTGGCGCAGGAGTTGAATCTGCTCCAGAAGAGCGACGTGGGCGAGTTGGAGCGGATTCTGGACCAGGTCCTCGCGGAGAACGCCGTGGCCGTCGCGGAGGTCACCTCGGGGGGCAAGAAAGCCCAGAAATCGCGAGGTTTTCTCCTGGGCCAGGTCATGCAGAAGACCAAGGGCCGGGCCAATCCGAAGATCGTCTCGGAGTTGCTGAACAAGAAACTCGGCGCATAGACGGAAAGGGGACGCCATGAAGATCGCCAGGAGTGCGAGTATCACGAAGAAACCCGTAACCGCTGAAGGGGCCAAGGGTGCGAGTATCCGCGTGCTGATCTCGAAAGACGACGGCGCCCCGACGTTTGCCATGCGGCTGTTCGAGATCGAGCCCGGCGGCAATACGCCGCTGCACAGTCACCCCCACGAGCACGAGGTCTTTATCGTGGAAGGTTCCGGCGTCTTCGTCCACGAGGACAAGAACTATCCGATCTCGCGGGAGGATGTCGTCTTCGTCCCCGGTGGCAGCCAGCATTCCTTCAAGAACACAGGCAATTCTACCCTGCGATTCCTCTGCCTGGTCCCTCTCTGCGGGGCGTAAGACCCGGTTTTGGCCCTGTGCTCGACGCCAATGTCATCGTAGCCGCATTTGCCTCTCGTGGCCTGTGCGAAGCGATTCTCGAACTGTGTCTCAGCGAGTACGAGATCATCCTTTGTGCCGACCTGCTGGAGGAAGTTCTAACGAATCTTCGGACGAAGATAGGGCTCCCCGTCGGGGTGGTGGAAGGTATTCGCTCGCTGTTCCAGGAATACGCCACCCTGGTCGATCCAGTCTCCCTTCCGGAAGACATCTGTCACGATCCGGATGATGTGAAGGTGCTTGGTCTGGCGGTTGCGTCCGGCGCGAACTGCATCGTGACTGGCGATAAAGACCTGTTGGTGCTGGAGGAGTGGCAGGGAGTTTCGATCCTGACTCCGAGGGCATTCTCAGACATGGTGCGCAGCGGCTAATCTGATCGCCGCGTGGTTGATGCCAGCGTATCCGGCCGGCGTCCTGTCGATCCAGGGATGGACACGACGCCGGCCGTCTTCAAATCGTCAATTGCAAATCGTCAATTTACGGTTCATCCGGTTTCCGTGTATTTCCTGATCCAGGCACGCCCGAAGCGGGCGTGCGGGGGAGATTTTCCGCGTTGCGCCAATAGCATGATCTGGGCAAGAGAGCGACGCCCCAAGTGAGCGGCGTCGCCATGCCGCTGGGTCGCTGCCCTCCCGCAACGCGGGCTCGTGCCCGAGGGCAGGTTGCTTGTCCGCAGAGCGGGTCAACACCCAAGACCAGCGACCGCCTGACACCGTACCGCTCTCCTATCATGCTATTGGCTTAAAGCGGAAAATCGCGGGGTCTGGGGCGGAGCCTCAGGAGCTACCGAAGTACGCTGAAACCGGATGAACCCAATTTACAAGGTTCTTATTGCACCTTCTTGCCCACGGCAGGGCGTGTGCCTCTGGGCGTGGTGAACTCGCCTGTGAGGGCGTTGCCTTCCAGCCTGCCCTTGAAATCCATCGAGAATTCCCGGTCGTTGAACGTCATCGTCACCTTGAAGCTCACCTGATCGCCCTCGACCTTCAGGTCCGTGACGGGCGTCTCGTTGTCCCGCATCGAATACGTCGCGGTCATATCCTCCTTGACGGTCAGCGTGTTCGTCCGCGTGCCCTGTTGGGTTTCCCGCGTGAACTCCCACTTGCCGACGAGGGCGGAGCCGCCGGTTGGCTCCAGCTTCTTGCCGGTGATCTCGTAGCTGCCGCGGTCGGAACTGCTCTGGCCGGCGAACGTCTTGCCTTGCAGCGTGAACTTGTAGTCGATCTTGAACGTCTGATCGCCGAAGCCCATCTCGAGCGCGTACGTAACCTGGTTGCCGTCGAGTTTCAGTTCGCTGATGGGCATCTCGCCGCCGAAGAACTCCTGCCGGCCGGTCAGGTCCGGGTAGATGGTCAGCATCGAAGGCATTGGCCCTCGGTCCGTGTTGGTGGTCATCTCCCATTTGCCAATCAGACCTGCGCCGAAACGGGTCCCGGCGATGGGGATCTCGCCCCGGTCGCTCTTGGATGCGCCGGTGAGCGTGTCGCCCTGGGCGACGCCCTCGAAGGTCATCGTGAATTCCCGATCATTGAATTTGATGGTCCGGTCGAATGTGAGCTTGCCGCCCTCGAACTGGACGTTCGAGATCGTGCTTTCGCCCATCGGACTGGTCCACTTGGCGTCGAATGCGCCGTCCGCCTTCTCGGAGACGGTCAGCTTGGCCGTGACGTCTCGATCCCCGATCTTGTAGGCGAGGTCCCATACGCCCACGACCGGCGGCTTGGGCTTGAACCGGACGCCGTTGGCGCCGAATTCCCCGTTGTCGGTGGAGAACGAACCCGTGAGTTTGCCATCCTTCAGGGCGCCCGCATAGTCCATTGTGAACTCGTTGTCGCCGAATCGGACGGTTCGCGTGAAGGCGAGCTTCTCGCCGTCGAATCGGACGTTGGACAGATCGTCCCTGCCCCATTTGCCGGTGAAGGAGCCGTCGGTGCTCTTGGCGACGGACAGTGTGGCGAAACTCTGCCGGCCGCCGAACTCCATCGTCATGTCCCAGTCGCCCGCGATGTTCTCAGCGGCCCCTGCCTGGGGGACGACGAACATCAGGACAAGGCCCAGGGCCAGAATGAAACGCCAGCTCGCGGTTGTGTGGTGTGTCGTACGACTCATGATGTATCCTCCCGAAAAGTGATGCACACGGTCTGCTGACGGCACCTACATAGGCCTGTGACACAAGCGCTCTCGCTCGCAGGCAGCCGCTTGGCGAAAATTCTCCTGATGCCGCCCAACCGAACACTATCATAGCTTCGGTTGGCGCCTGTGCAAGTATTTCACAGACATTCGTAGAGATTCGTATGGATCGATGCGGCGTGGCTGCGTGGCTTCAGAGTTGTTTTCCGGCGCGTTTGTCGCGGATCTTGCTCTCCGTGCCGGCCAGGAGCCGCTGGATGTTCGTGCGGTGGCGCAGGATGACGAACAGGGGAATGACGACCGCCGCGATCAGGAGCGGCCAGAGTCCGGAGACGGTCCAGTCGGGACGGACCGCGATGCCCACGAGCAGCGCGAGGGGAAAAGTCACCGCCGCACAGATCGAGGCAAGGGAGACGTATCGCCAGACCAGGACGACGCCCACCCAAACCGACAGGGCGATCAGCCCGCAGAGGGTGAAGTAGGGCCACAGACCGAGGGCGACGCCGAGGCTGGTGGCGACGCCTTTGCCTCCCTTGAATCCCAGGTAGATGGGGAATACGTGCCCCAGAATGGCCGCGGCGCCGACCAGCAGCCAGCCGGCGAGGGACAGGGGCCCGTTCGGGGTCCCGAGGATGGCCCGGACCGCCAGCATGGGGACGAATCCCTTGAGCACGTCCAGGGCGAAACAGACATAGGCCCACGGGCGTCCCACGGCGCGAGCCAGATT
>CAZDTD010000069.1:0-18839 GCA_964507995.1 uncultured Pirellulales bacterium | reverse complement strand
CATATGGAGGTGCCGTGCTGCTCGGGTCTGACCCGCGTCGCCCGGGAGGCGATTGTTTTAAGCGGCCGGCGGATGTATTTTGAAGATGTCACTATCTCGCTCCGAGGCGAAGTCCTCCGAAGTGAGAAGGTCGGTCCTGAACAGGACCAAGATGGAAATCCGAAATCCGAAGCACGACCCCGCCCTGGCGGGAACGTAAATCCGAAACAAATTGAAAGCACGAAGTGTCAATGACCGAAACGCTGACGCCTGGCGAGCGGGTGCATGACCGTACTTGTATACGTGCAATGGGGGTTCACAGAACCCCTGGATTGTCATTCCCGCGCAAGCGGGAATCCAGTTCCAGGGACACGGCGCAAACCACGGCTTGTGGATTCCTGCTTCCGCAGGAATGACAGCGTCCGGCCCACGCCTCGTCGCCATGCGGGAGGTCGCAACAACGGTCATGCACTCCTGGCGAGCCGCCCGTATTGAGTTATCGATTTTGGTCATTCGTGCTTGTTTCGGATTTCGTGCTTCGTGCTTCGAGTTTTGTTGACCGATTGTGATGGTGATTTGTGTTCGATTTCTTGCGTCAGGTTGTTGTCGAGTTCTGGGCGGTTTTCGCGGAGATGTCGCCGTACCTGTTGTTCGGCTTCTTCGTCGCGGGCCTGATGGCGATGTTCGTGTCCCGGCGGATGGTCGAACGGCATCTGGGCGGCTCCGGCGTGATGCCTGTCTTCAAGGCGTCGCTCTTTGGGGTCCCGCTGCCTCTGTGCTCGTGCGGCGTGATCCCGGTGGCGATGTCCCTGAGCAAGCAGGGAGCGAGCAAAGGAGCGACGATTGCATTCCTGTTATCCACGCCGCAGACGGGAGTGGACAGTATCCTCGTGACCTACAGCCTCCTCGGTCCGGTCTTCGCCATCTTCCGACCCGTCGCGGCCCTGGTGACCGGCCTGGTCGGCGGCATCCTGGTGAACCTCTTTGGAAACAGACCGGAGGCCGCAGGCCGGAGGCTGGAGGGCAAAGACCCGCAGCCCGATCCGGTTGTCCCGCTGGGCAAGAGAATCGTCGGCGGTTTGAAACATGGCTTCGTGACCCTGCCTCGCAACATTGGCAAGCCGCTCCTGATCGGCCTGGCGGTCGCCGGCGTGATCTCGGCGCTCGTGCCGGACGATTTCTTCGCCGACCGGCTGGGCAAAGGCCTGCCCGCCATGCTGGTCATGATGCTGATTGGCATCCCGATCTACGTCTGCGCCTCGGCGTCCGTTCCCGTGGCGGCGGCCCTGATTCTCAAGGGCCTCAGTCCCGGCGCGGCCCTGGTCTTCCTCATGACAGGTCCGGCGACGAACGCCGCGGGCCTGGCGACAATCTGGAACACGCTCGGCCGTCGAACGGCGATCGTTTACCTCGCGACGGTCGCCGTCTGCTCCCTGCTCGGTGGCCTCCTGCTGGACGCCATCGTCCAAAGTGTCGATATCCACGCCGGGACGCACGTTCATAACATGGGCCCCGGCTTGATCCAGCAGGCCTCCGCCGTCGTCCTGCTGGCGATCCTCGGGTACGCCTTCTTGGCGCCGAAACGCGACTGACCCGGTTGTCCACTACCTTTGAAACCACGAAGGACACGAAGAGCGCGAAGGGGGACGAGAGGCAAAAGGGGTGCGTGGAGAGACCTCCCTATAAACCGCTATATACGCAAACCACACCGGCAAGATGTTCTGCCACAGAGGGCACCGAGGACACAGAGGAAAACCGTTGGCATGGAGGGTGGGTCGGGTTCCCAATCGCGATGAATCGCGATTGGGGTCCCCGCTTGCCCCACCGGTTCTTTCGCTTGCCTCGGGGACGCTGCCCCCGGACCCCCGGCATTTCTCGCTTTGTGCCAGCAGCATGGCATTGGAGCAGGGAAATCGTCCTCCGCTCAAAGGGACGCGGCTTTGGCGACAGAGGTAGGGTGGGCTCCGCCCACCGCTTTGCTGAAGTTGGGGGGCCACCCTGTCCCCCGTTCGAAATTGGTATGGCGTCCCCAGAATTCCGTGAAATTGGTATGGCGTCCCCAGAATTCCGTCCCCAGAATTCAGTGGCAGGGCACGCCCAAGAGCGTCAAGAGTCTGGTCGAGAAGGTGACCCGCAAGCGGCGGATGGGCCGAAGCGACTACGACATCTACTCACCCAAAGACCACGCCAGGGGAACGATCACGGTCACCCGCTGGGAGGATGTGCCGACGGTACTGGAGCTGCTGCGGGAACAGGGGTTCGCCGTCGAGGTGACAGTCGATCAGCCGCTCAATCAGTTTGGCTATCGCGGGATCAATACGACGGTGGCTCTGGGGGACCGGATCAATGGCGAGATTCAGATCCACACCGAGGAGGGTTGGGCTGTCAAAAAACAGACGGACGATCTGTACCGGAAGTGGCGGGACGACATTGAGGCGGTGACGAACGTGCAGACCCTGTCGCCGGAGAAAATAAAGGCTTTCGACGACGATGTTGCCCACACCAAGGCATTGTGGGCCGCCTACTGGGCAGCTGTGCCGGAAGACGTCAAGGCATCGATCTCGGCCTTGGACAGCGGCCGTGATTCCACAATGGCTGCCAGCGGTACGCCGGCGGCAGGACCCCAGACGCCATCTGCCAGCACTTCAAATCGACCCAGTTCGCGATTGCATCCGCAAATGCGGCCGTCGGGCAGTTGGGATAAATTGGATCGTTCCATATCTCAAAGTGTACCACAAGACACTGGATCTGTCAAGCCCGATTCCGGAAAACTCCCCGGCGGCAGGCAGGCCGGCGGGACGATCCTCTTCGACCCGAAGTAGGGCGAGGGTCAAACCTATACATTTCACATTTTTTTCCCGTCCAGCACTTCCCAATCCGGAGCAAGTGTCATTCTCGTTCTCCCAGAGTCCCCTCCGGATTCGAGATCTGATTGTAGAGTTCAACAGGATAAAGGCAAGGGAGAAACAGCCGTGTAGGGTGCGTATTACGCACCAATTCTTGCGTCTGTGAGGGGACAATGGTGCGTGATACGCACCCTACGCTTGGGGGCTCCGCCCCCATGCCCCAGGCATTTGACGCATTGGGCCAATAGCATGAGAGTGGACGGGGATGGGGAGCCGATAGACGAAGGCCGGTGGACCTGCTGGTCCCGATTTTGTTCCGGTGTCGCGACCCGATTCTGTCCTGCACAGAGGCGAGTTTCCCGTTTCCATGCTGCCGGCAGAAGAGAAGATTGCCGCGCTTCGCTCGCAATGACATGAGCGGGAAAACGCCAGGGGTTCGGGGACAGCGTCCCCGGTGCTTGCGTGCCTGCGGCGGTTTTCGGAATTTCGGGACGAACAAGATTCTTTAGGCCGGTGTCCTTAGAAACTACCTCACAACGACGAATGTCATTGCGAGGAGCGCAGCGACGAAGCAATCTCAACCTCCCGAGCGAGAGATTGCTTCGCTACGCTCGCAATGACGTGCCCGAGTGCCGTTTTGAGTTCGCCTCTTAGTCCTTGTCGGGCAGGAGTTTACGAAACGTGCAACTCTGAAAATATTTTTGCAAGTCCATTGACGGCGGAGGGCGCAAGATGTACTATGGATGCGTGTAGTTGAGAATCCATCATACACTTGGAAAGGCGTGCCCATGAAGAAGCGACTGCGACACGAGAACGAGCGGAAGGCAAAGGAGACGAGGCGGAGAAGCCGGGGCCAGAAGATGGAGAACCGGGCAAGCGTGCCTGCGAAACGGCGGGTCCCGAGGCGGCTGCCTCGGGTGCCGCCGCCGGAGAGTGAGGTGTGGCCCGAGGAATACCGCGGGGAGAACTGGAAACCCATCTATGCGATCCTGTTCGCGGGGAAATGCCAGTTGTGCGCGCACTTGTGCCCGTTGCCGAACTCGCGGCAGATGATGGACAAATGGTCCGGCATAACCCGCCTGCTGCACTGCACGAACCATCCGGCCCATCGAGGCGAGATTGTGGAAGTCCTCCCGACCGAGACCTGCCGGAACTTCAAAGAGAAGGCCTGGCACTGGCTGGAGAAGAAACGGACACACGCTCTGCGACGGCTGCCGAAATCCACGGCTGGACACAAGGTCGAGCGGATTCCGTTGGGCAACGGTCTATTCGCGGCCGTCGACGCCGACGATTACGAAGAAATCAACAAATACAAGTGGTATGCGATCCGCCATGGGCGGAAGGTCTACGCCATCTGTAAGAAGAAGGGAAAGACGGTGTATATGCATCGGATGCTGATGCGCCCGCGCAAAGGCTATATTGTAGACCACAAGGACGGCAACGGCCTGAACAACTGTCGCGACAATCTGCGTGTGTGTACGCGTCGCCAAAACTTCGCCAACCGGGGGCCCTCCGGCGGGGCCTCCCGGTTTGTCGGTGTATACCGACACAGGGACAAATGGGTGGCGACGATCCGATATCGGGGGAAGCTCTTGTACGTCGGGGTTTTCGACGACGAGGTCGAAGCGGCCAAGGCCCGGGATCGCAAGGCGTACGAGCTGCACGGCGAATTTGCCTACTTGAATTTCCCGGAGGACTTTCCGCCGGAGAAACGACGGAAGGCGACGACCACGCGAGCTGGAAAGAGTCGATCGCAGTAGCGACCGGTGGTTTTCTACTGTCGTCGCGTGGGGTTGGCCTTCTCTCGAATCCAGCGGAGCATGGGGTCCATGGCGGGTTCGACCATGTTGTGGCCGTAGCCCTGGAACTCGTAGAGCGTGACGTCCGGGTGGCCGATCACCTTGAGCATTCGCATGAGGTAGGCGTTCTCCTCGTAGCGGCCGATCATTTCCATCTCGCGGTCGCCCGTCATCAGGAGGAGGGGCGCAGCGTCGGCTCGGATGTGGTTCAGCGGCGCGAACGAATCGATGATCGGCACCTTCTCGGGGAGTCCGCGTTCCTGACGGATCGTGCTGTGCGTGATGGTCTGGCCGCTGAGGGGGATGAGCCCGGCGATTTGGTCGGCGTCGATCCCGCAGGCGGCCAGCCAGCGTTTGTCGAGGCCGACCATGCTGGTGAGGTATCCGCCGGCGGAATGGCCCGAGACGAAGATCTGGTTGGGATCGCCGCCGTGGCTGCCGATGTTGCGGAAGGTCCAGGCGACGGCGGCCGCCGCGTCTTCAATGTAGGCCGGGCAGGTGGCCTTGGGGGACAGCCGATAATTCGCGGCGACGACGGCGAGGCCCTGATTTTGGAGTCCCGTGGGGATGTGACGGTTGCCGCCGGTGAGTCCGCCGCCGTGAAACCAGACCACGGTCGCAAAGCCGGTCTCGCCTTGGGGATAGTACAGATCCAGGCGGCACCGCTCCAGTTGATACGCGGTGGCCGGTTTGTTTTCCTCCAGGTACGAGATCTCTTTTTCGATACAGTATTTCGTCTGGTCGTTGTTCTCTCCGGCGGTCGCTCCTGCGGCGAGGACAAGCAGTGTGGTGAATGCCCAAAGTCGTCGTAACATAGGATTCGTCCTTTCGACACGGTTCATCGGATGACGCATGATCGGATTGTAGAGCCGGTCCGAAGGCAAGACAAGAGCAACATTCCCATCGCGGGGACGTGAAGCGGAAGCGGCGATCGGCGCCTGGGCTTCGCCAGGCAGTCGTGATCGAGCCGTTCCTATGGGACTCGCGGGGCAAGGGAATTCCCAGGCCAAGCGTGATGGATCGTCCTTGGTGCGATAATTGAGGCTCATCCGGTTTTTGCGTACTTCCCGGTGCGATGGGGGCTCTGCCCCCGCCCCCCGGCATTTTGTCGCTTTGGGCAATAGCATGAGCAGGAGAGGGAACTGACCGGCGTAACGTTCGGCTGCCCAGGGTCGCGTTCGCTCGGTATTTTGCTGCCCATGTCCTGGGCGGGGCCATCCGGCTCCACTGCCGGTCCACGCATTACCATGCTGCTGGTGGAAAGCGCAAAATGCCAGGGGTCCGGGGACAGCGTCCCCGGTCGTGGAGTGTTGTGCAACCACAGAAGTATGCAAAAACCGGATGAGCCATAATTGAGTCTGGGGACCTCTACGAGTTAAGCGGGTCGCGCCCGGAACCGATAAACCCTCAGGAATGTACTATTTACGATTTACTATTCACGATTTCACTTGCAAGGCAGGCGTGCTGCTCACTGCCTGTGCCCTGCTCGCAGCTATTGCCGGCTGTAACAACAAGTTCTTCGACCCATCCCAGGTGGGCCGATTCCGGCCGACGCCTGCGGTGAACGTCATTCTGGACTCGCTCGGCGTCGCGGAGGAACCCGCTGTCGCATGGGAAAACGCCGAGGAGCCCCGGCCCGAGGACATTCGGGCGATGAACACCGACTACGTCCTCCAGCCGGGCGACGTGGTCACTGTGTCCATCTATGAGTTGCTCCAGGAGGGGGTCCCGGTTACGAACAACTACATGATCACCGAGACGGGCAAGCTCTCGATTCCGGACGTTGGCATCGTTCAGGCGGCGGGGCTCACGGAGACGCAACTCGAAGAGGAGATTCGCCAGATCCTGTCGCCCAGCATCCTGCGCAATCCATCGGTCATGGTTACCATGGTGACCTCGCAGCAGCGGGCGTTCGCGATCCTGGGCAATGGGGTGCCCGCGCCCGGTCGGTATGTGATCCCGCGATACGACTATCGCCTGACGGACGCTTTGGCGACGGCCCAGGTCCAGATGCAGTTCAACGTTGGTTGTATTTACGTCTCGCGGCGACAGGACGCCGGCGCGATCGGCGCGGTGGAAACACAGGCAGTCGGACACGCTCCGGAGTTGCAGCTCAGGCAGCCCGAGTCATTGGGGTTTGGACCGCAGCCGGGGATTGTGAAACCCGCCGATTCGACCGCCGCGACACAAAACCCGGACATTCCCGAGCCGCTCGAACCAGCCAGGGAGTTCGAGACAGAACGGGAGATGCTCGATCTGATCGCTCCTCAGGCGAAGACGACCTGGCCGCCGCGCGACAAAGCGACGAGCCCGACGAACGCGGCGCCGCGTAAGAACGAAGACGTGTCGGCGTCGGTGCTGCCAGGCGGATTCCGCCTGCTCACGGCGCCGCCGAGGCCGGAATCGCCCAGGACGTCGCCGCAGGAGATCGTGCAGACGCCGGCGGAATTCGGGATTGTCTCTCCGGCTGCGACTCAGGGTCGCACCGCGGAATCCGGGACCGGGGAGCGAACGGAGTGGCTCTTCGACGGCAAGCAATGGAAGCAGGTCCCGGCGGCCGGTAAGACGCCGGTCCAACCTGCGGCCGCACAGCCCCAGCCTTTGGCCGCGCAGACGCAATCGCACGGGCAGCCGGAATGGGTACTCCGCAACGGCAATTGGGTGCAGGCGTCAAGGGGGCAGGCCCAGCCTTCGCCTGTGACGCCGCCGGAGGCGGTCGAGACGCCCAGGACGCTGCCGCTGGAGAACGGCGAGTTGCCGGTGGGCAGGCAGTGGGATCAGGCGGCTGGGACCCGCGTAATTCGAATCCCGACGGATCGGCTTCTGGCCGGCGACCCGAAGTACAACGTGGTCATCAAGCCGGGCGACACGATCCACGTCCCGGTCGATCTCATCGGCGAATTCTACATCATGGGCAATGTCAACCGCACCGGCGTCATTCCCATCACCGGCCGGCCGATGACGCTCAAGATGGCGATTGCCGCCGCGGGCGGCCTGGGACCTCTGGCGGTGCCGAAGCGCGTCGAAGTGATCCGGCGGATTGGCAACAAGCGGGAGGAGATCGTCCTGGTCGACCTGGACAGAATTGCCAGCGGCGAGCAGCCCGATTTCTTCATCAAGCCGAATGACCTGATCAACGTCGGGACGGACGCGACCTCGCGATGGCGCGCCGTGCTGCGGAATGCGTTCCGGGCCGCCTACGGCTTCGGTTTCGTCTACGACCGCAACTTCGCGGACGCGGACTACTACGAGAGCGTCCACTTGCCCGACTGGTTCTGATGGGATGCGGGGGTATGGCTCAGATGGCTGGCTCACGATCGACCCGCAGGCAGCAGGCAACTCCGTCTCGGCCGGACCTCGCCTGGCGTGACCTCTGGCCGCACGGCTGCGTGAAGATCTTCGTCCTGGCCGGCCTGCTCATCGGCCTGTTCCGCGCCGAACTGGGCGACCTCATCCGTCTGTGGGCGACGGACCCCGACTGGTCGCACGGCTTCCTGATCCCGCTGTTCAGCCTGTACTTCATCCATCAGAAGCGGACTCAGATCCTCGGCCTGGAATATGCGTCGGACCCGCTGTCGGACTTGTTGCAGGGTCGTCGGCCGTCGTCTCTGCCCCCAGGCGGGACGCGACCGAATTATCTCGGCTTGCTGCTGCTGTTGGCCGTGCTGGTCCTCTACGCATTCAACGTGGTCAGTCCCGCCGGCTACGCCTACCTGCGGCCGATCTCGATGATCGCGGCGGTGGGGGCGGTCGTTCTGTTCCTGGGCGGCTGGCGTCTGCTCCGCTACACCTGGCTGTCGATCGCGTTCCTCGTGTTCGCGGCGCCGCTGCCGCGACGCTATTACGTGGAGCTGACTATGCCGATGCGGCGTCTGGCCGCGACGGTGGCGACTGCATTGCTCAACGCAGTCCCGAATCTCGACGCCACGGCCGGCGGCACGATCATCGAGATCGTGTACAAGGGCCGACGCCTGGAACCCGCGTTGGACGTGGAGGCGGCCTGCAGCGGGATGCGTCTGTTGATGGCGTTCCTGGCCCTCGGCGTGGCGATGGCGTATCTGCACGAGCGTCCCGCCTGGCAGCGGGCGATTCTCCTCGCGAGCACCGCGCCGATCGCGGTGCTGTGCAACATCGTTCGCGTGACGGCCACGGGATTCCTCTACGTCCTGGCGGGTCCGCGGTACACGCAAGGCGTCTACCACGATGCGCTGGGACTGGCCATGTTGCCGCTGGCGCTTGGCCTGTACGCAGCGCTGGCGTGGTTCATGTCGAGCCTGTTCGTTGACGAAGACGATGGAGGCGGTCCGGAACTCGTGATCGCCAGAAAGCACACCGCGTGATGGATACCGAGAGCGACAACCGAAAGACGTTCTTGCAGCCGGCGTTCGTGATCTGCGTCGCTGTGCTGGCGCTGGCCGGGGCGGGGATGTCCCTCCTGACCCGGGCGCTCGGGGTCTACATGGAGAAGGAGCCGCTGCCTTTGAGGAAGCCGCTGTGCGAGATGGACGAGCGAAAGCTGGCTCCCTACAGGGTCCTCGCCAGGCGCGCCATCGAGAACGAAAAGGTCGTCGCATCGCTGGGTACCGAAGACTACATCCAGTGGGTGATCGAGGACCCGCGCGAGCCTGTGACCGCCGCTGCGCGAAAGCTGCTGCTGTTCGTCACCTACTACGGCGTGCCGGACCGGGTGCCCCACGTGCCGGAAGAGTGCTACACGGGCGGCGGATACGACTGCCTGGACCGGGCCGATGTCACGTTCCAGATCGGCGCCGGCGTCCCTGGGCGGTTCCTTCTCTTCCGTCCGCCGAGCGGGACGCTCGATCCGCAGGCCGGACAGTTCCCGGTCGTGTATCTATTTCGGATCAACCAGGAATACGCGGGCAATCGCGACGAGACCCGCCTGGCTCTGAACCGCGGCCTCTTCCACAAGCAGTCGTATTTTTCCAAGATCGAGCTGGCTTTCAACCAGGCGGTCGCCGCGCCGACGCAGGAAGAGGCGGTTGCGACCAGCGAGCGGCTCTTGAGCGTGCTCCTGCCTCTGTTGGAACAGGAACACTGGCCCGATTCGCAGTGAAACCGAGCCATGCGGCGGATCGAGCCGGAAAAGGGGAAATCGGGATGGCAAGAAGGCGTTTGAACAAGAAGGTGGCGTTGCTGGGCGCTGCGGTGTCCCTGCTGCTCGTCCTGGCGGCGGCCTTCGTCCTCCTGCGGCTGAACCGCGATCCGGCTCCGTTCCTCGCCGACGGTGACGCGGCCTGGTCGGCCCGCGACTACCCGAGCGCGAGAGAGAACTACTCGCGGGCGTACGGTTTTGCCGACACGCCGGAAATGAAGGTGGACCTGCTGTTCAAGTTGTCCGAGGTGTACCGCGAGACAGACCAGTGGGACAAGGTCCTCGCCTGCTGGGAGACGATCGTCACGACGGACCTCGCGAATGTGAAGGCTCATCTCGGCCGGCTCAAGTACTTCTACATCCTGGCGGACAGCCTGGGGAGCGCAGGCCACGGTACGAGCGAGTACTGGCAGGAGGTCCTGTCCCACGCGAGGAAGACGCTGGACGTGGTCGAGGCCGCCGGCCTGGCGAACGCCAAACGGGCCGATTGGGAGCCCTCCTTCGGAGCGGTGAAAGATCGAAGCTGGAGTCGCGGAGCGGCCGTCCTGGGCTCGCATCTGCGCTTCGTCAAGGGACGGGCCGCGCTGGAACTGGTCGGCATGGGGGCTGTCGCCTCGCCCGGCGAATTGCTCGCAGAGGCGCAGAGCGATCTGGAGGAGGCTCGGACGCTCGATCCGAACGACGCCCAGGTGTACCACTACCTGTCGCAGGTCTTCGTGGAGAAGGGCAAGCTGGCGGCCGCCGCGGGAAGCCGGAGTGAGCAGGCTCGAGCCCAGAAGCAGGCGGATGAGATCCTGGCCGAGGGAGTTCGCGTCGCGAAGGATGTCCCCGATGTCCACATTGACGTCTTGGCGAGAAAGCTGGAGACGATGGAGCAGGGGACGGTTGCGGCTGTGAGAGAACGGATGCAGACGCTGGAATCGGAGTACGAGGGTCTCACCCAACGGTTTGTATCGAGTCCGCAGGCGTTTGCGGCCAAGGCCCAGTTCCATTCGTATTTCGCGGCCTATCTGGATTCCGCATCCGCAGCGGATAAGCTCGACCAAGCGATTGCAGCCGCTGAAAAGGCGAGCACGCTGGATCCCAACAGCGTCGAGTACGCGATCCTTACAGCGGGTTGCCAGTACCGCAAGTCGTCGATCTACGGCGATGTCTCCTCGCTGCATGGGGTGATTGATCGGACGAACAGGGCGCTGAAGCTGGCTGATGCGCAGGACACGCCGGGACCGACGCAGATCGCTCGACGGCTCAATCGGCTCTCTCTGTGTTCGCTGCTGGCTCGCTGCTGCGTCGAACGGATTCTCTCGCTGCCCGAGTCGGACCCGTCGCGGGAGCTGCTGCTGGCTCGTATGGAGGCCGCGGTCGGAGAAATCCGCCAAATGCAGGGTGGCAGTGACAATCCTCAGATCCAGAAGTGGCAGGGCATGCTCGATCTGGCCAGGGGACACACGGGCAAAGCGGTGCAGAACCTCTATGCCGCCTACCGGCAGGTCAAAGCGGCCAACTCGCCCGACAAGCAGGACCCGTTCCTGGCGCAGACGTTGGCGACGATCTTCCGGGAGATGTCCGAGACCGGCGCAGTCATCGATTTCCTCGGGACTGCGCTGAGTTCAGGAGTCCTTCATACAAAGCCCGACGCTCTTCTCGACTACGGCGACGCGCTTCTGCGGGCCGGCGCCTGCGACTCAGCGGCCAGCGCGGTTGAGTCGTTCGAGGAACGGTTCGGGAAAAGCGATCGCAGTCGCGCGCTCTGCGTCAAGATGCTGATTGCGAAGGGACATGTCGCGGAGGCTGAAGAGGCCGTCGCCGGCTTGAACGCCGACGATCCGAAGGTCATTGAATTGACTCTGGATCTGGTCAGGGCGAGAACCACCCGGTTGATGGGCGCAATCCGCGCCGCCGATGCGGATCGGCAGGAGGATTCCGAGGCGATGGCCGCCGAGTTACGCGCCTGTCACCGGCGCGAGGCGGACCTGATGCAGCAATTGCTCAAGACGGATCCCAACGCGGTGGAAGACCAGCACGTCGTGAGACTCTGCGAATCGCTCTGCGAACAGGGAGACCTGGATACGGCCAGGACACTGGTCGATGCGGTCCTTCGACCGTCGGGCGACCGTCTCGGCGCCCTGTTCTACAAGAGGCTGTTGTCGGAGCCGGACCCGCGGAACTGTCCCGCGTCCAGACGTTCTGAGATTCGCGAGCAGGCCATTCGCAGCCTTTCCGATCCCATCCGCCGATCCATCGAGCTTGGCCTGTTCCACCGAGATGCCGGGCAGGTGGACGCTGCGACAGCCGAATGGCGAAGCGTCCTCGACGCCACGGCCTCGCAGGGGGACCGGGACATGCCGGGGCGCCTCAGGATCAGGAGCATCAGCCCGCGGCACGTGGCCGCCGGGTATCTGTTCGATCTGGCCCGCGACCGGGAGGACTGGAGGCTTGCGGAGGAGGTCGTGACGCTTGCCAAACGGGACAACCTGGACGATTGCGGCGGTTCGTTGTTCTGTGCCCGACTGGCGTTTGCCCGCAAGCAGTATGCGGCCGCGTTGCGCTGTCTCGATGAATGTCTCAAGCAGCGGCCGATCTTTTCCTACGGTTACATGCTCCGCAGCAATGTCCAGTCGGCGCTGGGTCGGGAACAGGAGGCTGTCGACGATATCCACGAGGCGTCGCGTCTGAACCCGATGGACCCGCTGGTCGCCAAGGCGAAAGCCAACGCGCTGCAGGTTCGCAACGCGAAACTGGGCGTCAACGTCTCTTCCGAACAGCAGGCGGAGGCGCGACAAGCCGTGGAACGGGCGATCCAGCTCAATCCGCGGGATGCGACCCTGCTTTCGGTCTATGCCGATTCCATCGGCGCGACCGATCCGGTGAAGGCCGTGGCCCTTCGCCAGACGATCCTGATGAATTCGCCGAGCGTGTACCATGCGGTGATGCTGGGGAACTCTGCGACGGAAGCGGCCCGGAAGGAGACGGACGAAAACAAGCGAAAGGCGTTCTTCACGGTCGCCGAGACGGCCTTCGAGCAAGCCAGGCAAATGGATCCGACCGACGAGTTCATGCTCGAAAGCTATGCGGCGTGTTTCCGCGCCCAGGGGCGCAACGACCGCGCCAGGCAGTTGCTCGTCGAAGCGAACGACGGCCGACTCCTGTGGCGCGATTATCTGCGGGTTCGTGACTTCGCGCGGGCCCGAGAGTTCCTGGCCGAATTGTACGCGAAGGACGACACGAGACTCGACGCCCTCAAGGGGCTCCTGCTCGTTGCGGAAGAGACCGCCGACAAGCAGGGCGTGAAACGGTATTCCGAGGAACTCCTGACGCTGGAGGACAGCGCCGTCAACCGCCTCGCCCAGGTGCGGGCGTGCCTGAACGTGGGCCTTGTCGTCGAGGCCGAGCAGGGAGTGGAGCGTCTCAAGGACACGTACCCCACCGAACCTCGCACGCGCCTGATGGAGGCGCATGTGGCCAAACGCCGGGGGCAGCTCCAGCGGGCGATGGACCTGGCCAATCTCGCGGTCGAGGGGAACCCGCAGGATGCGGCGGCCTGGCGGCTTCGCGGCGAGGTCTTCCTCCTGATGGCCGACCCGGACCGGGCCCTTCTCGACCTTCGCCAGAGCCTTGCGATTCAGGACGATCCCGTCACGAGGATCTCGCTGGCCAAGGCATACCTCTGGGTCGGTCGCAACGACGAGGGGATTGCCGAGTTGCGGCGTGCGGCCGGGCATTCCGAGGCCCCGCTCGAGGCGCTTACGCTCCTGGAAACCACGTATCGCAGGCTCGGACGCAACGATGCGCTCTTTCGGTTTTATGCGGACGTTCTGGCCGAAACGCCCGACAGCGTCTTCTGGCTCAATCGCGCAGGCGACTTCGCCATCCACCAGAAGCGATACGATCAGGCGGAGGGATTCTTCCGCAAGGCGTTGCAGTTGCAGCAGCAGAAGGCCGGTTCGCAACCCGACGGCGATTATTCCACCGCTCTGGACGGATACCTGCGGTCGCTCCTGCTGGGGACTGGGGATGTCCCGAAGCCCGAGTCGATGGACCGCGTCTTCCAGGAGGCCGGCCAATATGCGGATACGCCGTATGCGCCGATTGCTTTCTTCCGCATGGCCGAGGCCAGGAAGAAGCTTGGCGACGTGGCTGCCGCTCGCGACTACTGTCGCAAGGCCGCGGACAAGGCCTGGTCCAACGAACCGTTGGCGGTCGAGGTGCTGCTTCGCGTCTCCCTGCTGTTGGGCGAGGAGGAAGTTTCCGCTTCCTGCCGCTCGCGTCTGGCGGCCGAGCCGGATTCGCGGGTAGCCAACTTCGTTCTGTTCAGCCTGGCCAGAATCCAGGCCCGGTATGACGAGGCCCTCGGGTACATCGACGAGTGCATTCGCCTGTCGGGCGCCGACACGCAGGCGGGCATCGAGCACTCCCTCCGCAAGGCGGCCCTGCTCACCACGGCCTACGAGCGAACTTCCGATAAAGCCTACCGGGCGAAGGCCGTCGCGGTCTATGAAAGTCTGCGGGCGAAAATGCCGAATAACCCCAGTGTTTTGAACAACCTGGCCTACCTGCTGGCCCAGGACGACAGCCGGCTCGCGGAGGCGTTGGAGTACGCCAGGATCGCGGTGGAACGCAGTCCGGACGTGGCCGGACATCTGGATACGTACGGCTACCTCCTCCACCGGAGCGGCAGGGACGCGGAGGCGGCCGAGAGGCTCGCGGCGGCGGTTCAGCAGTATGAAGCCGAGGGAACGGCGTCTCCGGATGTCTATGAACACATGGGCATGGTGAACGAGGCGTTGGGACAGCGGGACAAGGCCCGCGACGCCTACCGTCGTGCGCGGGAACTGGGTAGCGATGCGGCGCCCGATGCGATGAAGCAGCGGATCGATGCGGCCATGCAACGGCTGGCGCGACAAGGGTGATGCAATATGACGAAGAAGAATCCGACGGTCGGGAGCAGGACGCAGGGGCCACCCTCGGGCAAAGGGGCTGCCGAGACCGGCTTGACGCCGAGAGAAGTCCTGGGCATGCTCCGCCGGCACGTCTGGCTCATCCTCTTCATGACGATTCTTGGAGCCGGCCTGGGCGGCGGCGGCTGGCGACTTGCCCGCCGATTCCTGCCTCTCTACCAGGCTGAGACCGTCATCAAGGTCCTGCCTCCCGTCGATACGGACCCCATGGAGATCGTGGCCTCCGAGGTCCAGCAGGACATCCAGTACGGCCACCGCGTTTCCCTCGCCAACCTGATGAAGAGCCAGAACACCCTGCAGCAGCTCCTGCAGAGCACGCGGGTCCAGGACACGGATTGGTACCGTCGGACCACGAAAGGCAGGGGGGGGACCCTGGCCGCCATGCGGTATCTCGAGAAGAACCTTCGCGCCTATCCCCATCGCGAGGCCGAGCACATCGTCGTTTCGATGCGGTGCGGCCGGCCGGCGGAAGCTGCGCTGATCGTCAATCAGATGGCCGAGCTGTTCATCAAAGAGCATGGTGACACCGCCCGACAGGATGTCACCGACAAGCTCGTGGAATTGACCGCCCGCCAGGTCGATGTGAACAACGACATCGCTGCCGTGGACAAGGCCCTGGAGGAACTGCGGAGGGAATCCGGCATCACCGATCTCGAAATGCCCACGACCGGACGCTACTTCCAGAACACCATCACGATCCGTCTGAACGACCTGGAACTTCAGAAGAACGAACTCGACCTGGCCGTCGGGCAGATCAAGACCGACATCGAGAACCTCACGAGGCTGGCGCAGGGACCCATCACCGAGCAGGTCGCCAACCTGATCGAACGGGACCCGGTTGCGCTGGCGCTGACGCAGCAGATTGCGCTGCTCGAGGCGCAGTTGTCCGGGCGGCTCTCCAAGTTCGGCGAGGCCCATCGCAGCATTCGCCAGATCCAGGAGCAGATCCAGGAGCTTCAGGTCAAACGGGATCGGCGCAGGACCGAGATCGCCGAGCAGACCCGTCTGGCTAACCTGAGGAACGCGCAGGACAGTCTCCGCGTGCTGGAGTCGCGGCTGGCCGAGCTGGATCGCCTCCGCCAGGCGGCGCAGGGCCAGCAGGAGGCCCTGGACAACGCCCGCGCCGAATACACCCGGCAGATGAGAATCCGCGACGAACGAACCGAGACGCTCAACCAGATCAAGACGCAGATCGAGAAGCTGCGGATCATGGTCCGGGACCCGGATACGCCGAAGGTGCAGCTCGTCGGCAGGGCCCCCGAACCGCTGGAGATGGTGCTTTCCCGCAGCATGCTCCTGTGGATTCCCGGCGGGACCCTGCTCGGACTGATTTGCGGGCTTGCCATGGCGCTGCTCGTCGAGATGCTGAACGATCTCGTGCGGACTCCGACCGACATCCGCCGGTTCCTGCGAATTCCGCTGCTCGGGATCATCCCGGACGCGAACGAGGATCGGGCCGTGGACGACGTCGATCTGTGTCACGTCGTGGCCGAGGCGCCGTACTCGCTGCTGGGCGAATGCTACCGACGGTGCCGGACCAACCTGGAACTGGCGTCCGAGGAAACGTTTAAGATGCTGCTGGTCGCCGGCGGTCAGCCCGGCGACGGACGGACCTCCGTCGCGTGCAACCTGGCCGAGGCGTTTGCGGCGAAATACGAGCGGGTCTTGCTGATCGACGGCAACCTGCGTCAGCCGAGTCTGCACCTGTCCTTTCCTCGCGACGCGTCGGAAGGCGAGCCGATGCGTCCCGGCGTCACGGACGTCCTGACCGGCGAGTGCGACTGGGCGGACGTGATTTCTCCGAGCGGTCTGCCGGGGCTGGACGTCGTCTTTGCCGGTCCGCCCGCGCGGAATCCAGCCGAGCTGCTGGCGAGCCATCGGATGCGGGAGTTGATCGAAAACGCTGCGACGGAATACGACCGCGTCCTTGTCGACACACCGCCGGTGCTGTTGGTCAGCGACGTCAAGATGCTGGCGAGACTCGCGGACGCGACGCTCCTGGTGTTCAACGCCGCCAGCACGAAGCGAGGAGCCGCCGAGCGGGCGATCTTCGAACTGCGAGACGTGGGCGCCAACGTCGTCGGCTGCGTCCTGTTCGGCGTCGAGGCCATGAAGGGCGGCTACTTCCGTCAGCAGTTCAAGGCCTACCGCAGGTACGCCAAGAAGCAGTTGGCTGCCAGCTCGGCCTGAGCGAGATTTACGATTTACTGTTTTCGATTTCTGATTTAGTATTGCGTCTGTGTTCCCTGGCGTGCCACACGAGTGGATACGCAACGGCGGGAAACCCAATCGTAAAGGGTAATTCGCAAATCGTACATTTCGAGGGTTCGGATGGATAAGTTCCTGGTGACGGGCGGAGCCGGGTTCATCGGCTCGAATCTCTGCAAGCGTCTGGTGGCCGAAGGCTGCTTCGTGCGGGTTTTGGACAATCTCCTGACCGGCAAGCGCAGCAACCTCGCGCCCATCCTGGACCAGATCGAGTTCATCGAGGCGGACATGGGCGAGCCCGAGGTGGCCCGCGCCGCGATGCAGGGCATCGACGTGGTCTTCCACGAGGGGGCGCTGCCCTCGGTCCCGCGGAGCGTGGACGACCCGGTCTCCAGTCACCGCCACTGCGTGGACGCGACGTTTACGCTGCTGGTGGCCGCTCGCGACGCCCGCGTGAAGCGGTTCGTCTACGCCGCCAGCTCCTCCGCCTACGGGGACACGCCCGTTTCGCCCAAGGTCGAGACGATCCGGCCGGACCCGCTCTCGCCGTACGCGGTGGGCAAGCTCGTCGGCGAGTACTACGGCTCGGTGTTCGCGAAGGTCTACGGCCTGGAGACGATCTGCCTGCGGTACTTCAACGTGTTCGGGCCGCAGCAGGACCCCGCCAGCCAGTACGCTGCGGCCATTCCCGCCTTCATCACCGCCATTTTGAAGGATCAGCCGCCCACCATCTACGGCGACGGCGAGCAGAGCCGCGATTTCACCTATATCGACAACGTCGTGCACGCCAACCTGCTGGCGGCCCGCGCAAAGAAGACCGCCGGCCAGGTCGTCAACGTCGCCTGCGGCGAGGCCGTCACGGTCAACGCGATCATCGGTATGATCAACCGCCTCTTAGGCAAGGATGTCAAGCCGGTCTACGTCCCTCCTCGCGCCGGCGACATCAAGCACTCGCTCGCGGACATCGCTGCCGCCAGGAAGCTGCTCGGCTTCGAGCCGGTCGTCTCGTTCCGCGAGGGTCTGGAGCGGTCCATCGACTGGTACCGCAAGAACCTCGCCTGAGGCAGGCTACGGAAGCTGCGTGCGGAGGGCCTGGCCTTGCTCGATGAATTCGTCGCGGGTGGGGTATTCTTTGATGGTCAGGTCGAAGGTCCATTCGTAGGCGTTTACGATTCGGCCGGGCCAGAGGACTCCGGCGAAGAAATCCAGCGGCGGATGGTCATAGATCGGCGGCTTGAGTTGGCTGCCATGCCCACGCTCGCGTGGGCATGTCTTCTCCACCCCCAGGAACATGCTTACGCCAGCGTACGCATGGCGCCCAGGCGTCACTACGAACCGGCCTGGCGCCCAACCCTCGCCAGAAACCACGCCATCCGCCGTAATCCGGTGGGCGGATAGGTGGCGCGTTTCTTCGTAGGTTGGGCGTCCTCGCCCGACCCTCTTTCAGACGAGCGGGGACGCTCGTCCTACGAAGAACCGAGTCGCCGTAGAGGGCGAATCGCTCAAGACAGTATGTAGGGTGCGTACCACGCACTGGCTCCTGCGTCTGCGAGGGGACTGGGGTTGCGGCGGCCCTCGCGGTTGTCATTCCCGCGGAAGCGGGAATCCATCTTCTCGGGATACGTCCCACCCCACGGCTCCTGGATTCCTGCCTGCGCAGGAATGACAGAGTCGAAACGAGAGCTCCTGTATCTCCCTGGGATCGCGACCGCACCGTACGACCGGGTGCCGGGCGCCATGCCCACGCGAACGTGGGCATGTCTTCTCCACCTCAGGAACATGCCCACGCCAGCGTACGCATGGCTCGGCTTCGAGCCGGTCGTCTCGTTCCGCGAGGGCCTGGAGCGGTCCATCGACTGGTACCGCAAGAACCTCGCCTGGGGCAGGCTACGGAAGCTGCGTGCGGAGGGCCTGGCCTTGCTCGATGAATTCGTCG
>CAZDTD010000068.1:0-18933 GCA_964507995.1 uncultured Pirellulales bacterium | reverse complement strand
AGTCGATTCCCAAGCTGTCGGGAGCGGAGAAGGAAGCCGCCCTGGCGAACATGGCAGCCCTCAAGCCGGAGCAGGAGCAGTTGGAGCAGGAGAGCAAGGCTCTCCAGCCGCAGTTCGACGCTCTGGTGCTCGAAGTGCCGCAACCGGCCGACCCCGAGGTCCCCGTCGGCAAGGACGACACCGAGAATGTGGAACTCCGACGGGAAGGTCAAGTTCGCCAGTTCGATTTCGAGCCCAAGGACCACGTTCAACTGGGCCTTGCCCTCGACATGATCGACATCGAGCGAGGCGTTCGACTCGCGGGCGCCCGCAACTACTTCCTCAAGGGCGACGGCGCCCTGTTGCACTGGGCAGTCCTGCGGTTCGCCATCGATTTCATGGTCCAGCGAGGCTACACCCCCATGTCGGTCCCCCTGCTGATGCGGGACGAGGCGATGCGAGGGACCGGCTACTACCCCGGCGCCGAGGAACAGACCTACCGCATGGAGCGGGATGAGCTGAACCTGGTCGGGACCGCGGAAGTCCCGCTGACCGCCTATCGGATGGGCGAGATCCTCCAGGAGGAGGAACTGCCGCTGAAGTCGGTCGGCTTGTCGAGCTGTTTCCGGCGGGAGGCCGGCGCCGCGGGCAAGGACACCTACGGACTCTACCGAATCCACCAGTTCGACAAGGTCGAACAGGTCATCGTCTGCCGCAACGACGTCGAGGAGAGCAACAAGTACCACGCGGAGATCCTGGCCAACTCCGAGGGCATTCTGAAGGCCCTCGGGCTGCCCTACCGGGTCGTCGTCGTCTGCACAGGCGACCTCGGCCGCGGTCAGGCCAAGAAATACGACATCGAAGCCTGGATGCCGTCGAGAAAGAGTTACTCCGAGACGCACAGCGCCAGCAAATTCCACGAGTTCCAGGCCCGGCGGATGAACCTCCGGTACAAGGACTCGGCGGCCAAGAAGAACCTCTACTGCCACACGCTGAACAACACGGTGATCGCGTCGCCTCGCGTGCTGATCCCGCTGATGGAGATGCACCAGAACGCCGATGGCTCGATCACGATCCCCGAGGCGCTGAGGCCCTACATGGGCGGACGAGAGGCAATCATCCCGCGCAAGTAGCGACGTGCGTCACGCAATATCTGGGTGCCATGTCCACGCGAGCGTGGACATGTCTTGTCCATCGTCCAAGGCCTTGTCCGTTTCCTGAAAACCATGCTTACGCAAGCGTAAGCATGGCACCCGGCGGACTTTCTGTCTATACCAGCCATGATCAGTCTGAACAAGGTGTCTGTCGTCCTGAACGGAGCGCAGTGAAGGACCCGGGCAGGGAACGAGAGAAATCTCTCCGTCTGTGCCCAGATCCTCCGGCTCCGCCTCAGGACGACAGAGTCGGAGCCGCACAGGGTGCCTTCCGAAGTCGCGTTACGGCTTCTCCAAGTTCTGCTCCAGTTCCTCGGCCATCTGGTCCAGCTCGCCCTGGATCGTTTCGAGCTTCTTCTTGGGCTCTTCGATCTGGGCGTCAGCCTCCGCAGACGGTTCCTCGTCCATCACGTACGGCGTAATGAACACGATCAGCTCGTTGTTCATCTTGGTGACATCGTTGTGCCGGAACAGTCCGCCCACGAGAGGCAGATCGCCGAAGAGCGGAACTTTCCTCACGACCTTGCTGTCCGTCTGGAACAGAATGCCGCCGAGCATCAGGGTCTGGCCGTTCTCGACGATCATGTTCGTCGTGCTGTTCATGAGACGCCGCACGGGCTGTCCGTTGATCGAATCGCCCGTTAGGTCGGACAGCAGCACGGTGACGTTCATGTCGACGTTTTTCTCCGGCGTAATGCTCGGACGCACGGCGAGCGTCATGCCGACCTGTTCGTATTCGAAACTCTGCGTGACCCGCCCGCCCGTTTCCGACGTCGAGGCGCTCGTCTGGAACGCCACCATCTGGCCCTTGAAGAAGCTCGCCTCTTCGTTGTCTTCGGTCCACAACGACTGCTGGTTGAGGATCTGGGCATCGACCTTTTTCACCAGGAAGTCCAACAAGGCCGTGATACTGGTGTTCACCGAAAGGGTCGCCGAGCCGCGCTCCTCCAGATAGGCCAGTTCCCCCAGAGCGGTCATTGAGTTCTCGCCGACCGAGAACGTCTCCGCCGGGTTCGACGACAACTGAACGCCCAATGAAGTAAGATCCTGATGGTCCACCTCGACCACGACCGCCTTCACCAGGACCTGTTTGCCCGGCACATCCAGGTTCCGGATCGTCTCCTCGATGCTGCTCTGGAACTCGGGGGGCGCCAGCACCAGAATGGACTTGCTCCGCGGGTCGGGGATGAAACGGACGCGCCCGATCACGTTGCTGATCGGCTCTGCCTCGGTGCCCCGTCTCATGCCGCCACCGCCGCTGGACCACGGCGGGGTATATTCATCGTTGCGCTGGTTGTTGTTGCCCTGGTTGTTGTTCCTCGCGTTGCCCTGATTCTGCGAACCTTCGGCGGCGTTCATGGAGTAATCGCCCAAGCCCCGCGTGGTCCGCCGAATCCTCGCGTTCGTGCCTGCCTCGTTGAACGTGGCATTGAGCCGCTCGCACAGGTCCTCTGTGTCGGCGTACTTGATCTGAACCACATGAGGGATCTCCGCCATCTCCTGCCGATCCAGGTCGCGGATCAGTTCCTCGATGACGGCGTACGCCTGCGGGATCTTGCTGATCACAATGATCTTCTTGGTCCCAGGGACATCTTCGAACGTCAACTGCCCATACAGAGGGCCGACAATTTTCTGTTTCTGATCCATGTCGTCGTCGAAGAGGATGCGGAAGAGCGAACGAGTGGAATCGTTTTCTTCCGAGAAGAGCTTGCGCAACAGAGTGGCCATCTGGACCGGGTCCGAGTTCTCCAACTCGATGATCCTCGGCTTGACCGCCTCGACGTCCAGCGGCACGTCCCATTCCTTGATCTGTTTGCGGATCTTCTCCATATTCTCCGCCGACGCGATGACCGTGACCTGGCCCATCGACGGGTACGAGATGACCTTCACAGTCTCGCTGGGTTGAATGTTGCGATAGCGGGAGCTGCGATACCCATAGCTGTACGAGCTGCCCGACTGCGATTCATACAGTCCTTCGAGATTCGTCTTGATCTGGTCGGGATCGGCGTGTTCGAGCTCGAAGACTTCCGTCAGGAACTGCCCGGGCATCACGTCCACCTCGGCGATGAGCTTCTTGACCATCTCCCGCAAGTCGGCCCGGCCGAAGATCATGATCTGCCGCGTCTGTGACAGCGCCTGGACCAGCACGTTCGGCCGCAATTCCGTCCCGGGCATGTCCGTCAGGGATTGCTGAATCCGGCGGGCGACTTCGTCCACATCGGCGTACACGATCGAGACCGTCTCGTATTCCGGGGCAATCGGCTGCTCGCGGTCCATCTTCTCGATCCATTCGCCGATTTGCTTGATGTTCTCCGCCGAACTCCGGGCAATAATCCACTTGCGCTTGGGCTCAGGGACAAGGATGATCGGCGCGTCGCCCGCCGCAATCACAACGGACGTTGCGGACTTGCCGCTGCCGCCGGACGACTGGCTGGGCGGTCGGGACGAGGCCCCGCTGCTCCGGAGTTGCGAGCCTCTGCGGCCGTCCGGCGAACCACCGAGGAGCAGACGCAATAGTTGAACCATTTCCGTAGGATCACCGCTGCGAATTTCGAAGATCTCGGTGATCATCTTGTTGCCCACGTCCGGAATGTCGAACTGTGCAATGATGTTCTCAACGCGCATCAGACTTGCGACCGTGTCAATCACC
Source organism: uncultured Pirellulales bacterium (assembly GCA_964507995.1). Classification (GTDB taxonomy): domain Bacteria; phylum Planctomycetota; class Phycisphaerae; order Sedimentisphaerales; family Anaerobacaceae; genus PLanc-01. Next base: position 15,150 of record CAZDTD010000068.1, on the reverse strand, counting down.
AGCAGGGTCCCGGTCGTCTCGTCGGCGCCGACGTGCCCGTACTCGCTCACAAGCGGCCGGACGATCTCAGCCATCTGGGCAGGCGGGTAATTGGCCAGCTTGAAGAGTTTCTGAACGATCTGATCTGGGTTCTCGAAGGCCGCCAACGGCTGATCCGGCGGCACGATCGGGTGGACGCCGAGCTTGGCTTCGCTCAGCGGTTTGAGGAAGATCGTGTCGTCCACCTCTTCCGGCGTGAACCCCTTCATCCGCAACGCGCTGTAGATCTTCTGCAGGGCCTTGCTCCGCGGTAGTTTGTCCGGCGCGTAGATGGTGATCTTCTGCTTCATGGCCTCGTCGTTCGGAATCACGACCTTTCCGGTCCACTGGGCGATCTTCTCGACGATGTTCTTCATCTCGACGTCTTTGAGGTTGACGGCCTCCAGTGGATCGTTGGGATCTTCCGGAATCTTGGGTTTGGCGGACTCCGTCTCCGACGGCTTTTCCCCACCCGGCTTATTGGGCTCCCCGGCCTGGTCGGCGTCGCCCTTGGCGTCCGACTGATTCGGATCCTTGGCCGCAGGGTTGTTCGCGTCCTCCGGCGTCTTGCCGCCCGACGGCGAATTCGGCTCGGTCTTTCCGGCGTCCAGCACACCATTCGGCTCATTCGGACCGGCGACCACCCGATCCGATTGAGCATCCGCACTCCGTTCGACGCCGGGCAGCTCCAGAGCCGGCGTATGGAAACCAACCCACCAGATGATCGCACCGGCCGCAACGAGAACCAAGCTCCACAGGATTATCTTTGACCGTTCCAATTTGTCACCTCACTTCACTTGCATATTGGCTTGAGATCCGGCAATCAACTCTCCCCGGCTCCGTTTGGTTCCGACTCGGTCTTTTTTCCGCTCTGAGACGCGTTGGGGTCCGGCGCCACGGGGCCATCGGCAATTCCCGTTCGTCTCGTCGCCAACCTGCGCGGCATCTTTCGACTCGACTGGGGGCTCAGACGGTCGCGAACCTGCTCACGGACCTCGGCTTTCTCTTCTTCCGTCGCCGTTTCCATCTTCTCCAGGGTCTGGGCACGCTGTTCCTTGAGCTGGGCCCTCGCCTCCTGCGTGTCTTGGATCCGTCCGGCTCCCGGTTCGTGTGACAGATCGGCCGTGCTTTCCCGGAGGCGAGCCTCATTAACCTCTGCGGGAGAAGTCGCAGAAGATGAGGAATCCCCCACCCTGGCCTGATGAATCAACAAACCCAACGCATACGCGGCAACCAGCACCGCTGCGACGACAACAATCGTGACAACCGTATTCGACGACTTCATTCAAACCAACCTTTCAGAACGACACCTATCGGGGTCCGGCCCCAAATCTCTGACGCATTTCTTCCCTGGCCCGTTGTCTTTCCTCCGGGCTCATATTCCGAAACCGCTCACGCATCTTTTCTCTCTCCTCGGACGACAGCCCCATTCCCCCCTGCCCGACGGTTCCACTGCGAGAGCTGGTCACGACCGTCGAAGGCCGGTCCCCAGGTCCCGACCTCCCGCCGGATCGAGGCGGCCCGCGGCGGCCCGACGGTTCCTCCCCGCCGCCGCTCGACTCGACGGGCGAAAATTCCTTCTCCTGGCCCTCCCAGGCGATCCGCACCTTCGTCGCATCGATGGCGAGGATCTTCGCATCGCCAATGTTGTCGCCGACCTTGTGCCATTCGCCGTTGATCAGTGCTTCGTCGCCCAGGATGCCGAGCACCTCGCGGACCGGGTGCTCTTTCGGCGGCGTCATGACGAACAGGTTCTTTTTCTTCAACTCGTCCGCCCGGGTCTTCGCAGGAGCGAGCAGCTTGCCGACGTCGTCTGCATGCTGCCCGTTCGGGTCCACCCTGGCCGACAGCACCCGGGCCTCCGTGGACGCCGTGACATATCCGGCGATCCGCAGGAGAATCAAGGCCCCCAGCAGCGCCGTCGCGGCCAGCAGTCCCCGCGTGTAGAATTCGGTCTTGTCGGGATGTCGCTCATCGAATGTCATCTACATGTTGCTCCATCTGGTCGACCGCCCGCTGCTTGTCGCCATCGGACATCTTGTCCCATTCTTCCTTTGCCTTCGCCTTCTCTTCATCCGACGTACTGTTCCATTTCTGCAGCAGCACAGCCCTCAACCGGGGCGACAGCTTGACGCCCAGCCAGCCGAGAGAATCGTCTTCTTCAACGGGCTGGGGGGCCTCGACCTTCGCAGCCTCTGCCGTCGCCGCGGGTTTCGGCTCCTCGGGCTTCACCTCGTTCTTGACCTCCTTGACCACAGGCGGCGAGGAAGGCTCGGAAGCCGTCGCCCCGATTGGAGCGAAGTTCTGCTCCTTGCCGTCCCACTCGACCCTCACATAGGTCGACGTGATCTCCACGATCCTGGCGTCGCCCACCTTGTCGCCGGCCTTGTACCACTTGTCGCCGATGAACGCCTCGTTGCCGAGGATTCCATCCACCTGTTTGATCGGGTGCTCTTTGGGCGGCTCCTTGACAAACAGGTTGTTCTGCTTGATCGCGTCGGCCGTCTTTTTCGCCTGGCTCAGGCAGTCTTTCACGCCATTGGGGTCGTGCCGGGCCTGGCCCAGGCCAGCCAGCCCCTGCATCCGCTCTCGTTCGACGTAGAAACCGGCCACCTTGGCAAAGGCCGAGACGCCAAGCAATACCGCCACCGCCGCCAAGAGCAACGGCACCCGTTCATCTCGATGGATATCGGCTGTTTTCACCTGCTTGCCCCAATGAATCGGCTTGTCCCATACACCCTATCATGTCACTTGACGAACGTGCTCACGGTCAGATCGATCTGGATTTCCTTGTCTTTCCTCCTCTCCGGCGGCTCCTTCGTATCGCACTGGATTCGCAGCTCCTCCACACCGACGAGGTACGGGTTCTCGTTCAGGTTCGCCAGAAAGTCGAGCAACTGGTCCAGCTTGCACTTGCCCTTGCACTTGATTTTGAGCACCTTGTACGAAAGGCCCTTCGGCTTTCTCACCGGCAGAAACTGCAGGGGTTCCGTGTTGATGCCGGCCTTCTTCAACTGCTCGTGCAGCCGGTCCCGCAAGAGGAACTTCTGCTTGTCCTCCACCTCGGGCGTCTCGCACACAGGCACCAGGGCCGCCAGAGCGGCCTGCCGGCTCTTGTCCGTCTCGACGTCGGCGATCTTCCGCTTGGCCAAGGCAAGCGTCGCCCTCGCTTCGCTCCAGCGATCATACCCGCTGGAACCATATGTGAGGACGAGTATGACCACAGCCGAGGCCGCTCCAAGCAGGAGGATGCGTTTTTCTCGTGTCTTCAGCTTTTTTGCCATCGATCTTCCATCCGAAAACGGCTACAGGGCCGCCCCCTTTTTCGTGAACTCCTTGTAGTCCAGCGTGATCGTGAACTTGATCTTGTTGGTCTTGGAGTCGGGCGTCGCGTTCGCGATCTCAGCGTCCTTGATCTCCTTGTGTTCCCGCAGGTTCGCCTGAAATTTCCACATCTGCTCCATATTGCCCGCCTGGCCGGTCAAAGAAACCGCCTGACCCTTTTTGAAGTGGAACGTGTCCAACACGATCCCTTCATTCTGCCCGGCGTTGATCTCGGTCAGTATCTCCAGGATGTCCGGCCTGTGCCGGGCCACCATCTTGACCAACGCCTGCTGCTGCAGGGTCGCCTGGAAATCGGGTTGCTGCACCAGTTCCTGCCATCGCTTGGCGCTGGCGACGTCGGTGAGGTAAATCGTCACGAGCAGAGCAACCAGCATCGCCGCGGCGGCCACCGCCGCCAGTGCCACGGACCGCCAGGCGGACGCGGCCTTCTGCTGTTCCCGTTCTTCCAGGACACGGTCGAAGAGACTCAACGTCGCAGAGGGTTTCTCCAGGGCGATCATGGCCAGGCCCAGCGGCGTGCGGTACTCATAGGCATCCTTCGCCCCGAAGCCGGTCGGCGTCTTGAGATGCTGGACGTTCGGCTCGCTGACTTTGGCGGGCAGGCCGGCAACGTTCAACCGCTCGACGATCCGCCGGATGGCCTCGCCGCCGTCGGAGAGGACGAAGACTGGCCGAGAATCCGTATCGTCCCTCCCGAAGGACGACAACACGATCCGCAGGTCGTGGGCAAAACGCTCCATAACGATACTGGGCGGTGAGCCGCCTTTTTCGTCATCAGCCGACGCCAGGCCGGCCATTCCCACGTCCAGCACGCCGGCCCGCGTGACCACGCCGTCTTGTACCAGGCACGCTTGGGTGTTCTCGACGCCAATGCTCACGAGAAACGTATCCTGCTGACGCTCGGCGAAGAACCCCTGCCAGGCCTTGGCCGTCCCTTCACAGGACAGAAAAATGTGGCGAGGCTGGAAATCCCGCACGCTGTCCACAAACTTGTGGAGATGCTCCTTCCGGGCGGCCGCGATCGTGATTGCCATGTTCCCGTTGTTCGACGGGCTGGTCCGCCAGGCAACCTCGATCTGTTCCGGCGGCAACGGCAGCAGCGACTCGGCCTGCATTCTCACGATGGCTGCCGTCTCGTGCTCGGCCACTGTCGGCGTATTGATCCGGTAGAACGCCACGCCGGTCAGATCGAGTCCGACCACCGTCGGCGCGTGCTTCCGCGACGTCTTGTCTCGCCGGTCCGCACTCGACGCCAGGCCACACTCGGTCGCAAAGCCGCTCCACGTCTGATTCTCGACGGGCAGGCTCTTCGTCCACAAAACCTCCATGCGGTGATCCAGCCGGCGCATCTCGATCGCCTTGAATCGTGCGTCTTCCCTGGCGACGGCAATCACCGAATGGGGGATTCTTTCGCCCTTGCTCATCAGTAGTTTGCTCCCTGATACCAATACAGAATCGTAGCCGGCGACGCGCTGCGGTCCACGACGCACTCCGTCCGAAAAGTCGCCCCGCTGACGTCGGCCATCGCCAGACACTGGACCATGAACACGTCCGAACGAACGGTGACCATATCGGCGACGGCCTTGAATCGCTCCATGCTCACCGACTGCTGGTTCAGCAAATCGGCGACGCTCGTGAACCCATACAACAGGTTTGCTCGATCCGCGATGATGGACAGCGCGATTTGCTCGGCCTGATCGCCCCCGCCGAACAGCGCCGCCAGCGTTTGCCGATCCGCCGTGTTGATGTTGATCTTGCCGGGAATCTTGTTCTCCCCGGAGATCGTGATGCGATCCGCGATCCGGCGGAATGTCTCCAGGTCGATCTGCTCGGCCTGGTCCTGGTTGCCGCTCGAGCCGTCCGACGAGGTCTTCGGGCTGTTGTCGTTGATCAGGTCGGCGATGCTCTTGAATCCCTGGCCGCGGTTGTCGACGATCCACTTGGCCTGCGAGGCCTTGACGCCAAGCTGGTCCTGAAGCTGCTGCTGGTTCACCTGGTTGATGTTCACCCGCCGGTTGCCGTCGGCGTCGACGTTGTTCTCATACGAGTAGCAGGTCAACGAGGCGATCCAGCCTGGGTCGAGGTGGTCGTCGCCGTTGTCGGGGGGAGGAGTCAGATCGCCGTCTTTCTCGTTCGAGTCGAGCAGGCCGTTGAGGTTGGTGTCCTCGCCGTACAGGTATTCCGCGGCCACCCCTTTGACCGCAAGCAGTTCCCGGACTGTCTTGAATGGGCCGTTGCGGATCTTGTACGGAATGGGCAGGTTCTCGTAGTACCCCGTTTCCGCGTCCTGGCCCTGCGGCTCGTCGTCGTTGTCACGCCAGTCGAGAATAGCCTCCGCGATCTCCTCCTCCATGTACGGCAAGGCCATGAGCTGATCCTTCGTGACCGTATTGATGTTCAGCTTGCCCGCCTCGTCGATCACCCGCACGCTGTACCGGCATCGCTCCATCGCGACGTCGTTGAAGTCCTCGTCGTTGTCACTCCACAGATCCGAGAGGCTATCGCTATCCTTGAGGTCCTCGTTGAGAACCGCGATCGCGTTTTCCGTGCCCGCGCGGCAGGCCCACTTGCAGCGGACTTCGTCCGTGGCCGCCATCGCCATCTTCAGATTCAGCCGGCTCGTCTGCCCGACCACCGCGACGATGGCCGTCATCACGGCGACCATCCAGAGCACCGCGACCAGGACCAGAGCCCGTTTGTTTTTCGCCCGTTTCATGGCTACCGTCCCCTCCCTCCGCGGTTGCCTTCGGTCCGACTGCCGTCGGAGCTTTCCTGCCCCTGCGGCGATTGTCCGGTCGATTCCTCCCGTTCCTCGCGGCCTTCAGACGACTCGCCCGGCTGCGAGGCCCCTGTCGAGGGCTCGGCCATGCGGGGGAACGTGACCGTGAACGTTTCGAGGACCGGATCGCCCTTTTCCGGGGTCGCCGTGCCCAGCGTCACCTCGATCAATTTGGGCAAAGTCCGCAGGTCCTCGGTCCACTGGCCCGTCCATTCCTGGCCGTCGGAGAACCGAATGTAGAAGACCGCGATATTGTCGGCGATGGGCGTCAGGACGCCGCGGGGCTCTCTTTCCTTGTCCGGATTGGGCCACACCCGCCGGAAGAGCACCAGCGGCTCCTCCGATCCGCTCGAAACATCCTGCGGGTCTCCCTCCCGGCTCGCCAGGACGTACTCGACTTCGTAGACATCGCCTTCCGGCTGATCGACCCGCGCCTTGGCCCGGGACACCGTGTAGAAAGCCAGGAACGGCGGCCCGGTCGTCTCGGAGCCCTGCGAGGCCCCGATCAGCTTGACGTTCTCCGGATTCGAGTCCCGATACAGGTTGGCCAGATCTCCGGCAAGCATCCTCGCGGCAAACCGGATCTCGGCGTTCACCTCGCTGGCCCGGCTCACGGTCTGGGCCGTGTGCGAGACGGCATTCAACGAGCCGACCGCAACGATCGCAATGAAGCTGCTGATGGTCGAAGCCACCAGAACCTCTGCGAGCGTGAACCCATTGTGCCGCGTCGTTGTCATTCGGTCTGCGATTCCCCTGTGTCGGCGCCCGTGCTGGAAACCGTCGAGACGCCGTTCAACATCGTCTGCGCCGTCACGCTGTACGGCCGTTTCCCTTCCAGCCAGGTCGCCGTAATTTTCACGATGTACAGGCTGTCCGTGCCCGTGTACTCGGTCGTCACTGCCCATTGGTAGCCGGGTTCGAACTGGTCGTTGATGCCTTCCACCTGGCCGGCTTCGATGAATTCTTCAATTCCCACGAAGTCGATCAGGCTCAGTTGCAGATCGATCACGGCGGCCGCCTGCTCGTAGTGCCTGTGCAGACGCGTGTTCGTCAAGGCGTTCGTGCTGATCGCACCAAGCGTCAGCACGGCCCCCGAGAGGATCATCGTGGCCGCCAGGGTTTCGACGAGGTTGAAGCCGAGTTTGAAGTGGGGAGTCGGCAGGACGGAGTCGCCACGTTCCATGCGGCGTCCAGCCACTTCAAACTTCATACTTTGCACTTCATACTCCATTCTTCTCATTCCTGCACGTCCAAGTCGATACTTGCCGTCCTGATGTCCGTCGTCAGACCCGGGTAGAGGTTCGCCTTGCCCGTCCCGGCGACTATCGCAATCGAGTAGTGCGTCTTGCCGTCGCCGATCTGGACGACAGCCGATTCGGCGGAGCCGTTCGGCAGAAACAGAATCTTCTGCTCCGAATCCATTTCGCCCGAGGAAGCCGCCAAGTAGGTTTCCAGCCGGACGTCCTCGAACCCCACTTCGCCCTCGAACTCAACGGGCTTGCAGAAGTAGTCGCGGACTACGGCCCTCCGCGACTCGCCCGTCTCGGGGTCCGCCTGGGCCGTAGCCAGGCAGAACCCCTGATTGTTCGGGTCGATCAGAAGCTCGTACGGGCGTTGCTGCTCGATGGCCATGATCCTTGCGTACCGGGCCATCAGCAGGAACTGGCGGGCCGCCTTTTCTACGAGCAGTTTTTTGTACGTGGGCACGTAATACCCGCCGCCGAGACCGCCCAGCATGGCGATGATAGCGACAACGAGCAGGACCTCCGTAAGGGTAAAGCCCCATGCCGCCGAAAACGATGAACGTTGCCCGCGCACGCCCATGTCGAAATCACTCATTGACGATGTCCGCGTTTTCGCCTTCGCCGTTCTCCTGACCGTCGGCGCCGAGACTGATGAGGTCGAAACTCCCGACGTTGACCTGTCCTTCGGACAGGTACATGTACTCGTTGCCCCAGGGGTCGAGGAGCTGGCTCTTCTTGAGGTACGGACCATTCCACTTGTCTTCCAGATCGGCCGGCGCCGCGAGCAGGGCTTCGAGACCGCCCTCCCCCTCGTCCGGCAGGCGGCCGCAGTCGTACTGGAACCGCGCGAGCGAGTCCTCGATGATCGCCATCTTCGCGCGGGCGATATCCGCCTTCGTCTTGCCCATCCCTCGGAACACGCGAGGCACCAGCATGGCCGCCAGCATCGTGATGATCCCGACCACGACGAGCAATTCGACCAGCGTAAAGCCCTTTCGGTGTTGTCTTCTATGCTTCATCCGACCACCTTTCGTATTGACTACAACCATCTCATGTCCCTTGCGTTCCATCCGGCAAACGCCCACCGGTCAGAGCGTCCCGGCGCTGAGCGACATCATGACGATGGGCAGCAGCGCTGCGGCAATGATAAACCCGATGACCAGAGCCAGAAGCAGGATCAGCAGGGCCGGGAAGATCGCCATGAACCGCCCGATCGCCGCATCGGCATCCGCGTCGAAGGTATCCGCCGCGTTCAACAACAGTTCGTCCAGTTTGCCCGTCTGCTCGCCGATCGCAACGATCTGGACGAGCAGAGGCGGAAAATACCCCGTCTGCTCCAGCGGATCGGCCAGAGATTCGCCGCGTTTGACCTTCTCGGCCACCTCATCGACCGAGCGGGCCAGCGTCTCGTTGCCCAGCGTGTCGCGCACGACGGCCAGCGACTCCAGGATCGTCACGCCGCCCTTGGTCAGGGCGCCGAGCGTCCGGGCGAACCGTCCCACCGCAATCGTCCGCAGGACCGGTCCGAGAACCGGGATCCTCAGTCGGAACGCGTCCCACCGCACCCTGCCGGCGTTCTTCGTCCACTTCCGCAGGGCGACAAGTCCCGCGACCACCACGGCCAGGAAGATCCAGCCGCCGACGCTGGTGAAGACGCTTCGCAGGAAGTGACTTGACGCCAGGAGCACGCGGGTCGGCAGCGGCATCACCGCCGTAGCCATATCCACCGTCCCGAGGATCTTGGGCAGCATGACCGTCACGACCAGGACGGCGGACGCAATGCCCAGGCACAGCACGAAGATCGGATACGCCGCAGCCGTCTTCATGTTGGATTTGATCTTCTCTTCACGGTTCAGGATCATCGCCAGTTGCGTGCTGGTCTGTTCGAGAATCCCTCCCGTCTCGCCCACGCGGATCATGGACAGATACAGCGGGTTGAAGATCCCCTTGTGCTCCGCCAGCGCCTCCGAGAGGGCCTTGCCGCTACTGACCGCCTTCGTCAGGTGCTCGAACATCCGCTTCATCGCAGGTTTTCGCTGCTGCTTGCGCATGAGCTCCAGGCAATTCAACAGGGGCAGCCCGGCCCGCACGGCGGTGCTCAACTGCGTCGTCATCGCCAGCACGTCCCGGCTCGACACGCGGCCGTTGTGAAGGTAGTCGATGAACCCGGACGGGGACTGTGGCTCAGAACCGCCCAACGGCGATTGGACGGCCGCCGCGGCGTGTTCGTGGTCCTTTTCCACCAGTTCCATGACGAAATGTCCGCGATCCGCCAGCACCGCCACTGCGTTTCTGCGATCCGTCGCATCCACGACTCCGGCGACGTGAGCGCCGCCCCGATCCACTGCTTTGTAGGAAAACTGGCCCAAGGTCTACCCCGATTGACGTCTGTATTCTGTCGGACAACGGTGCGCCGCCACGCGGCCGGCGAGATCAATCGTCTTCGCCGATCGTCTTGGCCACGCGGAAGATCTCTTCCGGCGTCGTGACCCCCTGCAGGACTTTGGCAATCCCGTCGTGCACCATGCTCACGTGGTCGGCCGGAGCCTCCTTCATGATCTGTTCGCCCGAGGGACGCGAGGCAATCAATTCCCGGATCTTTCCGGTGATGCGAAGCAGTTCGAAGATCCCGACACGTCCGGTCATCCCGGTCTGGTTGCAGTTATTGCAGCCAACGCCGTGATAGAACTTCACATCCGGACCGCCCTTGACCGCTCCGTTGAGACTCTTCAGAAGCGTCTCGTCCGGCTCGTACGGCTCCCTGCACTTCGAACAGATCTTGCGAACGAGCCGCTGGGCGAGAATGCCCTCCAGCGAGCTGGCCAGCAGGAACGGCTCGATCCCCATGTCGATCAGTCGGGTCACCGCACCGGGGGCATCGTTCGTGTGGAGGGTCGAGAAGACCAAGTGGCCCGTCAGTGCCGCGCGGATGGCGATCTCGGCCGTCTCCAGGTCGCGGATTTCGCCCACCATGATGACGTCCGGGTCGTGCCGGAGGATGTGCCGCAGGCCGGTGGCGAACGTCAGTCCTCGCTTCGGGTTCACCGGCATCTGGTTAATGCCTTCGAGCTGGTATTCGACCGGGTCCTCGATCGTGATCATCTTGACCGTGGGCGAATAGATCTGGTTCAGCGCCGCATAGAGCGTGGTCGTCTTGCCCGAGCCCGTCGGGCCGGTGACCAGGACAATCCCATGCGTCTTCTTGAGACACTTGCAGAAGCCTTCCAGGGTCGCTTCGTTCATGCCCAGATCGTGCAGGCTGATCAGCGAGGCCGACCGGTCCAGGAGCCGCAACTCGATCGCTTCGCCGAAGACGGTGGGCACCGTGGAGACGCGGATGTCGATCTTGCCCTTCTTGCCCATGAACTCGATGTGCCCATCCTGGGGCACGAACCGCTCCGCGATGTTCATATTGGCCATGATCTTGATGCGGGAGATGATCGCGGCGTGCAGCCGCTTGGAGGACGGCGTCTTCTCCACCAGCAGGCCGTCGATCCGGTACTTGATCTTCACCTCCCGGTCGAACGGCTCGACGTGGATGTCGCTGGCGCGGGATTCGATCGCTTCATAGATGATCAGGTTCACGAGGTTGACGAGAGAAGGCTCTCTCGCCAATTCGTGCAACTTTGCCGGCGAGAAATCGCCATTGCCGACGTCATCCTCATCGGCCCGCTGTTCTACCGGCGCAAGGTTGTCCAGCATCCGAGCCACGTTGCTGCCATAGAACTTCAGCACGGCGCGCTCGAGCTGGACCGGGTCCGCGTAGAACCGCTGGATCAGGCAGCCCGTCACGAGCCGGAGATCTTCCGCGATCTGCAACTGAAGCGGGTCCGTCATGGCAACAGCCAGACGCCCGTTCTCCCGCCAAAGGGGCAGGATGTTGTACTTGCTCACCAGCTCGGCGGGCACCAGACCAATGACCTCACCTCCGACGGAGAGTGTGGACAGATCGATCTTCTCGATCCCCGCCTGAATCGCGAGCGCCTCGTTCAATTGCATCTGCGTCACGTAACCGAGCTCCAGCAGGATCTGGCCCAACTGCCTGTGCTTGACCTTCTGCTCGGCCAGGGCAACGCCCAGATCGGCCTCGTCCAGATAGGCCCTTTCGCAGAGCAACTCCCCCAGCCTCTTCTTTCGCACCATGCTACCCTGTGGGTCTATCCCCATGCCGCAACCTCAGAGTCACCAAGCTGCACACCTGTAAATCCAGATAACGCAGCCACTTACATTCTATTCATCATCACAACGATCGACACATGCCCAGTCGCCACGCCAAGGAATCATCCGCCCTGCGAATGGGGTTCGACGCAAATCACGCCAGCGCCCGCTGCGTCCGTCGCACCCCATCATACACGAATACCGACGCGATGCCAGACAACATATCCCCCGCGGCTAAAAGTATCAGACGCTTTGATAGATCGCTTTGTTACATGAAAATGGGTTTTTCGCCCCAACTCAACGACGGGAGGCAATTCCGGTGGGCCCTCCCAGCACCGGCGGCAAAAAATCAGTTGACACCCTCAAGTGCTGCTGACACAATAATATGCGTTGCAGCGGTGTCGTGGAAGCGACTCGCGAGTCCTTCCCGATCAGCACCTACAACCGAACGTAGGCATGCACGGTTGAGCGGATGCCCGGACATGGCTGCGAGACACGACGATGACCGTACTCACAGTCCACGCGAAGAAACGGACGGTGAATACGGCCTCCCAGTCGACGAGGGAGTTGACGCGGGCAGGTTCAGCGTGCGGCCTTTTGACTGGAGGCAGGCAAGGATGCTCAAATCCAGGCATGGAGTGGGTGTGGCCCGGGCCTGTATCTGTTGGCCTTGGGAGACTGGGTGGCGTTCGAGCACGCCCGGGTTTCTGCACGCTCACCCCGAACGATTCTCCTGCCCCTGAAGAAACATGCGCACGGCGACTCACACAACAAACGAATAGTAGTCATTGAGGCACATGGGAGGTGGCGAAATGAGACTGGAGAAAAGACAGCCGTCTGGTCGCGAGAAGGATGAAGCGGCGCTGGAACTGCTCGAGCAGTTGCGGGAGCAACTGTACAACTCGAACATCTCAACGGTTCGACAAGGTGCGTTTCATCTGTCATGGATGCAGGAGGATGGTCTCGACATCCTGCGGGAAGCCCTCCTTGGCGACACGCCCCGCCGCACCAAGAGCGCGGCCGCCTACGGGCTGCGAAAAATGCGGGGTAGAATGCGGAAGCGAGCCGAGGCAACCCTCGTCGAGGGGACCTCTCATTCGGATCCGTTGACCGTCGAGATTTCACGCAACGCCCTCGTCGTAATCAGGAAAAGCAAAAACCCTCCCCAGCAGGCCGTTCGCTCAAAGGGCAAGGCCAAAGGCCAGTTCGAGATCCGGGAGATTCGTTCCAAAGGGCATGCCAAGAAGCCGCCACAAACGAGGAAACGATCAAACGGCCACCGACGCAGCCACAATCGCTGAGTTCCACCCCGCGGCGCAACGGAGTCTCGTTTCGACCTAACAGTCTACGTCCGAAAATTTTACCCTTTTTCCGTTTTTTCTCTTGACATTACCGGGCCACCGCCCCACAATCACAATGCAAAGGCGGTCCCTCAATGGAGGAGGGCCAGCCGAGAGCCACCAAGGATTGGTGTGCTTCCCAAGGATGATGACGCGTTGGAGTGATGCGTCGAAGAACGGTTGCCCAAGGTTTCGGGCGTAAGTGCCGTGGCAAGGAGGCATGGAGTGATGCGTTCAGGGGGATTATTTCTGCTGTTTCGCGCCGCGCTGTTCCAGCGTGGTTTGGCGGCTCGGCCCGCTTCTCGCCTTCCACGGACAACCGTCATCGGACGATCCACGTCTATGCAGACAACCGGCAGACGGCATGGAAGCCGTTCCGGATGTTTTGGCTCCGGTCTTGTCGCACGCGCGGCCGGGCCGGAGCCCATGCCAGTAAACCCAGGGATGTCCCACGGTCGGGTTCCTGGACCCGTCGCTGCGTGTCCCCGGGACATGCGAGCCCGCGATTGGAGAGGCCGCAAGCACAACGAGCCAGTGCTTGCCTGCGACTGCGACCTGCGATTTTCATTCCCCTGAAGCAGCCAGTGCTTTCTGCATCTCGATACGCTCGTGTGATTGTGGGTCGATGGGTCATGGAGGATCCGTCGATCCACCCGTTTTGCCGTTGAGACGGCGATGAAACTCGTGAACCGCCGCAAGAGCAATACGCCTCGCCAAAAAGGCGAAACAAACCGTCGGAATCGTCAATCGTGCCGACCGCGATGCCACCGGAGACCGATAGGACATCAGGGATAAGGCCAAGGTCGGCTTGGCCAGAATCGGCTTCCAACGGACGGGAGCCGCAACAGGAAAGGAGTGCCTATGTCAAAGAGGAGTCTACTTATTGTGGGGCTGCTGGCTGTCTTGTGGGCGGCCGCCGCGCCGGCGGGAGAGATCAGAATCCATTACTGGCCGTGCAGCTTCGTGCCCCAGGCAGTCACGACGATTCCAGTCATCATGGACGTCGGCTACTGGATCCAGATCGAGAACCAGGACGCGTTCATCAAACTTCAGCAGACCACGATCAACACGTATGAGGGATGCACGAACCTGCGGGTCCGATGCAACGCCAGACTGGCGATGGGCTGCTCGATCGAGCCGACCGGGGCCGTCCCCGGCACGTATTCCTCCTGGATTTCGGGCAGCGCCGGCATCGACCCTCCGGGCGGCACCGTCAAGGTCTGCGCCAAACTCAAGAACCCCAATCTGTCCAGCCAGCCCGGCGGCACCGTGAATGTAAAAGTCGCGAGCGTCACGATCACCGTCGTCCCGAGGTCGCTGTAACGCCCGCCACCGAACAAACGAATGACTCGCAAAGGGTGGATGACAACCATCCACCCTTGCGATCTTCACTTGGTGGGCGGTCCCGCATCGGAATCATACCAAATCCGGACAGGAAGACCACGCATCCGGCTCGCTTGGAATGTGCTTGCCCGGCGCCGGGGGCTCGGTCGTATGTGCCGTCGTGATGCGATAGTGGCCTTCCTCAAATACGATGTCCGTGATCTGGATGCCTCGGACCTGCCGGCGCAGGAGCGTGTTGACGTCGAGCCGGAGCCTGGGATATTTCCATCGGGCGCAGTGGTCGGCGAGCGGAAACGACGCCAGCATCTTGTCCACCAGCCAGTCGAACCGGTCGATGAACCGGTTGGTCACGACCTGCAGAATCGCCTCTCCCCGCTCGAAGCCGGCGAACTGCAGTCCTACCCGAATCGACTTGAAGACCGGCCAAGGCGTTCTGACTCGAACGTGAATCTGGCCATCCTCGGCCGTGACATCCGTCACCTCATCGGGCATCAACCCGTTGGCGGCGAGAATACACACCAGTTCTTCGCCCGACAGAATGATCTGCGCCATATCTGTTGCCTTGCCCCGTTCGCCATCGCCTACGTAATCAGGCGCCGCCTGAGCCGTCGAATCGCCATCGCGCCGAAGATCGCCGTGAACACAACGATGTAGACCACGCTGCCCCACAGCACGGGCGTGTAGTCGCCGGCGCACACAGCGCGGGACAAACGCACCGCGTGCGTCAAGGGCATGATCTCCGCGACGGGCCGGACATACTTCGGCAGATCGTTCACCGGGAAGACCACGCCGGAGAAGAAGAACATCGGCGAGATGATCCCGGTCAGATAGAAATTGAAGTGGTTGATCGTCTTGACGAACGACGTGACCCACAGGGACAGCGTCGCGAACATCACGCCCGTAAGGAAGCCGACCAGAGGAG
>CAZDTD010000067.1:5528-19589 GCA_964507995.1 uncultured Pirellulales bacterium | reverse complement strand
TACGGATCGCGGTCAGCGGCAAGGAGATGCGCATCTGCGCGACGAACCTCGAACTTGGTCTTGACTATCTCATCTCTGAAGTGGAGGTGGAAACCGAGGGAGAGGTCGTAATCGAAGCCGAGCGCCTTACAGCCATCGTCCGCGAGAGTGTCGAGGATGTCCTCGTCCTTGAATCCAACGAAACCACATGTGAAATCCGTGGGATGGACAGCCACTTCACGGTCTACGGGCAGGACCCGAAGCAGTATCCGAAGGTGCCGTCTTTTGGGACGGGCGCTGCGGACATGGTTATCGCACTGGAGCAACTTCAGTCTGGAATCGAGCAGTGCCTTTTTGCCACAGCGAAGGAGAGCAGCCGCTATGCGATCAACGGCGTCCTGTGGGAGCCCAAGGGCAAGAAGCTCCTGCTGGTCGCTACGGACGGACGCCGTCTGGCCCGTTGCCGGGTGGATCTCCAGCAGGCGCCCTCGGAGAGTTCCGAGTTGAAGGTCATTGTTCCGGCGAAGACGTTGGCTCTCGTCGAGAAGCTTGGCAAGCGGGACAAGGACGTAGTGAACGTGAAATTCGTAGACAACCAGGTGCTCCTGAGTTGCGCTAATGTGGTGATTAGCTCAAACCTTGTGGAAGGCAACTTCCCGAAATACGAAGATATTATCCCCACGGATTACGACAAGAAGATCACGCTCTCGACGGAAGCGGCGCTCAGTGGCGTACGCCGGGCTTCATTGCTCACGAGCGAGGACTCGAAGGGTGTGAAACTCTCGTTGAAGTCAGATAGTCTGGTCTTCTCTGGTAGTTCTCCCGAGGCCGGCGCCGCTGAAGTGAGCATGCCTGTTCAATACAGTGGCGAGCCGATGGATATTGGTTTCAATCCGCAGTTCTTGATCGACGCGTTGCGTGTGATTCATGTGCCGGAGTTTGAGATGGAATTGGGCCAGCCGGACCGACCCGGCCTGGTTAGAAGCAGCAACGATTTTCTCTACGTTTTGATGCCGATCAACCTGAGTTGACGGCTCGACGGACGTGCAGAACGGCCCGACAGGGAGATGGGGTGTAGAAATGGACCACGCAAGAACGTCCGATGCATGCAAGATCGGCGAATTGCTGACCGGCTTTGTGGACCGAATCACCCCGATGCACAGCCGGTACGATTCAGTGGCTCAGGCGTGGGAGAATCTCGTGCCGAGCGGGCTGCGTGCGCATTGTCGGATTGGTGGGGTGGGCCATGGATGCCTCAAGATTTTTGCCGATGGGTCGAGCTATCTTTTCGAGCTGCAGATGTGTAAATCCGTCCTGCTCCCGGAGTTGCAGAGGATGTGCCCGTCTGCGAAGATCCGCCGGATCGATGTGGTCATGATGCGTTGAGAACGACGCATCTGGGATCATCGGATCCGATTCGAGAACTCTACAGGCGAGAGGGGGCCTTTTCCGATAATATACAGAGTTCCAGCTTTGTCATTCTGACAGTTGGGTTGTGCAAATTAGTTCGAGTTGACGTTTAGGGGCCGGTATGGAGCCACATAAATACGATGCCAGCAATATCAAAATTCTCGGTGGTCTGGAGGCCGTTCGGAAGCGCCCGGACATGTACATTGGCGACCGCGGCGTAGCGGGTCTGCACCACCTGGTTTACGAGGTTCTGGACAATTCCATCGACGAAGCGCTCGCAGGGTACTGCGATACGATCACCGTGCGGATTCAACCCGACGGAAGTTGCAGTGTCGAAGACAACGGACGGGGCATCCCGGTCGAGATTCATAAAGAGGCCAAAGTCAGCGCCTTGGAGGTTGTTCTCACGACACTCCACGCCGGCGGCAAGTTCGATTCCGACAGTTACAAGGTTGCCGGTGGTCTCCACGGCGTCGGTGTCAGCGTCGTCAACGCACTGAGCGAATGGCTTCAAGTGGATGTCTTCCGCGATGGGTCACAACACCGTTTTGAGTGTCGCCATGGCAAAAAGACCGGCCCGGTCCAACTCATCGGCCCATCGACCAAGCGCGGGACGAAGGTCACGTTCATGCCGGATGATGAGATCTTCGGAGACGCCGAATTCAATTATGACACCTTGCTCAAGAGAATCCGCGAGCTGGCCTACCTCAACGCAGGTCTGAAGATCACGTTTCGCGACGACAGGACCGACAAGAAGGAAACGTTTCAGTTCGAAGAAGGCATCAAAGCCTTCATCAAGCATCTCAACGAGGGCAAGACCGTCCTGCATGACAGCGTCATCTACATGGCCAAGGATGATCCCGAGTCGAAGATGAGCTGCGAAGTGGCCATGCAGTATAACGACGGCTACACCGAGAACGTCCTGGTTTTCGCCAACGACATCCGCAACATCGACGGCGGGACCCATCTTTCCGGGTTCCGGTCCGCCTTGACGCGAACGATGAACTTCTACGCCAAGGCCAACAACCTGATCAAGGAAGGGCAGGCCACTACGGGCGATGACCTTCGTGAAGGGCTCACTGCGGTGGTCGCGGTGAAGCTGCCCAACCCGCATTTCGAGGCCCAGACGAAGGTCCGGCTGACGAACCCCGAAGTTGGCAGCTTCGTCGAAACGGTTGTCAACGAGCAGCTCGGGCACTTTCTTGAGGAACATCCGCCCGAGTCCAAGCGAATTCTCAACAAGGCGATTCAGGCCGCGGCTGCGCGTGAAGCGGCGAGGAAGGCCCGCGAGCTGACCCGTCGCAAGGGCGCCCTCAGCAGCGCGAACCTCCCCGGCAAGCTCTGGGACTGCTCCAGCAAAGAGCGGATGGCAACCGAGATCTTCATCGTTGAGGGCGATTCTGCAGGCGGCTCCGCAAAGGGCGGACGCGACAGAAACATCCAGGCCATCCTGCCGCTGCGCGGCAAGATTCTGAACGTCGAGAAGGCTCGCATCGAGAAGATGCTCGCCCAGGAAGAGATCCGGACTCTCATCAGCGCATTCGGCACCGGCATCGGCACCGACGAATTCGACGTGGACAAGTGTCGTTACGGCAAGATCATTCTGATGACCGATGCCGATGTGGACGGCGCGCATATTCGAACGCTTCTGCTGACCTTCCTGTTCCGCCAGATGCCTGTCCTGCTCGACAAGCGCATGGTGTACATTGCCCAGCCACCCTTGTACGAAGTCAAAATCAAGGGCAGAAAGACCTCCGAGTACGTGTTGACGGAGCACGAGATGCGCCGTCGGATGATTACCCGCGGTCTGGAGGGCAGCCACCTTGTCATTCGTGACAGCGCGGGCGAAAAGGCCAAGGGCAAAAAGTCTTCTGAGGCCAACCGCGAGGTGACCGGCGCCAAGCTCGAAGAACTGGTCAAGGCGCTATCGGATATCGAGCGGACCGCCACGGTGCTCAGTAGACGCGGCCTACCCTTTATGGACTTCATCGCCGAGCACTACGAGAACGGCCGGTTGCCGCACTATCTGATCCGCCGCGAGGATATGGAAAAGCCCGAGTTCTTCTACGATCTCGCTCTTTACGAGAAGCGTATCGAAGAGCTGGGCGGCACCAAGAACGGCAACGGCAATGGCAATGGTGGCGCGAAGGCCGAGAAGGCGGACGGCCAAGCGGAGCCCTCAGCCGTCGGAGAGGAGCTGCACGAGGTCATCAGGATTGAGCAGATCGCGACCAAACTCAATACGGAGTTCGGCGTGGACCTGCGTGATTTCCTCCTGAAGGCGGAGAAGACGGTCTCCGGCGAGCCGATTCCCACGAAGTTTGCGCTGGTCCATGGCGAAGATGGCCACGAGATCCCGTCTCTGGGCGATATCTGCCCGGCGATCCGCCAGCTTGGCGGGGCGGGCATTGAGATCAAACGGTTCAAAGGCTTGGGTGAAATGAACGCCGAGCAACTCTGGGAAACCACGATGAACCCGAATACCCGCACGCTGCTGAACGTCCGGCTGGACGACGCCGGCGAAGCGGACCGGCTCTTCACCATCCTGATGGGCGACGACGTCGACAAGCGCCGCCGGTTCATCCAGGACCACGCGCTGGAAGTCCAGAACCTCGACGTGTAGTAAAGTGAACGCCCTCGGGCGGCGCATCATAGAACAAAAAAAAGAGAAGGTCGGCCCCATGCGAGCCGACCTTTTCTGTTTCTTCGAAGTGTGTTAACCCCCGTGCCAAGGCGGACGCAGTCGCCAGGGACTATCGCCGCACGTTGGTCGATGATCCGCTGCTGGGCAACGCGAGGCCTGTCGAGGGCGCCGCTTGCTGACGGCTTCTGGTCCACGACGGCAGAATCCTGACCTTCTCCGTGAATTGCTCCAGGGTCAGAGTGCCCTTTGCGAACGCGTCCACGTCGGTCTTGGCCGTGCGAAAGACCAGCACGTTCGCTCGCTCGCTCGCAGAGGGTTCCACCCTGAACCTCGCAGCGCTGCCGGTGGAGTTGCCGCCGGTCCTGGCCATGACAACCACCGTGACTTGCTCCTGTGTTCCAGGCATGCGCACATTGGCGGCGTGGCGGAGCGACTTGACCAGGACCTTCTTGAGGTTCTCCACCTTCTCGGCGTCGTATTCCTGGACGACAGCAGTGTCCTGGTCCTGCGCGACGCCCTTGAGTTCATCGGCGGTCTGCGACCAGAGCGTGTCCGCGGATGGTTCGGTCTTGGGTTGTCCCTGTCCCTGCGGCCCGGGCGCCAAGGGGAATTCGACCTCGACGAAGAACACCGCGCCATATCCGTCGAGGTACAATCCCTGTGGTTGCATATAACTGTCGGCGGTGGCACGACCGAATGGATCGAGTGTGTCGGGTGCAGGAACGATCAGCGCGGCCTGCAGCATCAGCTTATCGAGAATCCGGCACATCACCGTCATGTCTTCGGTGATCGCGGCGAGGGCGTCCAAGGGCAGGTCCGGCTTGGGCACGACGAACACAGTCCGGCTGTCTTGTTCCAACCAGGGCCAGCCGCTTGATCTGCCGCCGGTGGCGTTGAGCAACGCCGCCAGATCGGTGTTTGTCTCATATGCCTGCGGGAACGCGGGCGCGGGCTGATAGGATGCTTGTGGGGCGTTCTGCTGACCAAACAACGATGTCGGGACGCCAACCACTTGCAGCCGCTGCTCGAACTCGGGTTGGCCCAGTTCGCCTTTGGCGTACAGATCGATATTGGCTTTCGTGGCCCGCAAGGTCAGCGCGGTGCCGCCGCCTGCTGCAGAGGCTGAACCGTCGGTCTGTGACGAGGTCCCCTGCACCGCGATCGTCAGCCATTCGGTGGGTTCGAGGCCCCGGATATTCGCAGCGTGCTTCATCGTTGCGATCAGCGAGCTCTGGAGCGCATCAACTCTCTCCCGGCTGTACGGCTGCGGGCCGTTGAACGCCCCCCGGCGGTATCGGGTGCTCGGTTGAGGTTCGGACAGCGATTGCCTGGCTTCGGCCCAGACAACGTCGGTTTCGCTCTGCTCCGTCGTCGTCGACTGCTCGGCGCCCACCAGCGGAAAATCGACCTGGATGAAGAACAGGGCGCCGTACCCGGCAACGTACAGAGGCCTGGGTTGGCCGCCGGAGGAGAACAGAAGCGAAGGTCCTGCATAGGGGTTTGTGAAAGGCGTCCGTCCGTACGGACCCGTCGTAGCATCAAAACCGATGACATTTGCGAAATTCTTCTTGATGATGCGTGCCATAATGCTGAGGTCCTCGATGATCCGTCCGACCGTCGCGGCGTCCATCTCCTTGTCGGGAACCACCAGCATCGGCCCAGCGACAGGACCACGTCCGGGCTGGAAGAACAGGCTGTCGCCAAACCGGCCATAGAGGCTTGCTGAGGTCGCTGGCATTGATGAGGCAGCAGGCGCCGAGCTGCCGGAACTGGGCCCGGCAGCGACCGCAGACACGATCAATAACGTCAAGCAGATACTCGTCTTACGCGAAGGGGTCATGGATCAATCCTTTCATTGGGGATTTCGATGTCTTGGTCGGGCCGCGCGTCGAGATCTTCCGGACGACCATCGGCGAGCAGTTGAACGACTTGGCGGGTTTCCTCGGTCCGGCTGGCCAGCGTTTGCAGACCGGCGGCGAACTGGGTCTTATCCTGAATGCGATTGTGCTCGATCCGGGAGATCACTCTCGCGATCCGAGTGAGGTCCTGAGCCTGGGCGTTGTCGATGCTCTCCATCAGCTCGGTCAGAAGCCGGTTCGTCGTGGCATTGGAGGCGGCAAGGGTCTGGACTGCGTAGCGGTTCATGTCATCGCGATATTGTTTGGTAAGTTCTTCTTTCACCTTGACATAAGTCGCGGCCAGAGCGAGTTGATAGCGGTGCTGCAGGTCCTCGACCAACTTGGCGCGGATGGCCGGCTCAAGGGAGGCCGCCAGCGATGGGGCCAACGCGTCGCGCAGTTTATCCATTTTCATAGGCGCCGGTCCGGAGAACCTGCCAATCACGCAGCCTATTGCGATCAGTGCGGCGGCGGCCAACGCAAGCCGGATCGTTCTGCCGATGGGCACTCGCCTGACGTCTACTCGGTCGTCGCCTGCATCCGCCTGGTTCCCCAGCAGCCGATACGCGGTCTGCCAGACGAGCGGCCCGTACTCCTCGACAACGGCTTGCCAGTCGTGTGTCTCCAACAGTGTTCTCCTTTGTTTCCCGTCGCGTGAACCCGTGCGACATTCCTCAGACGCCCGATCGAACGATTTTCGAGTTATCGTCCGAAATAGATGTCGCCCCCGGCCGCGCGTTTATTACATCAGCCGGGACAAGAGCATACAAGATGTCCCTGTGTCACTGCGTCCAAGAAAACTGCAAGTTTCTTTGCGTTGCGTTTGTTTTTTTCCTTGCATTGCAGCCGCGGGGTTGGCAGAATACTCGCGTCGGTCCCAAGGAGATGTGTTTGCGGCATGCAAACCGTGGGACTTTAGGGAGGCCTTCATGACAGGCAGACAAAGGAGCACAAAGCCAGTGGGAACCAGAACTCTGCTGCATGTGCTTTTGGGCGTTGCCTTGTTTGCGGTATGGGGATGTGAGCAAACGGCGCGGCCGGTGAACACGACCGCTACGTCGTCGACCGTGGCGACGGACAGGACCGAAGCGCAGTTGCTCAGCGAACTTGATGCGAAGTACGAGAATCCGCAGGCGCACTACGAGTTGGCTCAGTTGTATCACAAATCCCAGAACTGGCTCAAGGCGGATTTCCACTACAGTCGGGCAATCAGTTTCGACCCGGCGTTCCGGGCTGCTCAGGCGAGCCAGATCAAGATGTTCGTCGACCGCGGCGAGACGGCCAAGGCCGAGCAGTTCGCCAATGGTTACATTCGCGATACCGTCGGCTCGATCAGTGAGATGCTCCGGCTGGGATGGGAATTCGAACAGGCCGGACTGGACACCTACGCTCTGCGATGCTACCGACAGGCGCTGGATGCCGCCCCGGACTCGACCGAGGCCAACAGGCAGATCGGTTTCTACTACCTGACCAGGAACGATCGGGATCAGGCCAAGCAGTACCTGATGCGGAGCTTCGAGTTGAACCCGAGGCAGCCGGATGTCGCTGGCGCGTTGGGACGGCTTGGCGTCGTGGTCGAAGCGCCGGTTCAGCCGGAGCCGATGACGACAGCGCCGAAATGAAAACCTGCGTGACGTGGGAGGCCGCGGCACTCGGGTGACGCGCCGAAGACGTGACGTGTCTTGATGTTGCTTTTTCGTTGCCCCGTGGCGAATGGATGCGCTGCGGGGTTTTTTCATTTCCGGGGACACCGACGGAGACAACCGATGCACCTCGGCAGATACTCGTTCGGAATCGGCGACCGGTTCGGCCGCCAGGGACGGGCACAACTGGCGGCCCTGATCGAAGCGAAGCGGCGGGGCGTGGATATCGTTCCCGTCTGGAACAAATCGAATCGCGAGCACGGGATCATCGGCACGAAGCCCGCCGACGTGCGGCACGAGGCGGACGCCGCGGTCCAAGCTGCCGGGTGGGGCGGCGCGTATTTTGTCGACGCCGACCATATCGGCCTGGACAACGTCGAGGCGTTCATTGAGACGAGCGACTTCTTCACGATCGACGTCGCGGAGTTCACAGGCAAGCGGGTGCGCTCGGCCGATATCGACTCGTTCGTCGAAGGCTGGCGAGGCCTCGTCGGGTCGCACCGGATCGACGGAATCCGCGAACCCGTCGAGCTGGATGAATCCCGGCTGCGGGACATCGCGGGCACGTACCTCGCCGCTGTCCGGCAGGCGGGCGAGATCTTCCGTCACGTCGAGGCCCGGAAAGGGCCGGGCCGGTTCATCACGGAAGTCTCGATGGACGAGACGGATGCGCCGCAGACGCCGGTCGAGCTGTTGGTGATCCTGGCTGCGATTGCCGACGAGGGAATCCCCGCCGAGACGATCGCGCCGAAGTTCGGCGGTCGCTTCAACAAGGGTGTGGACTACAAGGGCGACGCAGCGCAATTCGCCGTCGAATTCGAGAGAGACCTTGCGGTGATCCGCTTCGCGGTCGAGCGATTCCCCCTGCCGCGCACGCTCAAGCTCAGCATTCACTCAGGCAGCGACAAGTTCTCCATCTACGGCGCCATCGCCGCCGGGATTCGCAGGTTCGACGCCGGCCTGCACGTTAAGACCGCGGGCACGACCTGGCTGGAAGAACTGATCGGCCTGGCCTTGGCCGGCGGCGACGGTCTCGCCATCGCCAGAGACATCTACGGCCAGTCGTTCGCCCGCATCGACGAACTGTGCGGTCCCTACGCGACGGTGGTCGATATCGACAGAAGGAAGCTCCCGACCGTCGCCGAGGTCGGCAAATGGACGGGCGAGGAATTCGCGGCCGCCTTGCGTCACGACCCTGCCTGTCCCGCGTACAATTCCAACCTCCGTCAGCTCCTGCACGTGGGTTACAGGGTTGCCGCGGAGCTGGGCCCGCGTTTCCTGGCCGCCCTGGACCGATACGAACCCACGATTGCTGAAAATGTCACGGCCAACCTCTACGAGCGCCATATCCGCCCGCTTTTTCTGGTGGGATAGCCACGGGACAGGGGACGATCGCGTGACGGCACGGTCCAGGCCTGGAATCAGGAGGACGTTCTCGCCTCTTGCGCGCCCGCGAATGCGGTGACTGCCGGCTTTCGCACGGTTTCCTGGTTTGCTGCCCGGTTCCCGGTTGCGTTCCTGCACCGCCAGCCCCATAATGTGGCAATGCAACAGAGGACGATTCTCCCTCTGAGACACGGAAAGACCTACGGTCGGTGCCCTCTGCCGATTCACGCCTGTCGGCTTTGGGTCTCTTTTACGGACTGGGCGAGCCATCAGGAGGTGGTTCCATGAGAGCGAATCAACTGAGTCGTCGCGAGTTTTTGGTGGCTGCGAGCGTCTGCTCTGCGGGAGCCGTCCTGCCGGCGGCCGCCGGTGGCGCATCCAGACGGTCGCAGAAGGTCAAGCTCAGCACGCCGCGTGCGGAGAAGATCGGGTGGCGGCTGTCGTGTGGGCTCTATACGTTCCGCGACCGGAGCTTCTACGAGGCGATGGACGTGATTGCGGATCTGGGCATCCGCTGCGTCGAGCCGGCGTTCTTCCTGCCGCTGAGCAAGGATCAGCCGGATCTCAAAACGAGCGAGGCGCTGGCGCCGGCGCAGCGCCGCGAGATGAAGCAGCGGATGGAAGATCGCGGCTTGCTCATGGCAAGCTACTACGCGCCGCTCGAAGCCGATACCAGCGCGTTCCGCAAGGTGTTCGACTTCGCCAAGGAGATGGGCGTCGAGACGCTCGTGGCTGAGCCGCCCGCGCAGGTTTTCGAGACCCTGGACGACCTGTGTCGGGAGTACAAGATCAATCTCGCGATCCATAATCACTCGGAAGTGGCGGGGTCAAAGTACTGGCGGCCGGAGAACGTCCTGAAGGTCTGCGAGGGCCGCAGCAAGGCCATCGGCGCCTGCCCGGACACCGGCCATTACGTTCGCACCGGCCTGGACCCGTCCGAGTGTCTCAAGAAGCTCCAGGGCCGCATTGTCAGCGTGCACCTGAAGGACGTTGCCGAGATGGGCAAGAACGAAGCGCGCGATGTGCCGCTGGGCGAGGGCAAGGCCAACTACACACAGGTTCTTAAGACATTGCAGGGGCTGAAGTTCCGCGGTTTAGCGACGATCGAGTACGAGCATCTGTCGCCGCAATTGGTCGAGGACGTGGCCCAGTGCGCCAAGTTCGTCGAGGACTTCGCCGCAACGGTGGACGCGTAATCCTCGCAATTGGCTGGGAAGACCTGTTCGGCGCAACATAAAAGGCTGCAAGCCTGTGCAACCTGCAGCCTTTTGGTTGGAGGCCCTGTGGATGGCTGTGCCATTCCGCAGGCCAAAGGCCCGCGGCAGCCGTCTCAAGGAGAGAGGCATGTTTTGGGAATGCAAGCCGAATCCAAGGGTAGGGTTTGGCAAGTGGTTTTGAACGTGCGTCCGGTCTCGATCGTTCCCTCATTTCCCGTGCCCTGCGCCAAACGTGGGCACGAACCAGTCAGATCTCCGTTCTGCAAGATACGTTCGGGCGCCGCTGCGATGCAGTGCAAGACGCCCGAATTCTCTTCTCGTAAACCAAGGTATGATACGTCGCAGCGATCCGCCAGTTCGGAAAATCCTGAATTAAGTGATTTTCCCGGACTCGCCAAGACCGGGCACGGAACACGTGAAGACGCGGGAGGATGGACTTAAAACTATGTGAACAAAAGGTTTAAGTCTCGGACAGTGGGGGGGCAAATCCCGTCCAGCGCAGCAACTGCGCCAGAACGGATTCCGGGAAAACATTGCAGCAGATGCGCCGTGCTGCAGCGACGTGAACACGAACCACATGGCGCCGTCCAGCGCCCGGTGTGGCGCGAAGCATCGGGACGTAAGACAGAGGACGCAGAAGCTCGTGTTCTCCGTCCTCTGTCCGTCGTACCGATTTCTTATTCCTGCGCCTGTTGCTCCGGCTTCGGCGTCTCTTCCTTCGATGTGTCTTCAGCCTGCTCGGCAACCACGACCACGCGAACTGTCGCAGTCAGGTCCTCCGCAAACCGCAGAGTTACCTCGTGTGTGCCGAGTTGCTTGATGTGCTCGGGCAGCTTGACGATCTCGTCGGCTACCTCGAAACCCTGGGACCGCAGGTTGGCGGCAATCAAGGCCTCGGTGATGGAGCCGAACAGGACGCCCTGCTCGTTCGCCTTCGCAGCCAGGACCGCCTCAGCGCTGTTGACTGCCTCGACCGCCTTCTCGATTCGCCTGCGTTCCTTCAGCCGTTGTTCCGCTCGCTCGGCCTTCGCCTTGGCAATGGCGCGGATGTTCCCCTCTGTGGCGACCTTCGCCAAGCCCTGAGGGAGCAGGTAATTCCTGGCGTAGCCCGTCTTGACGTCGACGACATCGCCGAGCCACCCCAGCTTCTTGATATCCTCACAGAGCAATACTTTCATATCGAAACCCAAATCGTAAATAGTAAATTGGAAACCGTAAGTTGGATCACGTCGTGTACGGCAGCAGAGCCATGAAACGGGCCCGCTTGATCGCCAGCTTTGCCTTGCGCTGGCAACCGGCGCAGTTGCCGCTTCGCTTGCGGGAATAGATCTTGCCGCGGTTGGTCAGCAGCTTCTGCAGGGTATCGATGTCCTTGTAGTCGATGTATTTGACTCCGCCCCGGCAGAAGCGGCACTGCGTCTGCTCGCGCGCGCCGGCAAATCCGCTTCGTCTTCTCGTGTTCTTCTGTGGTCCTGTCGTTCTTTGTGTTCTCTGTCGCATCGCCATATCTTACCTCATAGTCAACGATCAAAACGGTATTTCGTCCTCGGGCACGGGTCCACCCTGCCGGCTTTGTGCAGGCGGTCCGGCTTCGTCGTAACCGCCCTGGCCGGCATCGGCGGCGGCGCCGCCGGCGCCCGGCAGGAAGGTGAAATTCTCCACCGTCACCCGGTGTTTGCTGCGTTTGACGCCGTCCTGGCCTGTCCACTGGTCGAACGAAAGCCGGCCTTCCACGAAGATCGGCTTGCCCTTCTTGAAGAACTTGTTGATGTTCTCCGCCATCTTGCCGAACGCGCGGCAGTCCACGAAGCAGGTCTCGTCCCGCTGGCTCCCGTCCTGGGCGTTCCACTTGCGGTTCGTTGCCAAGCCGAAATCCACGACCGCGGTCTGGCTCGGCGTGTAGGAAAGCTGCGGATCACGCGTCAGATTTCCCATCAGGAGTATCTTGTTGAAACTTGCCATATCGTCATCCATCGTTTGTCGTGCGGATCACGCGATGCGACCCGCGCGACGAGATTCGAGAGACCCGGCTGTTCACAGAGCCTCTTATCCAGAGTGTCGCGCCGCTCCTGTCGAGCGAGGCATCGTCCGTCTTATTCCGTCCCCTCGGGGATTTCATCGAACGCCGGAATTGCCGGTCCGTCGTTGTACCTGCGGGGCCGGCGCTCTTCGCGATCCTCAGGCTCCGGCCTCCCATCGCCTGGAAGATCGTCCTTCGGCAGACCCTTGATATCCGCATCGATCATCTCGGGCGGTCGCTTCTCCGTCGTCAGGATCAGGCATCGCATCACCTTCTCGGACAACTGGACGTCCTTTTCGATCCCCGAAACCCGGCGACCGTCCACCTTGAAGTACGCCAGGATGTACGTCCCGCGCTGCTTGTGCTCGATGTCGTAGGCGAGCTTGCGCTCACCCCATTTGCGGATCGCGACCACTTCGGCGTCCGCTCGCTTGAGGATGTTTTCGATCATGGCCAGCGTGCCGTCCCAGTCGGCGGTCGCCAGAGCCGAATCCACCAGAAACATCCCTTCATATAATCGCTTTGCAGCCATTTGTGAACCTATGACCTCCCGATTGTGAATAACCTTCCCACATCAACGCTCAAACCAACAGAGGACAGCGACACGCGACGGTCATTGTTCCTGCACCCTGTTGAACTCATTCATCGTTTTGTCCAAGCCGAACCGCAGCCAGTGCATCACGGCGTCGCGGCTCTTGAGAATCGCCTGGTTCAGCAGCGGCCGTTCTTCCGGACTCGGCCTGCCCAGCACGTAGCCGACCGCGTCGGCGCCGGGGCACTGGCCGATCCCGACCCGGCAACGGGGAAACTCGTTGGTTCCGAGCTTCTCGACAATGTCCGCCAGGCCGTTGTGCCCGCCGGCCGAACCCTTCGCCCGGATGCGAACCGCGCCGGGCTCCAGAGCCCGGTCGTCCACGACGACCATCAGGTCGCGCAAGTCCAGTTTGTAGAACCCCGTCGCCGCTGCGACCGAGTCGCCGCTGCGGTTCATGAAGGTCCAGGGCTTCATCAGAATCACTTTCGTGCCTGCGATGAGCCCTTCGCCGGTCCGTGCATTGAACTTGCGATGTTTGACCTCGATTCCCAATGCATCCTCCAAGGCTTCAATCACCTTGAAGCCCAGGTTGTGCCGCGTCTCGGCATACTCCGGACCCGGATTTCCCAAACCAACGACAAGCCTGACTTCAGCCATGGGTCCCGATTCCGATCAGCACGGCACAGCGACGTACTCACGACTCCTCTTCTTCCTTGGGCTCTCGCTCGGTGATGACCTCGGGCGCTGCGGGCGCTTCGGCCTCGAGCTGTTCGGTCGTCTTGGCCTCGGCCACGACCCGGCAGCTCACCACGTAGCTCTCCGCCGGGGTCACGAGCTTCACGCCGTCCGGCAGCTTGATGTCGCCGGCTTTGATTGACTCGCCGACGCCCAATTCCTTGATCGAAACCACGATCGACGCGGGAATCTCGATCGCCAGACACTCGACATCGAGATGATCGATGTGCGATTCGACGACGCCGCCGTCGTGCGTGCCCTTGGCGACGCCCTTGAGCTCCACCGGCACCTCCACCTCGATCCGCTCCGTCACATCGATGCGCATCAGGTCCACATGGACGATAGCGCGGCCAAGGTGATCGTGCTGAAGAGCCTTGATGAGCATCGTCTGCGTATCCCCGTTGATCGTGACATCGATCAGCCGGTATCCGTGCTTGATGCCTTCCACGAAATCATGGGAATCCAAGGAAATCGCGACGGGGTCTTTCTTGTGGCCGTACACGATGCCCGGGATACGACCGCGTTTGCGCACCGCGGCGGACCCTTTCGACCCGATGCGATCTCTCAATTCCGCCTGTAAAGTCAACGTCTTGT
>CAZDTD010000067.1:0-5428 GCA_964507995.1 uncultured Pirellulales bacterium | reverse complement strand
GACCCTTTCGACCCGATGCGATCTCTCAATTCCGCCTGTAAAGTCAACGTCTTGTCCATAAGCATCTCACCTGAAAAACTTACGCCAAACTGTCTTTTCGACTTTTGTCGTGCAAAACGGAGGAGGAAATCCAATTCCCCATTCTGCAGGACTCCACTTCTCTACGATAAGTCCTGGGCGAACAGGCTGCTGACCGATTCATCCCTGTGAATCCGCTTGATCGCCTCGCCGAGCATCGCCGCGACGCTCAGGACCTTGATTTTGCCGATTTTCTTCGCCTCTTCGGTCAGCGGGATCGTGTCGGTCACGACCACCTCGTCAATCTTCGCCTTGCTGAGCCGCTCCAGCGCCGGCGGGGCGAACACGCCGTGCGTTACGCCCACGCGGACGCTCTTGGCGCCGCGCTGGCGGACCAGCTCCGCTGCCGTGCAGATCGTGCCGGCCGTGGCGATGATGTCGTCGCACATCAGGACGTTGCAGCCTTCCACCGAGCCGATCAGCTCGCCTGCCTGGACCTGGGAGCCGCTGATCCGTTTCTTGTGAACGATGGCCAGGTCGCCGCCGAGGTGGGCCGCGTACCGTGCGGCGGTCTTGAGGTTCCCCACGTCCGGCGAAACCACCGTCAGGTCCTCGATCCGTTTCTCCCGGAAATATCTGCTGAGCACCAACTCGCCCGTCAGATGATCCACCGGGATGTCGAAAAAGCCCTGCAACTGGTGCGCGTGCAGGTCGATGGCGAGCACGCGGTCGGCTCCCGCCGTGGTCAGGACATTCGCCACGAGCTTGGCTGTGATCGGCACCCGGCCTTCGTCCTTGCGATCCTGGCGGGCATAACCGAAGTACGGCATCACCGCGGTGATTCGCTTGGCGCTGGCCCGACGCAGGCAATCCAGGTAAATCATGAGCTCCACCAGATGCTCGTCCACCGGTCTGCACGTGGACTGGAGAACGAAGCAATCGCGACCGCGCACGTCGTCCTCGATGCGGATCAGCTTCTCTCCATCGGGAAACGTGCTGATCTTGGACCCGCCGATGGGAATGCCGAGGTATTTGCACACCTCGACGGCCAGGCCCGGATTGCTGCTTCCGGAGAAGATTTTCAGATTGTCGTTCAAAAACATCTGGGCCCCCTTGGATTCACCGTGTTCATTTTTTCGCACAGACCTCGTCGGCGTTTCCCTGCGAGACGACCGAGCCCGCAGCGACGTTGGCGCCGGCCTTGAGAGCCAGCGGCGCGACCAGAACCACCCCGGAACCGAGGTAGCAATCGTCGCCTACGGAAGTCTGATGCACCTCCTGGCCGTCGTAATTGGCTGTGATCGACCCGGCGCCGACGTTCACCCGGCGTCCGATCGTGGCGTCGCCGAGATAGCTGTGGTGCCTGGCGCGAACCCCGTCGGCCAACGAGGCATTCTTGATTTCGGTGAAAACGCCGAGCACGACGTCGTCGCCGATCACCGTCCCTTCCCGGAGGAAGGCGAACGGTCCGATCCGGCAGTCGCGGCCGATCTTCACCGCGCCGTGCACGTACACGAACGGCTCGATCACGGTGTCCTGACCGATCTGCGCCCGGGCGTCGATCCAGGTATTCTCCGGGTCCACGATGGTGACGCCTTTTTCCATCAGCTCCCGCTGGACCCGATGCTGCATGATCTTGCTGGCCACGCTCAACTGCTCGCGGCTGTTGACGCCCACCGCCTCTTCCGGCCGGACCGCGGTGATCGCCACCACCTTGTTTCCCGACGCGATCATCACCGACAGGGCGTCCGTCAGATAGTATTCCTGCTTGACGTTGTTCGGCTTGACCTGCGCCAGCGCCTTGAACAACGCCTGGTTGTTGAACAGGTAGTAACTCGGGTTCACCTCTTTGACCGCCCGCTGGGCGGGCGTGCAATCGCTGTCCTCGACGATGCCCTGGATATTGCCGTAAGCGTCGCGGACGATTCGCCCGTAGCCGGTTGGATCGTCGAGCACCGCGGTGGCCAGCGTCGCCGCCGATTGCTCGGCCTCGTGCTTCTCGATGAGCATCTGGAGGGTCTTGGCCCGGATCAGGGGGCCGTCGCCGCACAGAACGAGCGTCTGGCCGGTGAAGTGTTCCAGGTGCTCCCGGCAACACATGACCGCGTGGGCGGTTCCCAGCCGCTGGGCCTGGTGTACCCAGACGATGTCGGAATCGGATCCATCGTTGAAGCGCTCTTTCACCTGGTCGGCGCCGAACCCGACAATTACGTAAATCTTTTGCACGCCGACACTTCGGCACGCATCGAGCACGTAGGCCAGCATGGGTCGGCCGGTCACCTCGTGCAGCACCTTGGGCAGCTTGGTGTTCATCCGGCTGCTCATGCCGGCCGCCAACAAGATCGCAACTCTCTCAGCCATATTCAATGTCAACAATCAGAAGTCAAAAATTCGAAACACTACCCGGCCAGGACTCGAACCTGGAATAGGAGGACCAAAACCTCCTGTGTTGCCGATTACACCACCGGGTAATCGCCTTTTTGATTTACGATTTGCAATTTACGATTTGCTATTTGGGAAAACACATCCGGGAGTACATACCGGCTGGCCGACCTGACAAATGGCAAATAGCCAATAGTAAATCATCAATTCCAACTCGTTGTCACGGAGACCACGCCGGGCATGGTCTGGTAGGACCCAGTCGGAGGCTTGAGCCGGCCACGCCGTGATTCTGCCGGCCCCTGGGGCCTTTGGGCCCCGGTCTACCCCGTGCGACAAGGCAGTCCTAAAGCGTGAACTATACCCATTCCCGAACTGGTCTGCAACCTTTTTTTCTTTTTTCCCGGCTACAACAGGGCCACAAAACTATATAATAGTGCAGAGGTAGGTCTTCAACAGCAGACCGGTTTCTTGCCAAAGGGAGAGCCATGAGCCAGTCTTCAAAGAACGTTATCCTGGGACTTACCGGGTCCCTGGGAAGCGGTTGTACCACTTTGAGTGAAGCTCTTTTCGACAAAGGATTTGTACGAATCTCCGTTTCCAGTTTGATCAAAGAGGCTCATCCGGTTCAAGCGTACTTTTCCTGGGACAGAGATTCCGGCCTTCGGCCGGGAGTTTTTCGCGTTGGAGCCACCAGCGGAAGGGAGGCCGGCGCATCCCCATAATCGTGCAGACCCCTATCATGCTGGAGGCTCGAAAGCGTCAAACTCCCCTACACGGCCGCTTCGGCCGTATCTGCGTCCGTTCCCGATCTCGCCGACTCCTGCCAGAGGATTGGTTGGAACGAATGCTACCTGGGAGGCGTCACCGTCCCTGCGTCCCCCAATCGGCGAAGTACGCAAAAACCGGATGAGCCGAAAGTAGTCTATGTCGAGGCATATCCGATTGAGGAGGCAGTGGATTTCCTCAAAGGCAACGGCGTAGTGATCGAACCCTTCGAGGGATTCAAGCCTCGCGTCTTCAATCGGGTGGTTCTACATCGGCTCGACAACCACCGCTACTTCTTTATCGACCTGCGGCCAGGTTCTCGTCTCAGTCCAGCCCCAGGCGCGGGCGGTGGCTGCTTTCAACCCGTGGGCTAATGCCGCCGGTGGATCGCTCGTCTTGGCGAGACCAGCGAGGAAACCCGCGAGAAGGTAGTCGCCGCAGCCAACCGTGGACAGGACCGGCCGTCGGTCCGTTGTACGCCCCGCCCAGACGCCGGCCTGCGTCACGAGCAGGACCCCGTGCTCGCCCCGGCTGATCAGGGCCATTTCCACCCGGTCGAGCAGCGTTCGACCCGCCTCGACCAGCGCATCGGGCGCATCTTCGACCTCCGAGCCGATCAACTCGCGTAATTCCTCGACGTTGGGAGCGATCAGCCAGGCCAAACCCGCGTCCACGATCTCCTTGAGGACCGGTCCATACGTATCGGCCGCGATCCGGTCCCCACATCGGCGGCACGTCTGCACGAGCTCAACCGCCGGAGCCAGCAACTCGCCCGCGGGCATCGCGCCGGCGAAGACGCACGTATCGCCCGGGCGGACCAGGTCCACCAGGTTCGCGGCGAGTTCGCGTAAGCTGCCGGCGGACGCCAGGTCGCTCGGCGCGCGGAGGTGCATCTCCCGTCCGTGCAAGGCATCCACCACCGTAATGTTCCGGCGAGTTCTGCCCTCCACCGCAGTCATCCGGGCCTCGATCCGGCCACTCCGGCGGGCCACGCCGGCCTGCATCTCGCTGTAATCGTCGCGTCCCCAGAGCCCCGTAGCGACGCTCGGAACGCCCATCCAAGCCAGGGCGCAGGACACATTGAGAGCTTTGCCCGCCGGTCGGACCACTTGCTCTTCGATAATCTGATGCCGGCCCCATTCGATTCCCCGGCCCCGGCACACAATGTCCCACGCCGGCGATAGGCTCACCGTGATGATTCTGCCGTTCTGCACTGCTCGGTCATCCATCTTCAATCGCGATCACTCGTTCTGTTTGCGGGGGCTGTACCCGGCCTGGAGCTGGCCGCAGGCGGCTTTGATTCCCCGGCCCATGCGGAAACGGGTGGTCGTTTCCGCACCTGCCTCTTTCAGCACGTCCGCAAATCGCTGGATTCGTTCCCGGCTACTGCCTGCAAACTCGCAGCCGGTGAACGGATTGTGCTCGATCAGGTTCACATTGCACATCAGGCCGCGAAGGAGCTTCACCAAGAGCTTCGCGTGATTCACCGTGTCGTTGACCTTCTCGATCAAGACGTATTCGAATGTCACTCGCTGGCCGGTTTCTTCCTGGTAGGCCCGCACGGCGCCCAGCAGCTCGCCGATCGGGTACTTGTGGTTGATGGGCATGAGCCGGTTGCGCAGCGCATCCGATGGGGCGCTGAGCGAGATCGCCAGGCGGGGCCGGATCTCCTCCCGGGCCAACTGCCGGATCGCGGGCACCACGCCGGAGGTGCTGATGGTGATGTGCCGGATGCCGATGTTCCGGCCGGACGAATGATTCAGAATCCGGATCGACCGCAGCACCGCGTCATAGTTCTGCAGCGGCTCGCCCATTCCCATGTAGACGATGTTCGTGATCTTGTTCGTAGTGACGCCCTCAGGCGTTATCTTGTTTTCGTCCGATTGAGGATATGCCCTTACGGGCACACTACAAACGGTGTAGACCTGATCGACGATCTCGCCCGCCGTCAGATTGCGCCGGAACGGGATTCTCGCGGTCGCGCAGAACGCGCAACCCATCTGACAACCCACCTGCGTGGATACGCACAAGGTCGTGCGGTCCTCGTCGGGCAGCAGGACGGACTCGATCCGCTCGCCGTCGGCCAGTTCGAAGAGGAACTTCGCGGAACCGTCGGGATCGGTCAGGCAATCGGCCACCTTTGCTTGCGAGATGAAATAGCCCTGCTCGGCGAGTTGGGCGCGAAACGCCTTGCTCAGCGTGCTGATCGCCGCGAGGTCCCGGCCGCCCTGGGCGTGAATGAACTTGAACAGGTAGCCGGCCA
>CAZDTD010000066.1:0-20212 GCA_964507995.1 uncultured Pirellulales bacterium | reverse complement strand
CGTCCATCGCGACGGTCAAGGCCAAGGTCTTCCCGATTCACGGCCTGTGAGAGGACTAACGAGAAAGGGCCTGTGTCTCGGAAGACACAGGCCCCAGTGTATGAGGACGCATCTTCAGTATCGCTATCAGGACGTGCCTCGTTGCCCACAGGCCCCAGTGTACGAGGACGCATCCCTGTGATCCTGCCGATCCGTCGCGCGATCCCTCAGACTTCGGGATGGGCGGTCCTATAGGCCCGCGATTTCCTGGGCGGACAGGGCGCGGTAATAGATCCGCACATCGTCGACCAGACCGTTCCAGTAGCGATCATCCAGCCCGCTGTACTGCCTGCCGAAAGACCGCACGAAATCGGGGGGGATCGCCCAGAGAAAACAAGCGGCTGGCTGGCAGGCATCAAGGGATCATCTGACACGAAAAACGAAGTCCCGAAGTCATGGGGCAGGTCTGCCCGCCGCGGGCTTCAACTGCGTTGAAACGCCAGCGAGAAGCAGGCAAGCGATGCCCGCAGGGATAAAGGCCCAGAACCATGCCTGATGGGCGCCCATGATGCCGCCCAGGTAGGGACCGACGATCCCGCCGACGCCGTAGGCGAGGAAGACGTAGGGGTAGTTCACACCGACGGTCTTGTTGCCGAAGAGATCGGCGGTTGCCGCCGGGAACAAGGCGAAGTTGCCTCCGAAGTTAAAGCCGACCATCGCGGCGGCCAGATACAGTCCCCATTCGTTGCCTGCGACGAAGTAGAAGGCGATCATGGTGACGCCCTGCAGGGCGCTCATCAGGACGATCGAGTTTTTTCGGCCGAGTCGATCGGAAATGGTTCCCCAAATGACGCGGCCCAAGGCGTTCAGGAGGGCCAGAAACAACCCCATGGCCGTGCCTGTGATGACCGTCGCTTTCGTCGCTTCGACGCCGTTTGCTGTGAGAGCATCCGCACCGAACAACGCGATCACTCCGATCACCATCAGTCCCGCCATTGCGCCGACCGTGAACGTGAGGAACAGTATCCAGTACTGAGCGGTCCTGATCATCTGGCCCACGGTGAAACTCGCTCCTCCGCTGCCGGCGGCTCCGGTCGCGGGCGGGGTCCAACCCGTCGGCAGCCAGCCTTCGGGAGGGTTCACCAGCACGAGTGAGCCAAGCGTCACGACGACGGCGAATATCGCACCGTAGAGCATGAAGACCTGGTTGGGTGTCCAACCCATGCCGAACAGTCCCGTCCATCCGGGCGTCAAGTCGATCGGTCCGAACTTGAAGCCGCCAGTCAGTTTCACCCAAATCAACGCTCCAAATCCGAAACCCGCGACTGCCAGGCCGGTGATCATCCCCTTCTTGTCCGGGAACCACTTGACCAGTGCGGCGATGGGGCAGACGTAGCCCAAGCCGATTCCCGCGCCGCCCAGTAATCCGACACCAATCAGAATGCCGTAGAAGCTGGCCCCTGAGAGCCCTGCAACGATGTATCCCAGGCCGAGCACCAGTCCGCCGGCGAGGGCAACCACTCGGGGGCCTGCCTTCTTCTGCCATTGACCGGCAACCAGAGCCATGACAACTGCGAAGGTGGCCAGGCCGACGGAGAAGATGATCTGTGTCTGAGGTTTGGTGAAACAGTAGGGTTCGGCCGTCAGTCTCGTGGTGAACGCAGACCATGCATAGATTGCTCCGAGGCAAAGCTGTACGAGGATCCCGCCGATCACGACAAGCCAACGGTTCATGACTCGATCTTCGGGCATGGTTTCTCCTTGTGAAAGACAGCCGGGCGCACCATGGACCGCGCGCCCGGCTGAATTACGGTATGGTGGGACACTACTTGCCTCGTCCCTTCACCAGGGCTTCCACGACGTGCGGGTCGGCCAGGGTCGTGATGTCGCCGAGGTTGTCCGTGCTGTTCTCTGCGATCTTGCGGAGAATGCGTCGCATGATCTTGCCGGAACGGGTCTTCGGCAGCGCCGGCGCGAACTGGATCACGTCCGGTGCGGCGATTGGCCCGATTTCCCTGCGGACGTGGGCAACGAGTTCTTTCTTCAGGTCGTCGCTCTCGTGGATGCCCTCCTTGAGGGTCACAAATGCATATAGGGCCTGTCCCTTAATCTCGTGCGGCATGGGCGTCACTGCGGCTTCGGCCACCTTGGCATGGCTGACTAAGGCGCTCTCGACTTCGGCGGTTCCAATGCGGTGGCCGGAGACGTTGACGACGTCGTCGATCCGGCCCATCAGCCAGTAATCGCCGTCCGGATCGATTCGGCAGCCGTCGCCGGTGAAGTACTGATCCGGGAACATGGTGAAGTAGGTGTCGATGAAACGGTCGTGGTCGCCCCACATGGTTCGCATCATGCCCGGCCAGGGCTTGCGGATGCAGAGCTTGCCGCCTTCGTTCGGGTCGCACTCGCTGCCGTCGTCCCGCAGCAGGACCGGATCGACGCCGAAGAACGGTCGGGTCGCGCT
This sequence comes from uncultured Pirellulales bacterium, assembly GCA_964507995.1. Taxonomy (GTDB): domain Bacteria; phylum Planctomycetota; class Phycisphaerae; order Sedimentisphaerales; family Anaerobacaceae; genus PLanc-01. Next base: position 17,769 of record CAZDTD010000066.1, on the reverse strand, counting down.
GCCCGGTTTGAGCGTGAAGGCGCCCGGCAGCGGCGTGATGAGAATGCCGCCGGTTTCCGTCTGCCACCAGGTGTCGACAATCGGACATCGCTCGTGGCCGATGTGCCTGTAATACCACATCCAGGCTTCCGGGTTGATCGGCTCGCCGACCGAGCCCAGGACCCGCATCTTGTCGAGCTTGTACTTGGCGGGCCACTCTTCGCCGAGACGCATGAGGGACCGGATGGCCGTGGGGGCCGTGTAGAAGACGGTGACGCCGAACTTGTCGCAGACCTGCCAGAACCGGCCGGCGTCCGGATAGGTGGGGATGCCCTCGAACATGAGCGACGTGGCGCCGTTGGCGAGGGGGCCGTAGACGACGTAGCTGTGGCCGGTCACCCAGCCGATGTCGGCCGTGCACCAGTAGACGTCGTCGTCGTGGACGTCGAAGATGACCTTGTGGCTGAACGCGACGTGTAGCAAGTAGCCGGCGGTCGTATGGACGACGCCCTTGGGCTTGCCCGTCGAGCCGGACGTGTACAGGATGAACAGCGGATCCTCGGCGTTCATCCTCTCCACCTCGCAGATATCGTTGGCCCTGGCGACCTCGTCGTGATACCATGTGTCCCGACCCTCTTGCATGGCGCAGGGGTCGTCCGTGACCTTTACGACGACGGCGCTTTCGATGGAGGGAGTCCTTCGCAGGGCCTCGTCGGCGATGGCCTTGAGGGGGATATGCTTGCCGCCGCGGAGCGAGACGTTGGCTGTGACGAGCATTCGGCACTCGGAGTCGTTGATGCGGCCCTCCAGCGCATCGGCGCTGAAACCGCCGAAGACGATCGAGTGAATCGCCCCGATCCGGGCGCACGCAAGCATGGCGATGGGGAGTTCCGGGATCATGGGCATGTAGATCGCCACGCGATCGCCTTTGTGAATTCCCTTGGACTTCAGGACATTGGCGAACCTGCAGACCTCCCTGTGCAGTTGTTCATAGGTGTATTTCCGGACGGCCGAATCGACCTCTCCCTGCCAGATCAAAGCCGTCTTTTTTGCGGTGGGCGTGCCGAGGTGACGGTCCAGGCAATTGTAGGAGACATTGATCTGTCCGTCGGCGAACCAGGTGTGTTCGATCTTGCGGGCCGCGGTGTCCCAAGTATAGCGCAGGCTCTCCGTCGGTTCCTTGAACCACGTCAGCGTCTTGGCCTGCCTGAGCCAGAACTTGTCCGGATCGTTGATCGACTGTTCCCACATTTTCTGGTACTGCTCCATGCTGGATACATGGGCCCTCTTCCGGATGTCCTCCGGCGGCTCAAAGGTACGCGTCTCGGTCATTAGCGAACTGATCGCTTTCTCTGGTGCCATAGCCGTCTCCTTGTGTGAAAAATACATTCGCCCCTGTTGACGCCGCGAAGGGGTCGGCGATTCTTGATTGTCAAGACAACCGAACATGCTGCATTGTGGCAATACCAACAGGGCACACGCTATAAAGTGTATTTTATAAAGCAGGTCGAGGTTCTTGTCAAAAGAAAAAAAGCGGGTTCTTGGAGGAGGGACCGATTTCCGGCAGGAGGCGCGCAGAGGCGTCAGGTTGAACAAAGGGAAGCGTTCCGCCGGGGACGCGGGGCACACAGGCAGGCGGGAGGTTCTCTATCGGGCGAGCGATGCCGGCAGTCGGTTAAGGCCCCAGTAGTCCTGGATCGTCTTGATGGTCTCTGCGAGACCTGTGTAATCGTTCGCTTTCACCATATATCCGGCCGCCCCCAGGTCAAAGCTCCGGGAGATGTCCCGTGTGTCGCGGGAATTCGTCAGGGCAACGATCGGAATATCGCTCAGGCACGGGTCGCCCTTGATGGACCTGAGGAAGGCGAGGCCGTTCGTTCCCGGCATCTGCAGGTCGAGCAGAATGAGTGTGGGTCTGCCACGGGTGGGGGAGCGCAGGTAGGTCAGGGCTTCTTCGGCGGAGGCGGCGTGCACCACGGTGTCCGAGGCGTTCGGGTCCTCGAACGTTCGCAGAATCGCCAACGCGTCGACCGGATCGTCTTCAACCAGCAGAATGGGTTTCGCACAAGACATGGGCATCCTCCGCGTTCTCCTCGGGCAACTCGCTCAGTGTCCAGTAGACGTCGATGGTTCGGACCGCCTCCACGAAGTTTTTGTAGTCGACGGGTTTGATGATGTAGCCGGCCACGTTGAGCTGGAAGGTCTCCACGACGTCTCGTTCCTCGCTGGATGTCGTCAGGACCACGACGGGGATCTTCCTGAGCGTCAGGTCGGCCTTGGCGACCTTCAGGAACTCCGTTCCGTTCATCTTGGGCATGTTCAAATCCAGCAGGATGACGCACGGCTTGTCGTTCGCCTCGTCCCGGAGGTAGGTCAAGGCCTCCTCGCCGTTGATGACATGTTGGAGCGGGTTGACCACCCTCAACTCGCGAAATGCCCTTCGCACGGTCATTGCGTCGATGCTGTCATCTTCAACGAGCAGCACAGGTCTCGAATTCCTCATTTGGCAGTTCTCCCTGGATTTCTTGAGGTAACGTGAAAAAGAAAGTGCTTCCTTTGCCGGGCGTGGACTCGACCCAGATTCTCCCTCCGTTGAGTTCGACAATCTTCTTGACGAGCGTCAGTCCGATGCCCGTGCTCTCCCCGTCGTTTTGGGGCGACAGCGTCTGGAACAACTGGAAAACTCTCTCAAAGTGCTTCTCCTCGATTCCCGGTCCGTTGTCGGCGATGCGGAACGTCCACCAGGGGGCGTCGTCCTGGCAGCCGATGACGATGCGTCCATGTGGTTTGTCCATGTACTTGATGGCGTTGCCGATCAGGTTCTGGAAGACCTGCATGATCCGGGTTTGCTCACAGTTCACCACCGGCAGTTCGGCCTGGATCGTGATCTCGACCTCCTGGGGCGCGGCCAACAGGTCCACCACCTGCGGAACCAGTTCATTGAGATTCACGCGGGCCTTCTCCTCCGTGACTCGACCGATCCTCGAGTACTGGAGGATTCCGTCGATCAGGTTGTGCATGCGATCGACCCGGTTCAGCATCAGATTCAATTGCTCTTTCGCGTCCGAGTCGAGCCGGTCCGCGCAGTCGGAGGCGATCCAGCCGGCCAGCGTCTTGATGCCCCGCAACGGGGCCTTCAGATCGTGCGAGACCACGTAGGCGAAGTCGTTCAACTCCTTGTTGACTTTTGCCAATCGCGTGTTGGTGTTCTCCAGCTCCCGCACGAGCGTGCTCTGGGCGGTGATATCGCGAAAACTCCACACGCGCCCGATGAGTTGGTCGTCCAGGATCTGTGGTTTTGAGTACATGTCGAATACCCGTCCACTCTTCAGGCAGACGACATCATTCCCCTCGCCCATGGGGTCTGCGCGAAACTGCAGCGTATGGGCCTTGAATGCCGCCGGGTCCTTCACTTGTTCCATGCCGAAGGATAGCAGCCGTTCGATTCGACCCGAGGCGAGAACCGACTCGGGGATCTGCCACATGGTGACGAACCTGTTGTTGAAACCCTTGATCTGCCCCTGACGGTCGTCCACCAGGATTCCGTCTGCCGTGGATTCCAGGGTCGCCGTGAGCAGGGAGACCGAGTATCGGAGTTGCCGGTCGGCGGCCTCCCGATCGGTGATCTCCTTGCGTAATTTCGCGTTGATCTCCAGGAGCTCCTGCGAGCTGACATCCAGAGATCGTTCGATCAGATACCGGTCGGCGTCAAAGCCGTCGTAGGCGTCGCTGATCGCGGCAAACAAGGGCTGCCAGTCCGCCGGAGCGGTGTCCATGCTCCCCAGGTGTTTGGCGATCTGTCGCTGCAGCAGCTTGTTCATGATTGGCATAATCGTTCAGAGAAGGTTGTGATCGTCATGGTTTGGTTGTGCAACTCGGCCCGTTTGTGATCGAGCCCGAAGGGGCAGATCTCTCCGTAGGAGTAGAAACCCGTGGTTGCCGTGTCTTGGCCGAGCACGCCTCGAACGCTCTCGACCTCCTCGTCTACGCGTTGTTTCAGAACCCGTTTGCGGCCCACGCAACTGATGAGTACGGCCAGGGTTGGGGCCGGCTCGCCGTCCCTGCGACATTGCCCGGCGGAGTCGGTGGCCCCATCGACGAGGCATTCGAAGTTGGCTCTCATGAGGCGAGCGAGACATCCCTCGGGAACATCTCCGGCAAAGGTCACGCTGTTGTCGTCTTCGTTGATCGCCAGGATCGTACGAACGAGACGGTCCTGGCAGTCGTGGATCGCCAACCCGAGGGGAAACTGCAATCCGGTTGCAGGCAGGCCATCGGCCTGCTCGCCGAGATACTTTTTATAGAGTTGCAGGATCGGCTGCCCATCCATCTCGTAAACGACGTTTGCCCTTGATCTTGTGACGACCCGATCCGGTCCGAATGAACTCCAGCCCCCGCGGGATCCGTACCGGACCTGGAGTGTCTTTCCGTAGAAACCGATCGCCACAATCGTATTGGCGCCGGAGGGCCTGTCCAGGAACACGAGCGTCTCCGAGAACAACTCTTGGTGTGCCGCCAGGCCGCCGGTTACCGTCACGTCGGTCGCGAGCTTGCTTTGAAGGCCTTGTGTCAGAGCACTGCCGTTGACAGTCAGGCCGTCAGACAAGACGAAGACGTGGGCCAACTCATCCTGGTTGAGGGTTTCGGCCAGCCGGACGCCGGCGTTGTAACTGTCTTCCATGCCCTCTACGGTCGTCTGGGTGAATTGCAACTGTGTGCGCTCGAAGAACAGCCCTGTTGCCGTGATGGAGCCGTCGAACACGCGGTTGCCGAGAATCTCGCCGGCGGTCGAACAACCGACCAACCGGGCCTGCGGAAAGAACTGGTGGATCTCCTCCATGCGTTGCTCGCATCGGAGGTTGTCGAGGTCCCCGAACACCAGGGCCAATTGAGCCTGATGACTTGCCTCGTTGGCGGAGACGAGTTGCCAGCCATTTTCTGCGGTCCACTGTCTCTGTGCTACTCTCATGGTCCTTTCCTGCAAGCAGGTAATGCCCTTTCGACGCCCATGCGTGTCCGACACAACGGCAAGATGTCCGAACCACTGGATATCGGCAAGGGAGACAAGCTGCTGTAATGGCCTGTCCTTACCGTGGGAGTGACAGCAAGACGGGAAGGGGAGACTGCCTGTACCGCCTTCGTCCGTCCGACGGAACGATAGCTGTCTGCCGGTCGGGGTCTTAACGGACGTGCCGGTTTTTCCGGCGGGGGGGTATCGATTCTGGTGGTTCCGAGCGCCGAAAACAAAAAATCCTGTACGCAGTAGGCATTTCTGGATTCTCGGACGTTGGCCTCGACCGGTAGCGATGCCGGGAACCCGCAGGTATCGCCGGCGCAGCGGATGGCGTTACGTCGAGTGTTCCGAGGGGGAGTTGCTTTGCGAGTCGATGATCTCCCTGGCCTGGTCGAAGTGCGTCAGCAGATACGCCTTTTCCGGACCGCCGAGATGTTCCCACGGCAACGCGTCGTCGGGCGCAAAGGACTGCTGAGCGGCGGTCTCCAGGTCCATGCCCGCTTGAGTGAAGGCCTCCCGCCAGATCGCGTAGTCGAAGCAGTCGTTCCAGAGATCGAATCGGGCGCCTCGTCGCCAGGCCGCCTCGATGACATCCGCGCATCGTCTATCGCCTCGGCCCATGGCCGCTTCGAGAATGCTCTGATCCATCTCGTGGAACTTGAACGAGAGGAATCGGGCTCGCCGTCGGAGCTTCTCGTCGATGATGATGCGTCGGGCCTGTTCGAAGTACTCGCGGGGCCTCTGTGGCGTCCAACTGAAGGGGGTGTGCGGTTTCGGGACGAACCAACTGACGGCGGCGTTGATCGTGCCGGTCCTGCCGTTGATGCCTCGACGGAGGGTCGCCAGGCGATAGCACAGATCGACGATGTCCTTGGCGTCGTCGAGCGTTTCGCCGGGAAGGCCCACCATGAAGTAGAGTTTGACCTTCTCCCAGCCGGCCTTGTAGGCTTCTGCGACCGCCGCAAAGAGATCGACGTCCTTCAACGGCTTGTTGGCGATCTGCCGGAGCCTCTCGCCGGCGGCCTCCACCGCGATGGTCAGCCCACTCTTTCGCACGGACGTGAAGAGCTTCGGAACCAGGTGCAACTGCTGGTCCACGCGAAGGCTCGGGATCGAGAGGCCGACGTGTTTGTCCTCGAAATATGCCTGCAACCGGGTCGCGAGATCCTCCAGGTGGGGATAGTCCGCTGTGGACAGGCTCAGCAGGCTCACCGTGTCGAAGCCGCTGGCGTGGTAGGAGGCCTTTGCCAGCTCGAAGATCTTCTCGACGCTCCGCCAGCGGATGGGACGCCGACAGTAGCTGGCCTGGCAGAAGCGGCATCGGCCCGGGCAACCCCGCATGATCTCGATGCTGACCCGCTCGTGGATCGCCTCGACGAACGGCACAATCGGGCGGACCGGAACGGGTGCGTTCTCGAAGTCCTCCACGACCGCGTTCTTAAACCGGGTCCGCAGGCCGGGCTCGGTCGCCCGAAAGGACGCAATCCGCGGGCCGTCGTACTCAAACTCGTAGAATTGCGGGACATAGGCCCAGTCGAATTGCCGAGCGGCCTCCAGGAGGGTTCGGCGTCTGTCCCAGCCGTTCGTTTGGGCCTCGATCAGCAGGTTGGCGAGATCCACGATTGCCTGCTCCCCCTCGCCAAGGACGAACAGATCGATGAAGGGCGCCATCGGCTCGCAGCAATTGGCCATGCCGCCGCCGGCAATGATGAGCGGATCGCTCTCTTTTCGCTCGCTCCGGCGGATGGGCAATCCCGCGAGGTCGAGGATGTTCAGGACGTTCGTATAGCACAGCTCGTTCGTCAGGCCAAAGCCGATCACGTCGAACCCGGCCAACGCGGCCTTCGATTCCAGGCTGAACAGCGGGATTCGCTTCTCCCGAAGGACCTTTTCCGCATCCGTCCAGGGGGAGAACACCCGTTCGGCGGCGACGCCGTCCATCTCGTTGAGGATATGGTACAGGATCGGCATCCCGGTGTTGGACATGGCGATCTCGTAGACGTCGGGAAAACACAGGGCGACTGTCAGTCGGCAGTGACTCAGGTTCTTGCGGACCTGGTTGACCTCGCCGCCGATGTAGCGGGCGGGTTTCCGCACGAACGGATACAACTCCCGCTCAAGCCGGGGAGCAACGATCTCTATCTTCTTATCTTTCATGGAGCCATTATACATTTGCGATTTAGGATTTACGATTTACGATTGAGGCTGACTTTGCAGGACAGACCCAAAATGTTGAATAATAGTAAATTGTAGATCGTCGATTGAACAGGGATTTGATGAGAAAGACGTATCCTTTTGTATCGGCCGCCGTGGGGTTGGCCCTTGTTTTGTGCCTTTTGTATGTGACGGTCGCCGAGCGAGAACCGGTCGAGGTCGATAGCGGTTTCCGGTTGATGATGGGCACGTTTGCCCGCGTGATGGTCATTGCGAAGACCGAAAGGGCCGCACGGGTCTGCGTCGCTGCGGCGTTCGATGTCCAGGATCGCATCGAGTCGCTGATGAGCTATCATCGCGAGGATTCGGAGCTGAACAAGGTCAATCGCTGTGCGGCCCGGGAGCCGGTCGTCGTGGCCCCGATGACGTTCGAGGTCCTCCGCCAGGCGATCCACTTCAGCGAAGTTTCGGAAGGGACGTTCGATGTGACGGTCGGACCCCTGGTGGACCTCTGGCGTGCAGCGGGTCAGACGGATGAGCCACCGACCGAAGAGGCTCTCGCCGAGGCCCGTCGCAAGGTCGGCTTCACGAAGCTGATCCTCGATGACAAGGCGATGACGGTTCGATTCGCGGAGGAGGGGATGCGGATCGACCTCGGCGGAATCGCGAAAGGCTATGCGGTGGACAAGGCGGTCGAGGCGATGGCCCAACATGGAGCCCTCGGCGGCATGGTGGACCTCGGAGGCAACATCCGTTGTTTCGGCCGGGCCCCGCGCGGGCAGGAGAAATGGGGGATCGGTATCCAGGATCCGAATGTTGCGCCGGACGACTTGAACCCCTCGAAATATCTGCTGGTCCTGGAACTGGCGGACAGGAGCGTTGCCACCAGCGGCGACTATCGGCGGTTTGCCGTCATCAAGGGCCACAAGGAAAGTCATGTCCTCGACACCCGCAGCGGCCGAGGCGCCGACAAGCTGGTCAGCGACACGATCATTGCCCCGGACGCGACGACTGCCGATGCCCTGTCTACCGCGGTGAACATCCTGGGGGCCGAAGCGGGCATGGCGATGATCGAACGGTTGCCGGGGATCGAGGCGATCCTCATCCCGGCGGGCCCCGAGGTCCGGCTTCTGTTCAGCAGCGGGGCCGGGACGTATGTCCGCAAACGACAGGACGTAAGCAGCGGAACCGCAGATTCAGAGGGAGCGTTATGACCCTGATGAAATCGCTCGCCAGTCCGCTCGGCTGGGTGTTGTTGTGGATGGTTGCAGGCTTGATCCTGATTCATTTCAAACAACGGCCCAGGCGTTTCCGAATCGGGTGGTGCTGTCTGTTGGCTGGGACGCTGATTCTGTTGGTCCTCAGTCTGGAACCTGTGGCGAACGGGTTGACGTATTCGCTGGAGTGCCGCCATCAGCCGCCTTCTGCCGAGGCGCTTGGAACGCTCGACGTGGTTGCCGTCCTTGGCGCCGGCAGCTATCCATCGGGAGCGTTGCGACAGGAGGCGGAACTGGCTCGCGAAGCCTATCCGCGATTGCACCGCGGCGTGGAGTACTTCAAGAACAGCAGCGTCGGTGTGATTGCCTTCTGCGGCGGGGGGGCATGGCCCGGCGCGGAAGACGAGGCCGGCATCATGCGGAGGATGGCCGTGGCGATGGGGGTGCCTGCGGAACAGATCCTGGTCGAGCCCGATTCCCGCAACACCATGATGAACGCCGCCGGCCTGGCCCGCCTCCTGCCGCAGGGTGAAGGCCGGCGAATCGGAGTTGTGACCTCGGCCATGCACATGATGCGATCCAAATGGGTCTTCGAACAGGTCTTTCCCCATGACACGATAGTGCCGCTGCCGGCATACTTCATGTACAACCCCGCTCCGTGGGGCATGGGGAAGATCACGCCCAGGGTCGGCTGCCTCGAAAAAAGCACGATGGCCCTGCACGAATGGATCGGCGTCGTGTGGTACGCGCTGCGGTACTGATCGCGGAACGGATGCCTTCGATTCCCCTGGTTCAGACAGACACGTTGGGCAGGTGGCGTTTGTAGATCTTCGCCAGGCCGCCTGCGGAGGTCTCGCGGTACAGGCTGGAGAGGGCGTGGCCCGTCTCGAGCCATGACCGTCACCACGTCGTCGTAGCTGATCCCTGTTTCCATACGAACTCGACGGGACGCGGCAAGAGGACCTCTCGAATGGCTACGTCGGTCAAGTGCCCCCGGCCGGTGGCCGCCAGGCTGCCGTAGAGCGTCACACGCACCGAGGCCGTGTTCGGGTGATCTGCGACGAAGATTCCCGCCGCTCGCCGGGGCGCCATGGTGTGGCTGCTCGACGGACCGTGTCCAATCCGATAGAGGTTCTTCAGCGTATCCATAGGAGAGATCACATGTCGATTTGGATTCTCGCCAGGTAGATGCTCGTCTTGCCCTCATGGCTCGAATAGTAGCTCAGGTAGAGCAGGCTGTCGTGCCAGACGAGGCCGGGATAGCTGGTGTCGCCGCCGCTGGGGAGCTTCAGGAGCTTGGTCATCTTGTGTTCCGCCATGTCGATCTGGCACAGGGCGGTGTGGGCGCCGCCTTCGTGCATCCGTCCGGTGGCGAGCCACTGGCCGGTCGGCAACTGGATGAAGTTCGGGCCGCCGAAGCCGTTGAACTGGTCGCCGAGGTCGAACCAATCCCACTTCGTGTAGTCGCCTTTGCTGATGCCGAGGATGGCGCTGGAAGGCGCGTTGCTCTGCCTGTCCCGCCGGACGAGGGCGTAGCAGACGTCGTCTGCGTCGAACCGCAGCGCGGTTTCGTTCGCGAATCCGCCGCTGTAGAGCTGGGGAACCAGCGGCTGATAGGCAATGCCGTCGGCGCTCGTCAGCAGCGTGAGGTGCGGCGAGCCCTGCGAGGCGGGGTAGGAGACGCCGTAGGCTTTGCCCTTGTGCCAGGCCACGGACCACAGCCATCGGCCGGGCTCGATGACGATCTGCGGCTTCGTCCACTCGACGCCGTCTTTGGAGAAGGCGACGAAGGAGCCGGTGGGGGCGCCCTGGCCGTCCTTTTCCCGCGGGGCGGCGCCGCCGAGGAGCATCAGCCTGTTGTCCGGCGTCACGGACAGGTGCGCATCGCGCAGATCGAAGCCGGTGAGCTCAATTTGCGCTGCCGAGGTCCAAGTTTCGCCGTCCGCAGAGCGGATGACGCGGATCTTGCCGTCCGAGGAGACGTGGCCGCGGCCCTCTCGAAAGGCGCAGTAGAATCGGTCCTGCCAGAGGGTCAGGTCGGTAAAGGCGTTGTGGGGCGCCTGGTCCCAGATCTTCTGGACTCCGAGTAGTTCGACCTTCAACGGGGAAGAAGCCATTGCCGAGACTGTCTGGAGCATGACGAACGCGATGACCGTCAGTTGTGTCTGCATTTCTCAGTGTCCTCTGTGTCTTTGTGGTGAATAGTTCAGTACGCTCCCCTGACGCGGGTCTTGACCGCGTAAAGGGAGTCCATGGCTGTGATGAAGAGCGTGTCGCGGTCCCTGTCGCCGAAGCAGACGTTGGCGGTCCAACCCTCGGGAATCGGGATCTGCTCGATCTGCTCGCCTTGGGGATTGAAGACGGTGACACCCTTGCCGGTCAGGTAGACGTTGCCCTCGGCGTCGAGGGTCATGCCGTCGGAGCCCATCGAGCAGAAAAGCGTCTTCTCGGCGAGCGTCGCATCGGGATTGATCTTGTACCGGTAGGTCTTCTGGTCGCCGATGTCGGCGACGTAGAGAAGCTTGCCGTCAGGTGTCCCGACGATCCCGTTGGGCTGGACGAGGTCCGTCGCCACGCGGGTCAGCGTCCTGCCGTCGGGCGACAGATAGTAGACGTACTGGCCTTCCTGCTGCATCGCGGGATCGCGGGTCCAGTAATCGCGATTGTAGAGCGGATCGGTGAAGTAGATCCCGCCCTTCGGGTCGCGCCAGAGGTCGTTGGGACCGTTGAGCTTCTTGCCCTTGTAGTCCTTGACCAGGATGGTGACATTGCCCTTGGGGTCGATCTTCCAGAGCTCGTTGTCCATGTCCGCGCAGGCGTAGAGATTTCCTTCCTTGTCGAAGAACAGGCCGTTGGAGCGGCCGCACGGCTGGAGGAAGGTCGTGAGCTTGCCGTCCACGGACCACTTGCAGATCCGGTCGTTTGGCTGGTCGGTGAAGAAGACGTTGCCCTCGGGGTCGGGCGCCGGGCCTTCCGTGAACTTGAACTCGCTGACGAGCAGCACGGGTTTGGCTCCTGGGGCGACGACGCCGGCGGGTTTCGATTCGGCTGTCACCTTCACCAGCTCGATGCCTTCGCTCTTGCCCAGGTTGCGGGAATATTGCCTGTCGTCGGCGTTGTTCCAGTGCTCGTGGACGCCCAGGCTGGCCAGACGGACGACGTTGCCCTTGTGGTCCGGATCATAGAATGTGCCGGAGGGCGGGTCGTTCGCCAGGGCCGCCTCGTGCAGGTAGTCGTCCGTGCCGCCCATGCGCGAATACTCGTGGATGGGCGCCTCGGCCTGGAGGATGTCCAAGCCCACCGAGTCGATTGCCACCGGGTCCTGCGAGGCGAAGAGGCTCGACGTCCAGTCGCCGTTGAAGGGGGCCGACAGGAACTTCCTCGGCAGATGCTCGACGTAGTGGACGCCGCCGTAGAGGCCGTCGACGAGGTAAAGCAGGGTCTTGTCGCCGATCTGGGAATGGCCCATCAGATCGACGAGGGTCCTGTACCGGCCGGTGTCCTTGTGGAAATCCTTGTGCATATCGTAGTAGCCCTTTTCATAGGGCAGGCGGATCAGCGAGCCGTAGTGGTTCTTCGCGGTGAGGGTGACTCCGGCGCTGGGGTGGGCCTTCAGATTGGCCAGATTGATGAGATATGCGGCCTCGACGTAGGGAGCCGGGACGTAGTCCTGTCGGCAGCCTTCGGGGTTGCAACTCCAGTGGAAGGGGACTGGGGAGGGTTCGATCTTCGTCCGCCCGGCGCCGCCCTGGCAGTCGAAGTAGGTCACGTCCGGGAACTGCCTGTGCAGCATGTCGTAGTACTCGTTGGCGAAGTAGGCGAGACCGTCGCCGAGGGCGATGTCCGACTGCTTGACGCCCGCGATCTGGGTGAGCTGCCTGAGCAGGGCGGCGATCATCTGCGGCGACGTGTTCATGTAGTCCACCCAGCTTTGCAGTGCATAGGTCTGCGGATTCACGGCGTCGGTGGTCCGGATGAGGCCGACGAAGTTCACCTTGACTGTGATCTTCTCGCCGGGCTTGTAGCCCGCGTCGCCTTTGCCGTGGGCCTTGTTGTAATAGCGGAACAGGGTGTCCCACGCCTTGTTATCGGTTGATTCGCCCGTCAGGGAACGGATCGCCTGGGACATCATCCGGTCACACGCGGCGGGATCGGCGTGCTCATCCTGCCAGGGGTGGCCGTCGCCCGGGCCGTTCCAGTTCGTCGCTTCGGGATCGTGTACCCAGACGACCCGGCCGGGATGGATGCCCTTGGCCTGTCCGATGGGGGTCAGGCCGGGCTGCTCGGCGGCAATCGCGTTCTTCTCCGGCATGTTCATCAGGGCCACCGCTCCGAACGCGACCAGCGCGACAAGACACGCAAACGCCATACGCGTGCGCGACTGTCGCAGGAAGCCCCTGGCTTGGTGGAATGCGACCACCGAACCCGCCAGGCTGATCAGCCAGGCGACGAACCCGGACGCCAGCGGCATGGCCATTCGCTGGCAGGGATACATCGCCCGCGAGGGCTTGGGGATCACGCGGAGGAGGAACCAGAGCAGTGACGCGAGCCCGACAATCGGCAACAGCCAGAACAGCCAACCGTTGCGGAGCTTCTCTCGGAGGGCTACACCGGCGTTGGGCTTGTGATGCAGGCAGTGATGATGTGCGTGCGCGTCCCGATGGTCGTGCTGTCCATTGGATGGTGACATTCCTGATACCTCCTTCAGTCGATCCCGAGTTTTGAGTCGATCGAGGAGCATTGTACTGCATGGCACAACACAAGTCTTGCTTTTTTGCGGTGGCGTCGGTTCTCGAACGATCCTCTCTGTTGATTCTCCGGATGTGCCGTGTTATCGTCTGTTGCTGGAAGTATTGAAGGGGTACACCGATCATCCGATTCGCATGGTTACAATTGTTGATCGCCGGCCTGTTTGAGATTGGCTGGCCGCTCGGGTTCAAACTGTCGCAGACGACGCGCTTCAAGTGGCTCTACATCGGCCTGGCGGTGCTGTCGATGGCGCTGAGCGGCCTGTTTCTCTGGCTGGCCCAGCGACAGATCCCCATCGGCACGGCGTATGCCATCTGGACGGGCATCGGCGCCGCCGGCACGTTCCTGATCGGCATCCTCTGGTTCGGCGATCCGGCCGGCCTGTTGCGGCTGCTGTCCTTCATGCTCATCGTCATCGGTGTCGTCGGGCTGAAACTGAGCCACTGAACCGCGCCGCGGGCATAAGGGCGGTCCTTTGGGGCAAGGCCGCATCCGCCGGGCCGTGCTTGAATCGCATGGTGTGCGATGGTAAGATGCAATGTGCGTGGACGACAGTGATGGGGCAATATGGCAGGCGATGTGGTGAGTTCTGAAGGCAGTGTGATGGTGCTGGTCGCTGGGGCGAGCCTGGCGTTTTTCGTGTCCTTCTTCTGTTCGCTCATGGAGGCCGCACTCCTGAGCATTACGCCAGGGCAACTCGCGCAGCTCAAACACGAGAAGTCCCGGCTTGGCTCTGTCATGGGGCGGCTCAAGGATGATCTGGATCGGCCTATCACGGCGATCCTGGCCCTGAACACGACCGCCCACACGATTGGGGCCACGATTGCAGGCGCCGAATTTGCCCTGCTGTTCGGGGACAACAAGATCGGCCTGTTCTCCGGTGTCTTCACATACCTCATGTTGCAGTACACGGAAATCCTGCCGAAATCGCTGGGGGTCCGGTTCAACAAAGCCATCTGTGCGTGGATGGCCCTTCCGCTGTTGACCCTGACGCGAGGGCTGGGACCTGTCATTCACCTGCTCCGATTCCTGAACCGGCCGTTTGAATCCCGGTCGCGCGCCGGCGCTGCATCTCTGTCTCTCGACGAGGTCGTAGCCCTGGCCGGACACGCGAGGCTCGTTCGCCTGATTACGCCGCAGCAGGAGAACATCATCACGCAGGCCGCCTACCTCTCGAAACAGACTGCCGCGGATATCATGGTGCCGGTCGAACAGGTCACGTTCCTGTCCAGCGATCAGACTCTTCCGCACGCCATCGTGACCGCCCACATGGACCCGCACACCCGTTTCCCTGTTGTCAAAGGCAGCGACCACAACGATGTCTTGGGATACATCAACTTCAAGGAACTCGTCTATCGGGTGCGAACGAACCCGGCTGAACCGACCCTTCACGGCGTCATCCGGCCCGTCCGCTTCGTGCGCGCGGACACGCCGTGCCATCAGATCCTTCGCGCGTTCGTCGATGAGCACGAGCACATGGCCATCGTGCGGGACGAGCAGGGCCGGACCGCCGGCCTGATTACGCTCGAAGACGTGGTCGAAGTCCTGCTGGGCGATCTGCAGGACGAGTTCGACCGCCTCCCGAAGATGTGCCAGAGTCTGCCGAAGGGCGTTTGGATTGTCGGCGGAGGCGTGCCCATGACCGAGCTGGCCGAGCGGCTGGCGATGCCTGCGATTTCAGGTCCAGGCACGCTCTCCGACTGGATGATCTCGCGGCTTGGCGACAAGCTGGCCGTCGATCAGAGGCTGCGGGTCGATCATCTGGAGTTCGCGGTGCGAAGAATCCGGCGGGGCAAGCCCTTCGAAGTCCTGATCTCGCCCGTGAGCCTTCCCCGCGGTTCCTGAGCCTGTCAATGTCTGCGTTCTGTCGCGGATAGGCTCGTATTGTCGCGAGAACTTGGTTTCTGGAGGATCTGATTATGAGGAGTCTGCCTGTGGTTTTGATGTTGGCCTTTGCTGTGCCGGCTGCTGCACAGCCGTTCGTCTCGCCTGAGGTGCATTCTGACAGCCGGGTCACGTTCCGGCTGAAGGCCCCGAACGCCAGGGAAGTCACGGTCCGCCTGGAGACGGTCGGCTCCAAGCCCATGCAGAAGGATGAACGGGGTATCTGGTCGTTTACGAGCGAACCCATGCCGCCGGACATCTACTCGTATGCGTTCATCGTGGATGGCGTGCAGATGATCGACCCCGCCAATCCGCTGCTCAAATACAACCTGCTGAACACGGAAAGCCAGGTCCACATCCCTGGACCGGCAACGCTGCCCTGGGAGATCAACGACGTGCCGCATGGCGTCCTCCATCGGCATCTGTACCGCTCTGCCATCCTGGGCGACGACCGGCCGTTCGTGGTCTACACACCGCCGGGCTACGATCCCGCGGCCGCGAAGACCTATCCCGTGCTCTATCTCCTTCATGGCTTCAGCGACGCGGAGGACGCCTGGGTCTCCGTCGGCCGGGCTAATGTCATCCTCGACAACCTGATCGCCCAGGGGAAAGCCAAGCCCATGCTGATCGTCATGCCGCTGGGCTACGGAAACAAGGAGGTGATCGCAGGTGGCTGGGCAGGCCTGCGCAATACCGACGTCTGGAAAGACAGCATTGTGAAGTTCCGCGACGTGGTCCTCACGGAGATCATGCCGCAAGTGGAGAAGTCCTACCACGTCTCGACCGACCGTGAGTTCCGCGCGATTGCGGGCCTGTCGATGGGCGGAACGCAATCCCTTTTCATCGGCTTGAACGCCCTGGATCGTTTCGCCTGGATCGGCGCCTTCAGTTCCGGCGGCCTCGACGAGGACTTCGAGAGGGCTTACCCGGCGGTGAACGAAAGCGTCAATACACAGTTGCATCTCCTCTGGATCGCCTGCGGCAAGCAGGACGGCCTGATCGGCCAGAACCAGAAACTGATCGAATGGCTCCAGTCCAAGGGTGTCCAGCACACCTGGGTCGAACCCCCCGGCGGCCACAGCTTCCTGGTCTGGCGCCGCTACCTGGCGGACCTTGTGTCTCTGTTGTTTGAAAATTAACGATAGTTGCGGTGTGACGACTGCCGCGTGGATATCTGATGTGGGAGATTTGAATGAGTGGCCGTGAGATAGAATCATTTCCGCCAGAGGTTGTAAAGAGGCTCAAGACATACGTCTACAGGCTCATTGACCCACGAAATGGCGAGACGTTCTATGTGGGGAAGGGCAAGGGCAATCGGGTGTTCGCGCATATGCGGGCGGAACAGAGTCTTGATGGTGATGGTCTTACCGACAAGCTGCAGCGCATCCGGGACATACGTCTTGCTGGTTTCGAGGTAGCTCACGTTATTCATCGCCACGGCATGGACGATGGAACGGCGTTCGAGGTTGAGGCGGCGCTCATTGACGCGTACCCGGGGCTCACGAATGATGTCGCCGGCATGCACAACAATGACTATGGGGTAATGCACGCAAGAGAGATCGTCCAACGTTACTGCGCAGAGCCGGCAGTGTTCAAACACAGGGCGTTGCTGATCAGCATTAACCGGAGCGCGGCTGAAACCTCATTGTATGAGGCAACCCGTTACGCATGGAAAGTCAGCAAGTCCAAGGTCAAACAGGCAGAAGTCATCCTCGCTACCTTGCAGGGGTTGATTGTTGGTGCGTTCGTCGCGAACGACTGGCTGGAGGCAACCGCGGCGAATTTCCCGGGACGCAAGGATGCTGTCGGGCGCCTCGGTTTCATTGGATACGAAGCAAGCGACGAAATCAAGAGACTGTATGTTGGGAAACGCGTGCCGGACGAGTTCCGCAAGCCCGGCGCTGCGAATCCGATCAAGTACACTTGGAAGCATTCAAGACCCCGGCGTCAGGCGCAATGACAGAGACGGATCGCTTTGACCGGTCTCCTCGCTCGGTCAGGCTCTCTTCGACCTTCACGCCGAAGTGGCGGCCGGACTGCTCGACGTGGGCGAGGACCTTGTCGCCAGGCTTGAGGCTCGTGATCGAGACGGCCTTGCCGTGCGAGTCAAGCCATTGCTATAGCCATACAATTGTATTGCCATAACAACCATGTATATGGTATACTATGCCTGTGCACAAGATCGGTTTCGAATGGGACACGGGCAAAGACAAAGAGAACCGGGCCAAGCATGGTGTCTCTTTCTCGACCGCCCAGCGGGCTTTTCTCGATCCCAAGCGAGTGGTCGTTGAGGATGTCGGTCACAGCAGGGACGAGTCGCGATTCTACTGCATAGGGCGGGTGGGCGACGGAATCCTGACCGTGAGATTCACGTACCGCGAAGACGTGATCCGCATCTATGGCGCCGGATACTGGCGAAAGGGCAAGAAAGTATATGAAGAGCAGAATCAAATACACGGATGAGCCGATGGGGGAACTGCGAGTGGTTAAAGACTTCCTTCCCACGCCGGAGCAGTTGGTCGTGAAGGAAGAAAACGTCAAAGTGACTATTTCCCTGAACAAATCCAGCGTTGAGTTCTTCAAGAAGACAGCTCAGGAACACCACACTTCGTATCAGAAGATGATCCGACGGCTGATCGACTGGTACGCTTCGCAGCATCAAAAGAGTGCCTGAGGACGCGGTCCTACCTACGCAAGGCTATCGCTCGATCAGGCTTTCTTCGACCTTCATGCCGAAGTGGCGGCCGGACTTCTCGACGTGGGCGAGGACCT
>CAZDTD010000065.1:0-20224 GCA_964507995.1 uncultured Pirellulales bacterium | reverse complement strand
TCTTATGCCCCAATTCCTTGTGCTTGCAGGACAAGAACCTCTGAACCATGCTGTTTGGGTCCGTCGAGAGACTATCCGGCACCATGTCTTGGAGGGTCATCGTGACATAGGATTTGTGACCGTGGTCAACCAGGATCACAACTTTCGTGTGGCAGTCGGCGTAGATGGTCGTGATGATCTTGTCTCCCTTGTGTTTATCAAGTCGTGACTGTGTGCTGGATCGGTAGTCCATCGTGAAATCGCATCCGCCATCGCGCGACTCCGGCGTGTCCTGTCTGACCGTGCGGAAGATGACGTTTGGACTGGCCTGCACCTTCCTGGCGACCTCGGCCCAGACCACGCTGGAAGAACTGCCGGGGCCAAGGAACTCGAACAATCCCAATACCACTGCGGCCACAACCGCCGCCGCGATGGCGAGCTTCACAACTGGTTTATCCATGAGCAATCTCCTTGCGAATGTCGGTATCTTCGTTCTTTCCGTCGGTCCGTGTGCGGCCAGGACGATACGACGCATGTGGTCGTATGTCCCGTCGCCGGCGCGGACCTCCAGATCTTTCCTAACGATGTCTTCGAATCTGTCTTTCGTGCTCATTCTCAGACCTCACCATCCAAAAGGGCCCTGAGCTTGTCCATTCCGTACCGGTACCGGCCGTGAGCCGTGCTGATTGTGACGCCCTGAAGTCTGGCGATGTCCTTGAGTTTCATGCCGTCCTTGATCTTCAGGACGACGGCTTCCCGCTGCTCGTAGGGCAGTCGGGCCAGAGCCTCTGCGAGCCGTCGGCAGCGTTCGTCGTACACGAGACGCTCGTCCGGCTCACACAGATCGAGCATCGATCCATCCCGTTGGCCCTGACGAGCCCGCTCGCGGCGGACCCGGCCCCGCACGCAGTTGACCACGCTCGTCGCCAGATACGCCTTGAGACTGCCCTTGAGATCGAAGCTACCGGCCCCTTTGGCGAACGAGACGAACACGTCCTGCACGACATCCTCCGCTTCATGGGGATCGTTCAGCAACCCCATCGCGATACTCAGCAGCAGGTGGACGTATTTCTCGTAGATGCGGGACAGGGCCTCGCGGCTTCCCCGCTTGAATCGCCACTTTAGGACTTCATCTTCGATCATCATCAGCTCACAAACCCGGGTCTTCAGAGCGCTCTCACCACATAAGACGCTCCTGGACCCTATTTTACATAGTCGGCGCAGAAGAAAGGCCGGGTCCATCAGGCCCGGCCTTTGTGTCAGGAGCGGAATTCGGTCTTGAGGCTATTGGCCTTCTTTGGGCACACCGACGGACCATGTGATCTCGGTTCCGTCGCCCAGGACGTACCGTTCTCGTTTGAAGGACAAGACACGGCCTTCCACGGTCTCTTCATGGGTGCTGAGGTCCTCGCCCGGTCCGGCGTCCCTGAGGCGACGCCATTCCTGCCACCGGTTCTTGTCGTCGAACCCGCCGCCCCATTTCATGCCTTCCCGCATATCCTCGGTCCGCCCGTCCGAGAGTGTATATCTGTACTCATGCATGATCATGTCGACAGTGCCGTTGATCGCTGTCTCTTCGACCCGGAGCAGTTCCTTTTTGCCCTGTTGGCTCAGGGCCTTCACCTCTTCCAGGTCTCTTGCCTTTTGATCCATATCAGTCACTCCGTTGGCGTCCGTCGTGATGAAGCCGTCGCCTAATGCTCCCTGGCCCCCTTCGCTGCGGAAGAAGTGGCGAGTGCCGTCGTCGGATTTGCCCCAGTAATGGACCCTTCCGATATTTACACCTACGGCAGTGATGGCCCCGACGCCGATGCAGACCAGTGCGGCTATTGCGATTCGCTTGGTTGGTATCCTCATGATGAATCTCCTTATGTTCTTGCGATCTGGAGCCAATACTCCCCTCCGGCGGTCGCCGGCCCGGGCGATGTCGGCCCAGAGGTCTTCGTCCATTGCCCGACTGGCTCTGAACGATATGTGTTTGACGAAGCGCTCTATTTCCTCTGCGGGCTTCATATCAAAGCCTCCCATTCAGGATTGACCGCAGTTTTTCGATTCCATGTCGGTATCGACCTCGCACGGTCGTGACCGGGACATTCTGGAGCCGTGCGATCTCGCGGAGCTTCAGTTGGCCGTTCAGGTGCAAAGCGATCGTTTCCCGCTGTTCCTCCGGCAACTGGGTCAAGGCACGGGCGACCAGTTTCGACCGTTCGTCGGACAAGAGCCGGCTGTCCGGCGGGTCGAAGTCCGACTCCAACGCCAGCTCCACATTGAGCGTTTGTCCCTGGCGTTTGCGGGCCCGCATCCGGTCGCGGATGCGGTTGACCACGCAGGTCGCCAGGTACGCTCGCAGGCTGCCGTGGAGCCGGAATCGGGCTCCGGACTGGGCGAACGAGACGAACACGTCGTGCACGATGTCCTCGGCCGTGGCCGTGTCATTCACCATCGCCATGGCCAAGGTCAGCAGGGTGTCGCGGTACTTTTCGTAGATCCGCCGCAACGCGTCGATACTGCCGGCCTTGAATCTCAGTTTGAGCAGCTCATCTTCGATCATTCGCGAATGCCGTTACTCCCGGGACAACGATCTCGTCGATCCCTATTATCACGGGCGAACCCCCATCGCGGACACAAGAATCTTCGATAGGTCGAGCGGATTTTTCCACAGGGAAATCCGGTGTGATGATCGATTCCGTCGTCTGGGCGTCAGCCGGTCAGTTCGCCTGTTCACGCAGCAGGGCGGCGGTTTTTTCGAAGATGATGTCCCGGCCGGCGGCGACGTCCGCTCGGGTCGGGACCACCTCCACGTCCGGAATGCAGCCGATACCTACGAACTCGTGTCCATCGGAATAGGTGTCCCGCTTGGTGCAAATGCGCGCTCCGCCTCCGCCGGGCAGTTCGATCTGGAGCGGCTGTCCTGTCGAACCCAGGGTCCTTTGTCCGACGTCCACGCCGCAGAAGGCGGGTTCAACGTCCAGTTGAGCCGCCTGCCTTCTTCAAGCACAAACGCGGCTTCCGTACCGATCACGCAGGGCTGCCTTATGGCGACGTAGCCCTGGGATTTCGCGATCACATCAAGGCTCAGAAGCCGAACTCGTCTGGCTGTTGTCGATGGGGATCACATAGAACTGCATGCCGTTGAATTCGAAAGGTTTCCAGTCCTTCCGCGTCGGAGGCTGCGGTTCGATCACGATCGGTCCCTGTCTGCCGTCGCCCCTGGGGATGATGATCGAACGGTCCGGCAGATGCTTCTCCAACGCCTCGACCCGCTGGCGAAGGGCCGCGATCTCGTTTCGGAGCTGTTCGATCTCGGAGGATTCCTGTCCAGGTTGTGGCGCAGCAGGGGCAATGCCCAGAACAACTCCAGCGACAATGACGCCCGCCACGAGCGACAAGCGTGTCCGTTTCATGGTGTTTCCTTTCTTCCCACGATGCCTTGCCGGGTCTACTCTGTCGGAGCCTTTGAATTCACGACCTTGTCGTAGACTTGGGTGAGATCGAGGATATTCTCCTTGTTCAGGACGAGCGGGATGGAGCGGTCGTCTTTGGCCTCGACGGGGACACACCAGCAGAAGGCCTTCTTGTCGATTGTCACGACTTTCGTCACGAACCATTTCTCTCCGGGTGGCGTGTTCGCCATGAAGCTGAACGTTCCTCGCGGCGCAGGGGTGAGCAGGTAGAGGTTGTCGGCGGTGATTTTGCGGAATCCGATGTCCCAGTTGGCGGAGATCTGGGCGCATCGCACGGTGTCTCTCTGGCGGGCGCTCGCTGCGTTGGCGCGGGTCGCGAGGCCCCTTCGATTCTTCTCAAGGCGTTGGATGAAATCGGGCAGAGGATTCTCATCGACGATCGCCCACTGCACAGCCGGGGGATTCAGTTCCGGCATATCCAAGGACTGTTCCAGGATCCAGGTGACTTCCTCCCCATGCGGCACTGGCGCCTTCGCCTCCCTGGGCTTGCCGTCGGCTCGCAGGACTTCCATCCCATTATCGAGGGCTACTTTCCGAACATTGAAGGAAAGGGTCCGGCCTTGGATTGTCCGCTCATAGGGAGCGGCGGCTACTCCTCGTGCGTCGAGTTCGCGAAACGCGGTCTGCAATCGTTCACCCGCCAATGTCACCGGGCCATCGTCGTTGGGATCGCGTTCACCCATATAGACGGTCCGCCCATCCGGGAACGTGTACCGGTAAGAAAGGACCCTCATGTCATGTTGGCCATTCACCGCGGTCTCGATCGCGCCAACCAGTTCTCTCTTGCCCTGTTGCTTCAGCAGGGCAAGCTCTGCCGCTTCCTTCACCGCCTGCTCGGGAGTCATCCCATTGCTGTCGGAGATGACCATATTGCTCTGTCCGTCTTCGCTCTGCACGAGATACCCGTATCCGGGGCGTCTTTCCATGACGCGATACTTCATCGTTATGCCCACGGCCCCGGCGACGACCCCGGCGCCGATCAGGGCTATGACCGCCGCATATCTCCAGCTTCGCATTCGATCGCACCTGGTCTGTCTCCCGTCGAGTTCCCCGAGAATCCGTCGTCGCAGCTCGTGGCGGTGCGGATCGCACTCACACCGAGGCGTCTCGATGCGGCTGAGGTATCGCTCGATTTGTTCTGTGTCTTTCTTCATGTCTCTGTTCCTGTCTATTCGGGCAGGATTCCCCGTTTCCCGAGGATGTTCTGCAAGCGAGCCAGCCCACGATGCAATCGGGATTTGACTGTGCCTTCCCGATTGCCTGTGATGCCCGCGATTTCTGTAATGGTCCTGTCTTCGAAGTACCGCAGAATGATGGCTGTGCGGTACCTGGGTCGCAGTTCCAGGAGTGCCTGGTGCACGATGCGATACTGCTCCGTTGCCACTGGCTCTGCATCGGCGGACGGACCCGAATCCACAATACGGCACTGTTCCAGTTGCCGGTGTGCCGTCCTGGAGCACTTGCGTCTGCGATAGTATGTTCGGACCTCGTTCGTTGCGATGCGGAAGAGCCAGGCCCGGAAGGGGATCCGCTGCCAGCGGTACCGTTGCAGGTGCCGGAACGCGGCCAGAAAGACGTTCGACGTCAGATCCTCCGTGGTCATGCGGTCGAGCGTGCAATGATAGATATAGCCGAAGACCTGCTCATAGTACCTGTCGTAGAGCCTGCCCGCGGCCTGCGGGTCCTGCTGGGCTGCACGAACCAGCGACAGGTCCTCATCGAGCGTCTGTACCTGCAATTCGAAATCGCACTCTATCGCATCATTCGCCATTTCGCTGCTCCGGAGCCTGTCTTCATCAATCATAATGCACGGCGTGCGGAAAGGTTGCACGTATCGCGCCGACGCACGAAAAAAAAACGGACCTGTGGAGGGTCCGGTTGGGAGGATTGGCTGAGTACGCCAAAGAGGTCAGTCGTCGATCTGCCGCCGGCCGTTGTCGAAGGTGTGCCATTGCGGCGTCGTGACGATGAACTGACCGCGTCCCTTGGCTCGCAGCATCTGCCGTTTCTCTGGCTGGGGGACCCGAGAATCGAATGTGGGTTCAATCAATCAGTTCGAATGTCATCTGAACGGCATTCTTGGCGGGTCTAACCCGGAAGGCGATGTTCTTGTTGGGTGTTGAGAATGCGCCTCGCTCGAGCGTCATGGCGTAGTTCCTGTCATTGAACAGGCAAGTGGTGCGTTGAGGAGCAATGGCCGTAAAGGGCAAATCCGCTTTTTGAGCCGTGGTCAGGTCGAGGAACCAATCCGGCGATTCGTCGGTTTGCAGGGTCATCTTTATGTTGCGTTCGTCTATGTCGATGACGAAGACGCCCTGGAAAGACGTGACGGGCCAGGTGATGCGCAACGTGCCGAGCTGGAGCTGGGTGATGTTCGGATCGCTGCCTTTGACGAGAGTCTCTGTCCCGTCGATTACGGCCTTGAGTCGAAGGCCTGCGATATTCTCACGCGTACTCCAGAGGTAGCCGTCGATCACCGGGAGCGTGAAGAAATGGCATTCATTGGAATGGACCCGTTCCGTCAGGTAATCGGAGGGCAGGCCTTCGTCGAATACATGAATGTCCCGGAATCGCAATGTGCCTTCTTCCCAGAGGATGTTGGTTCGATAGAACCGACTGTTGAACCATACGGTCTTGCGATCGCTGCCCGGCAGGTCCTGATTCACCGTCACCGAGGTCGCCGGCGTGACGCGATACCGTTCTGTGAACCATTGGCCGGATTCGGATAAGGTCCGGACCTGCACCAGGTTGCTGTCGCGCAGTTTGGCGATCAGTGGCATTTGGAGTTCGAATCCCTTACCCATGCCATTCCAGGTGAAGGAATTCTCCTGTCCTGCCTGGACGTAGGCGAAGGTCAGGCACTCTCCCTGGACGAATTCTCGGAAGAACCAGTTCACCCAGGTCGCATCGCCGCCGCCGTCTCGATACACCGGTTCGAGGGTGATGACGCCTTGTCGTTCGCTGCCGATGCCCTGGTCGTACTGACGAATGGGATCGCTGCCCAGCATTCTGAAGATGGGCACCGGGATCTGGTTCTCGGCGTTTTGCGCCGGCATGTAGGAATTCAACCGGCTGGGGTAGTAGGCCTGGTTCCAGTAGCCTCCCCACATCGTATACCCGTCCGTGCCCACCTGGTCTTTGCAGTTGCACGACGCCACGATGTGGTACTTCTCGTACAGGTATTTCAATGTATGAGCGTCGATGAACCAGGAGCCCACGGATTTGGGGTAGGCTCCGAAGATCCTCTTGAAATCCCGCATGTACGTATCGACGAGCTTCTCTCGCTCGGTCGGCGTATAACCTGTCGAGAATCCTACGTCCGCATGCCAATCCCAGGGGAATCGTCCACGCCAGGTCATGCCTGCGTTTTCCACGAGCGGCTGGGGGATTTCCCACCAGGCCCCGATCTCGAACGACTCGGCGGGCAGTTGCTTTAGCAGGGTTTGATAGCGCGCGTCCAGCAGGGCGTCATACTGCAGGAGAAACGTGCCCCTCAGGTTGTATTGTCGCATGATTTCAACCTGCTTGACTACGGTTTGATACAGTACGTCTTCGGTGATCCGTTCGTCTCGGGGTTCGCACAGGCGAATGAAATTGATGAGGTTCACGATCCTCGGCTGCCCTGGCATGGAACGTGATGCCTTTGGCTGTGTCTCCACGCCGTGACATGAGATGCCCCAGAGTCCAACGAGCACAAGAGCAGATATGAGCCCATTCTTCATCATTCTGTTTTCCACGCATTCCCGAAGTAGTTCGAACCCGGAAGAGATGAATTTCACATCAGTTTGCCTGCGACGAGGCGTTGAGCCGCAAGAACGCAGCGGCCCCGGGCTCGAGACGCAGCGTCACAAGGCGATCGACAACGCCGAGGAATTCAACCCCTCCGGCCCGCTGCGTCCAACTCACGTTCTGTACCCAGTCCTGCAGCGTCAGTCGGAGCGTGACTGCCTTGGTAAAGGAGCGGTTGACTACGAGAGCATAGCGTTTGGCGTCCGGCAGTTGATGGATCGCGACGATTGCCTCGCCTCCGTCCACGTGTGAGAAGGGGCTCGAATCATCCAGTCCGCGTGTCCCGGCCGGTAACGGTTCGGTGTGGTAAACCGCGACGGCTCGGCCGTTCAGGAGGATGTCCGCACACGCCTGCACCTCCTGATTGAACGCTTTCAGTACGTCCCAGGTCGTGCTACGCGTGCCGTCGAGTCGGATCGGCGCATCGTGAAAATCCCAGGTCCCTGGATTCGGTGTCCAATAGGTAAAGTACTGAAGTCCCTTGGCACCGTAGGCGAAGTTGCTCCAGGCTTGGAACCGGATGTGGCCGAGCGTCGGCATCGGGTACGGTTTGTGCGGGCAGGTCAGGGCGAAGGCCCAGAACGGGGTCCCGAACTCCAGCGAGATCTGCCGGATCCATTCGAGGTTCTGGAAGTAATCCCCGCGGAGTTGGTCTCCTTCCAGAATCCCGTAGTGATCGAAACTCAGGACTTCCGGCCGAAACTCCAGGAGGAATCGTCGAACGTGCTCGGGATAGGTCGCGCAGCCGAGCTGGGCCGCGTTGGCATAGGTCGGAAGCAGATTCACATAGCTCCAATGAGCCGGATCGACGGTCTCGAGCGCATCGCGGGCTGCAGCCAGTGCGGCAAAATCTCCGACCGAAGGCTCGTCTCGCAGCAGATAGCCGGCCACTGCAGGATGATTGCGGTAGGCCTCAACCTCGCGTCTCAGTTCCTCCCCAGGTCGGGCGAATCGCTCGTCTCCTACGAACAGTTTGATCCCTGTCTGGGCCGCGAATTCCAACGCTCGGGCGTTGCCGGCCGGACTGTAGTGCATCAGACTGTGCGTGAGTCCCATGTCCGCCAATTCGCGGAAGCGATCGAGGGACAACTCGTTCTCCGGAATGCTGTGCCACCCGAGGATCGGGACACGGACTTCCGGCTCGTTGGCGCCAGCGGTCGCGACTGCAGCACAGCACGCAATCGCAATGAGCAAAACCGATGATTTCCTGCAAAGATGCTTCATCATTCCCTTTCGTCGACCAGCCTCGTCCCGGCTGTCGTTGTGTCATTATAGAGCGTCAGTTCACAGCGATCTTGGACGGCGATTCTACCCTGCACCCGGTGATCGCGAAAGGTCTTTTGCGCCTCAGGATTTCGGCGGCAGGGGGCAGTAGACGGTGAAGATCGTGCCGGTCTTGGGGGTGCTGGTGAACGAGACGCTTCCTTTGAGGTACCGCTCTGTGAGCAGCTTGATGCTGTAGGTGCCGAGACCCCGGCCGGGGCCTTTCGTCGAGAAGGACCGGTGAAAGACCTGGAGCTGGACGTTCCGCGGCATGTGGCCCGGATTGTGGACCCAAAACTTCACCACGCCGTCCGAGGCGGTGCAGCCGACCGTCACGGTCTCGGAAGTCCGGCAGGCCTCCAGGGCGTTCTTGACCATGTTGCACAGGACCCGCATCAGCAGGATCTTGTCGCTGACGAGCGTGACATCGTCGCTTTTCTCGTCGAGCCGCAAGGTGCGGTCGTGGCTGGCGGGGTGTAGGGTGTAGATCGCGATGGTCTTGCGCAGGGCATCGAGCGAGCCAACGCGTTCGGGATTGGGGATCAGTTCGCCGGTCTCGGCCCGCAGGAGGATTCGCTGGCCGTCGATTTCGTCGATCAGTTCGTTGCACAGACGCTGGATCGTATCGGCGTATTCCTGGACCTTGTCCGGCTCGCTCTTTTTCAGGAAGTCGGCGTACCACGAGAGGCCGTAGGCGACGTTGTAGATGTCGTGCAGGAAGATGTGTTCGAGGGCCTGCCGGCGTTTCTCGTGGCTGATGTCGAGCGCGGCGCAGATCGTGAAGCGTTCGTCGTCGACCATTACCGGCGTGGTCCAGATCCTCAGATCGACGGCTTCGCTGTTGTGCCGCCGGATGATGCGGCATTCGCGGACGTCGCTCTGGCCGCTCTGGCTCGTCAGGATCGCCTGCACGGCGCCGCACAGGCTGCAGAACTCGGTCGTGCCGCAGCCGCCTTCCGATTCGAAACCGTGCAGGCAACCCAGGGCCTCGCCCGGCCGCATGCCCAGGATGTTGCGGTCCCGGTTCGCCGGCGGCAGGAGTTCCGCAAGCCGCTGGTTCGAGAAGACGATCTGGCGATACTCGTTGAGTACCATGAGGATGCAGGGCATCATGTCGGGCAGCATGCCCAACAGTCTCTTGCCTGTGAACAACCGGCTCTGGCGGGCAATCTCTTCCGGCGAAGCTCGCTCGCCCGGAGCGAATTTCGTTGGCACCTTCGTTTCGGCCATCACTCGTCTTTTCTCTACGATGTTGCCCTCGTGAACACAATACTTTCGGAAGAGGCCATCTTACCTCATCCCCAATACGGGCATCTTCAGGGAATCGGCCGCAGAAATCAAGGGGAAACGCGGACAACTTGCTATCCGGGTCTTCGGTCCACGACGCGTTCGGCCCCGCCGGGGAGTTTGCGAAGCGAGCCGGGCTCCAGGAAGATCACCTGGGCCTCGACTTCGAGCGTCGCCTTGATGCGCCGGGCTGCTTCGAGGCGGAGGGTCTCGATGGCCTTGATCTTGTCGAGCGAGGGGATGTCGTCGGCGATCTCGACGCGGACCTGGACGGTGTCGAGGCCGCCTTCCTGGTCCAGGACGATCTGGAAATAGGGACTGACGCCGGCGCAGTCCGCGAGAATTGCCTCGATTTGGGCGGGGAAGAAGCCGACGCCGCGAACGAGGACGAGGTCATCCGTCCGCCCGCAGACCGGGGCCATCCGGCGGAATGTCCTGCCGCATGGGCAGGGCTCGGGATTCAGCCGGGTGATGTCGCCCGTGCGGTAGCGGATGAGCGGGAAGCCCTCCTTCAGGATCGTCGTGACGACCAGCTCGCCCTCCTGGCCCTCCGGGACGGGCGCGAGCGTTTTGGGATCGATGACCTCGACGAGGAACTGGTCTTCGTTGATGTGCAGGCCCTGGCGGAGGTGGCACTCGCCGGCGACGCCGGGACCCAGGATCTCCGTTGGACCGTAGGTGTCGATGGACTGGATGCGGAGTCGTTCCTCGATGTGCCTCCGCAGGGAATCGCTCCATCGCTCGCCGCTGAAGAGGCCCAGCCGCAGCGACAGCGTCTCCAGGCGGACCTGCGCCTCGTCGAGGGTGACCGCGACGTTCAGCGCGTGGCTGGGCGTCGTGGCCAGGACCGTCGTCTTGAAGTCCTTCATGATGACGATCTGTTTGGCCACGCCTGCGGTCAGGGATGCGGGAATCACCGAGGCGCCGATCCGCTCGGCCCCCTGGTGGAAGCCGAAGCCCTCTGCGAACAGGCTGTAATGCAGTGCGATCTGGACGACGTCGTGCTGCGTCACGCCGGCGGCCGTGAGTAGCCTGGCCGCGCATTCCCGCCAGTTCCGCAGGTCGTTGGGTGTATACCCGACGACGATGGGCTTGGATCCTCCCGTCGTGCCTTCGTGCATCCGCGTCCCTTTGCCCGCCGTGCCGGAGGTGGTGTGGATTCGCACGATGTCGCGAAGCGGGACCGCGAACATGTCGTATGGATAGCTCCGCTGCAGGTCCTCCTTCGTGGTGAAGGGCAGCTCCTGAATCGCGAACAGGTCGGTGATTCGTTCGAGGTTCACCCGCCGGCTGTCGAACGCCGCTTTGTAGAATGCGACGTTGCGGTACGCGCGGTTCAACGTGGATTGCAGCCGTTCGAGCTGAATCTGGGCCAGTTCGTCGCGGGGCATGGTTTCGCACTTGACGTTGTACATGTTCACCGGGTCCATCAGCTCACCTGAAGTATGATTGTTGATGTTTGATTTTTGATTTCAGACGTGTCGCGGGTCGGTCTCTTCAAATCAACAATCAACAATCCGAAATCAAACTTCCAATTATTCATCGATGCTTCGATACTCCTTCCCGAGGTACGCCCGCTGCACCTCCGGGTTGTCGCTGAGCTGTCGAGACGGGCCCTGCAGGACGATCTGGCCGGTCTCGATCACGTAGCCCCGGTCGGCGACCGCCAGGGCGGCCCTTGCGTTCTGCTCGACGAGCAGGATCGTCAGTCCGTTGCGCTTGAGCGTGACGATGGTCTCGTAAATGTCCCGCACGACGAGCGGCGCGACGCCCAGCGAGGGCTCGTCCATCATGAGCAGTCTCGGCCTGGACATGAGGGCCCGGCCGATGGCCAGCATCTGCTGTTGGCCGCCGGAGAGCGTGCCCGCGAGCTGGCTCGACCGCTCCTTCAGGATGCCGAAGAGGTTGTACACCTGTTCCAGACCCTCGTCGAGGTCCTTGCCCTTGTTCGTTCGCCGGCGGCAGAAGGCCCCGAGCAGGAGATTCTCGCGGACGGTCATCGTGGGGAAGACGTGCCGGCCCTCGGGCACGAGACTGCACCCGAGCCCGACGATCCGTTCCGCCCGCCGGCCCAGGATGTTCTGCTTGTCGAACTCGATTTCGCCCGAGCGGGCCTTGAGCACGCCGGCGATGGTCTTGAGCAGAGTGGTCTTGCCCGCGCCGTTGGCGCCGATGACGGCGACCGCTTCGCCTGGGGACACGTGGAGGCTGATCCCCTTGAGGACCCGCAGGGGCCCATAGCCGGCCTCCAGATTTAGGATTTTAAGCATGATCCCCCCCAGGCACGCACGGAACCCCTCGGGTTTGCACGTGGCGAGGGCGTCCCGCCCTTGCGCCTCTTTCGGTCCGATCTGTCGTGAAGGGCAAGGGCAAGATGCCCTCGCCACGGAGGATTTTAAGCATGGCCGTCCCCCAGGTAGATGCGGATCACGTTGGGATTTCGCTGGATCTCCTTGGGCGGGCCCTCCGCGATTTTCTGGCCCTGATCGAGGACGAGCACCTCGTCCGAGATGTTCATCACGAGGGACATGTCGTGCTCCACGATCAGGCAGGTGACGCCGCGGTCGCGGATCTTGAGGATGAGCCGGGAGAGTTCCTGGGTCTCATAGATGTTCAGGCCGGCCGCGGGCTCGTCGAGCAGCAGCAGGGCGGGCTCCGTCGCCAGGGCGCGGGCGAACTCCACCAGCCTCTGGCGTCCGAAGGGCAGGTTCGACGCCGTCTCGTCGGCGTAGGACGCCAGGCCGAGATCCGCGAGGATTTCCGCAGCTTTGATCCGGATTTCCCGGTCCTCTCGCCAGGTCCAGGGCAGGTTCAGCAGGCCCGCGAAAAATCCGGCGCGGGTCCGCGGATGCCGGCCCACCATGACGTTCTCATGCACGGTCATGTGGGGAAAGAGCTTCGTCGTCTGGAACGTTCGGGCGATCCCGAGCGATGCGACCGCGTGCGGCTTCCACGCGGTGATCCGTCTGCCGCGGAACAGGACCTCGCCCTGGTGGGGCGCGGTCGTACCGGCGATCAGGTTGAACAGGGTGGTCTTGCCCGCGCCGTTGGGCCCGATGACCGCCTTGATCGCACCGACGGGGACTTTCATGCTCACGTCCCGCACGGCGTGAACGCCGCCGAAGGAACGGCGCAGGTTCCTGGTTTCCAGGAGAACGCCAGTCATAACGCCTCCGTGGAAATTCGAAATTCGAATTTCGGATTTCTCTTACTCATGCGACCTCCTTGGGAACAGGGAGGTGATCGCCTTGAGTTTGGGTACTCGCAGCAGGCCCTGAGGGGCCAGAATCATGACGCCGATGAGGATGGCGCCGAACACCGCGTCGTCGTACGATCCGAAGACGCCCCGCAGGGACAGGAAGTTCAAGAGGACGCCCATGACCATCGCGCCCCAGAGATTGGCCGTGCCGCCGACCGCGACGATGGCGACGTACCGCACGGATTTTATGACCGTCACCTCGGAGGGCCCGATGCTGGCGTTGTAGTGGGTCAGCATCGCGCCGCCGACCGCGGCGAACAGGGCGCTGAGGACGAAGGTGGCCAGCTTGTAGCGGTACGTGTTGATGCCGAGCGAATGGGCGGCCTCTTCGCTCTGGTGGATGGATCGCAGGGCCCGACCGACCCGCGAGTGGACCAGGTTCAAGGCCAGGACCATCGCGACCAGGACCGCAATCCAGGCGATGTAGTAGTTCTGGATTCGAAAGGCGGATCGGCCGTTGATCTGGAGCCCGCCCACGAGGTGGAAGGCCGGCACATTCGAAAGGCCGTCGGCCTGGCCGAAGAGCTTGGCCCCGAGGACGATCCGATAGATGATCAGGCCGAAGCCGAGCGTGGCCATGGCTAAGTAGTGGCCCTTGAGCCGGATCACGGGCAGGCCGATCGCCAGGGCGATCAGCGCTGTCAGCAGCATCGCGACCACGAACGCCGGCCAGGGCGCGAAGGCCAGAACCTCGTTGCCGTAGAGATCCTGCCACTGTGTGACCACGCCCAGCGACCGCAGCGTCGCGATCAGCGGCGCATCCCGCCAGGCGATGAGATTGTGCGTCGTCATCACGGCGACCGTGTACCCGCCGACGGCGAAGAAGCCGGCGTGGCCCATGGAGATCTGCCCGGCGTAGCCCATGAGCAGGCACAGCCCGATCACGACGAGGGCATAATACGCCGACATGGTGATCTGCGTCATGTAGAAGATCCGGCCCGTGGCGGCGAGCACGAGGTGCAGCGCGACGATCAGACCGGCCGCAACGAAGACGGGGTAGTAGATTCGCAGCCGCATCAGGTCGCCCTCAATTCACTTGTCCCGCGTCGGGCGAACAGGCCGCTTGGCCGGAAGACGAGGATCAACAGGAGCACCACGATGGCCACGACTTCCTTGTAGGCGGAGGCGAATTGGCTGACGACGAAGGTCTCCAGCAGGCCGAGGAACAGGCCCGCCGCCACCGCGGCCATGCTGTTGCCCAGTCCGCCGAGGATGGCGACGGTGAAGCCCTTGATGGCCAGCGGCGTACCCATGTCGTACTGGGTCTGCATGATGGGCGAGACGACGCAGCCGGCCAGGGCGCCGATGCCGGCGCTGAGCATGAAGGAGAGCGTGACCATCCATCGGTCGTTGACGCCGCACAGGCGGGCCGCCATCCGGTCGTCGGCGCAGGCTCGCATGGCCTGGCCGGTGGTGGTGTAGCGGAAAAAGAGCGTCAGCGCAGCGACGATCACGGCGCTGACGCCGAGGACCCAGAGCGCCTGAGGCGAGATGTGCGCGCCCAGGATGGTGACGGTCGAGCTGGCGGTGCCCGTGAAGTAGGGGAGGGACCAGGGCTTCTCGTCCCAGATGTGGAGCACGGCCTCGCGGATCAGGATCGACAGACCGATCGTGACGATGATCAGCCGCAGGACGGACGGATTGCGGACCTGCCGGATGAAGACCAGCTCAATCAGGCCTCCCAGGAGCGTCGTGATCGCGACGGCCCCGAGGATCGCCAGCGGCAGCGGGACGATCCGGATCAGACTGATCGCGGTCATCGCGCCGACGATGAGAAACTCGCCTTGCGCGAAATTGATGATCCCCGTCGTGCAGTAGATGATGTTGAAGCCGATCGCGACGATGGCGTATATGCTGCCGACGGTAATGCCCGAAAGGGCGTATTGGACGAATAGGGCGAAAGTCATCGTGATTCGGTTTCGTCCCGCCTACTTTCCGTAAATGGCGAATCTGCCGTCCTTGACGGTGAGCATCTCGAAGGCGTCCATGCCCAGGCCGTTGTGGTCCTGCGCCGAGAAGGTGAAGACGCCGGCGGTGCCGACCACGCCCTGGAGGTTCTCCAGGGCGTCCCGGACCGCCTTTTTGTCGGTCGAGCCGGCCTTCTTGATCGCCTCGGTCAGGACGAGCATCGCGTCATAGGCGTGTCCCCCGAAGGTGCTCGCGTCTTCCTTGAACCGGGTTTCATAGTCGCTCTTGTACTGCGTGAGCAGGGCCTTCTGGGGATGGTCCGCAGGCAGGGCATCCGCCACGAGGAGCCGGCCGCAGGGGAAAATCGTGCCGTCGGCCGCTTCGCCGCTGCCCTGGACGTACCGGATATTGCCGTACCCGTGGCTCTGGAACAGGGGCACGTCGAGGGCGATCTGCTTCATGTCTTTGGCCACGATGCCCTGGGCCGGCTCGATGGACCAGTTGACAACGGCCTGGACGTTGGCCCCCTTGACCTTGGTCAGCACGCCGGCCAGGCTGGTGGCTTCTTTCTCGTAAACCTCGCTGATGAGGATCTCGATTCCGTTGTCCGGGGCGAGTTTCTCCAACTGGGTCTTGCCGCCTTTGCCGAAGCCGGTGTTACTCGTGATGACGCCGATCTTCGCGATCCCCAATTTCTTCATGGTGTCGTAGATCCACTGGGCCGCCTGGCTGTCTTTCTGGGGGCTCTTGAAGACGTAGCTGGCCAGCGGAACGACGATCTCCTCTGCCGCCGCGCACGACACGAGGATTGTCTCGTTCTCCTGGCAGAGGCTCTTGATCTGGAGGGTTTCGCCGCTGGTGGAGGGGCCGATGATGGCGAGGACCTTCTCTTCGTCGATAAGCTGCTTGGCCAGGGAGATGGCCTTCTCCGAGCTGCCGCCGGAGTCCTTCACGAGCACCTCGATCTTGCGGCCATTGATGCCGCCTGCCTGGTTGAGCTTTTCGACGAACATCTCGACCGTCTTGGCCTCCGGGGCGCCGAGGAACGAGGCGGGTCCGGTCACTGCGAAGATGGCTCCGATCTTGATGGGGGCGGCCTCGGCGGCCGGTTTCTTGTCCGCCGGCCCCGGCGTCTCCGGCGATTTTTTGCACCCCGACAGAAGCATGGCGCAACCCACAATCACGACGCCCACGATACCTGCCGCTTGTCTTCGCATGGCTCTGTTCCTTTCCGACCCTGCGGGTCAACGCACTTCGAACTCTCTGTCTTCCGGCCCGATGGAGGCGACGGTTTGTCCCATGACTTCCTTCCCTCTGCTCGCTATGTGCGTTGGAGGATATCAAGCGCACTTGACACGTCGTCTCGTATCCGCCCTTGTCCCTGCCTGCAGGCGAGCATCGGTCTGTCCGGAGGAATCAGCGGATCAGCGAGAGGAAGTTCCCGACGCATCCATCCTGCGGGCTCCGTGCCTGTGTGCCAGATTATCGTGTTTGGTTTATCTCGTCAACACCTTCTTTGGACGTGGGATTTTCCTTGCAGGAGGGGGGGCAATGTGGTAGAGATACACTAATGGGACACGCAGGGCGTTTGGCGCCGGCCCAACGGGCACTCTGACAAAGCGATTCGGACACGAGGGTTTCACCGTAACACAAAGGGCAATCATTCGCCTGCCGCTACAGGTTGGGGCGTGCGAGGGCGGTGTGCTGGATAGGTGTTCAAACGAAACGCAGCAGTCTGATTGTTTTTTTCTGGAGGGTCACCATGTGTAGAAACGCGATGCAATGGGTATCTGTTGTCTGTCTCCTGGGCTTGGCGGGCAATGCCCTCGCCGAGATGGCCCGAGACCCGAATCTGGTCATCTATTATTCCTATGACAGTGTCGGCGCGATTGTCCCCGATGAATCGGGCAAAGGTCACAGCGGCACCGTCTGCGGCGACGTCTCGCTCGTTGCCAGCGGGATCAAGTGGTATGGGGCCGCCCAGTTCCTCGGCGAGTGGGGACCGACGGGCTACAGCTATCTCGATCTTGACAGTCCGCATTATCCTGCGGAGGACATTCCCACGTCTGCCATTACGCTCGCTGCGTGGGTGCAGTGCGAGAAGACGGGCAAGGATCACGCCATCCTCAGTTGCAGATCGTCCAACAACGTGTGGGTCGTTCACCCTCAGATCAATGACGGCGGCAACTTTCGATGGCTGCTCCGCACTCCGAACAACACCACGATCTCCAACATCGTCGTGGGTACGCATGGCTGGGATGAATGGCTCCATTATGCAGGAACGTACGACAGTGCAACCGGACAAATGACCCTGTATATCAATGGGGAAGTGCCCGCAAGTGGATCGGTCTCTGTCACTCCTGGCCAACTCATAGCCGACTGGGGGACGGGGGCCCGCATCGGGTACAATATCGACAACGCCCGGCCGTTTACCGGCATCATGGATGAGTTATATCTGTTCACACGGGCGCTGTCGCAGGATGAAGTGAAGACATTGCTTTCGGCCGAGGTGTTGCCGTCCGAGAAGGCCTCGCATCCCAACCCGGCCAGCGGCACGGAACTTACCGTCACTTCGACGGTCCTGGAGTGGCTGCCGGGCACCTACGCGGTCTCGAACGACGTGTACTTCGGCGAGAACTTCGAGGATGTCAACAACGGCACAGGGGACACATTCAAGGGCAACCAGACGCAGGCCCAGTATGCCGTCAGCGATCTGGAATGGGGCAAGACGTACTACTGGCGGATCGATGGGGTCAATGCGGACGAGCCCAACAGCCCGTGGAAGGGCGATGTCTGGAGCTTCCTGCTTCGTCCCTGGACGGCTTGGACCCCCGAGCCGGCCGACGAGGCCAGATGGATCGATCCCAATTCCGACCTGAGTTGGAACACGGGTCGGAACGCGACCGCGCACTACGTGTACTTTGGCGACAATTTCGACGATGTGAACAACGCCACCGGCGCAGCGGCGCAGACGGATGCGACCTACGACCCCGGCCTGCTCGATTATGAGAAGACCTACTACTGGAGAGTTGACGAAATCGATGAGTCGGGAACGATCTACACAGGCAAGGTTTGGAGTTTTACCACCAGCAGAGCCGACAGTGGTGTCAGAGCGGAGTACTACAGCGACACGAAACTGGAGAACCTGGTGCTGATGCGCGTGGACCCTGGGATCAATTTCGACTGGGACGCCAATTCACCGGATCCGCTGGTCCCCGCCGACAACTTCTCCGTCCGATGGTCCGGCGAGTTGGAGGTGCCGTTTACTTCGGCCTGGACTTTCACCGCGAGCTGCGATGATTGCGTGCGCCTCTGGGTGAATGGACAACTGTTGTTCGACAAGTGGGGACAGCAGGGCGGCGTCGAATGGACGGGAGAGATGGATCTGGCCGCAGGGCAGAAGTACGATATCACAATGGAGTACTATGAGAACACCGGCGATGCGCGTGCGGTTCTGTATTGGAGCACTCCCTACTGGCTGACCCCCTATCAGCCCAAGCAGGCCATTCCGCAAGGGGCGTATTCACTTCCGGTAAAGGCCAGGAGTCCGAAGCCGGCCAACGGCGCCACAGGGGTGTCGCTGACCTCGACTCTCAGTTGGTCCGCCGGCGAGGCGGCTGTCTCGCACGACGTCTACTTTGGCACGGACGCGAACGGCGTGAAAGACGCCAACGCCAGCTCGCCGGAGTACCAGGGCAACGTCGCTCTCGGTTCCGAGAGCTTCGACCCCGGTGGACTCGAGTGGGGCGCCATGTACTACTGGCGCGTCGATGAGATCGAAGCCGACGGCACGATCCGCAAGGGCAGTCTGTGGAGCTTGACAGGGGCCGACCTCCTCATCGTGGAGGACTTCGAAGCCTACAACGACGATGAGCCCAACGGCACGACCATCTACCAGACCTGGGTTGACGGTCTGACGAACGGCTCCACGTCGTATGTCGGTTACTCGACTTCCACCAATGGAACGTTCGGGGAGACTGCCATCGTCCACGGCGGCGCCCAGTCGATGCCGCTGAACTACAACAACAACAATGAGCCGTACTATGCTCAGACGGATCGAACCTGGGATGACGCGCAGGACTGGACGATCCACGGCGTGAACACGGTCGTCCTCTACCTCCAGGGCGGGTCGTCCAACGGAGCGGAACCGCTGTACGTCGCAGTCGAAGACGACAACGGGAAGATTGCCACCGTTGTACATTCCGACGCGCAGATCGCCACCACGGCGACCTGGACCGAGTGGAGAATCCCGCTCAGCCAGTTCGTCGGGGTAGACATGACCCGCGTCAAGGCGATGCACATCGGCCTGGGCAGCAAGACCAGCCCCGCTCTGGGCGGTATCGGCATGATCTACGTTGATGACATCCTGGTGGCCACAGACGAGTAGAACCGTCTGTGTGCATCCATTGGGGTGTGCACGGTCAAGAGGTGTCGCAAAGGGCTATGGGCATCGCGTCCATAGCCCTTTGCGCATCGTTCCACATGCGGCGCGGCAATGAGGCTGTCTTCACGGTCCCGCGGAGGCTTGGACTGGCTCGTTCCGGCGGCTACCGCCTGGAGAGGTTCGCGTCGCTTATCTCCGCCGTATCCAGCCGGCGGCAGTGCGGGCATCGATAGTGCCCCTCAATGGCGAGGATGCTGTGTTCGCGTCCGCCTGCCATCTGGAATCCGTACGGCCGTGTATGATCTATGGGGAATATCCCTTGGGGGTGTCTCTCGGACATCTCGTTGTGCATCTGCCGTCCATCCATGATCGGGCCTCCATATGCACCTGTGTTACTGTGACGAAAACAACAGGACCGTAGCCCCCTCCCTCCCACGTGTCAAGCTTTTTCACATGCGAGCAAGGGAAAACCACTCCACGACATCGGTTGACGCCCGGCTCAGGGCTGCGGGTCGGCCACCATTTCGGCGCCGTATTTAGCCTCCGCCTCTTTGCGGATCTGGGCCATGATGATCGGGAAGTGTTCCGTCGGGAAGATCCGTTTGCCCGTTTTGTTCGGGTAGACGATCCGCAGGACTTGGTTCTTCTCCCACTCCCGCGGCTGGATCTCGACGTGGGCCGAGAAGCCGTACTGCGACAGCGCATCGAGCGTGGGGACCGGATAGGAGACCGGCTCTGCCCCCTCGCAACCTGTCGCATTGGGCAGCAGCGTCGGCGTGACCAAGCCGTCATTGAGACCGATATCGAAGTTCCTCCGCCGCATGGTTACGAACATTGACATCCGGCCCTTGTACCAGTCGCCGTAGACGGATTCGCTCATCTGCTTCGAGA
>CAZDTD010000064.1:0-20719 GCA_964507995.1 uncultured Pirellulales bacterium | reverse complement strand
GTGGCGGCCATCGCTTCGCCGGAACCGATCTCGCCGAGGCCTTCGTTGGTCTTGGCCTTCACGTTGACGCAGGCGAAATCCATCCCGAGCAGGCCGGCGATGCACCGGCGGATCTGGCCCTTGAATGGGCCCAGTTTGGGCTGCTCGGTGTGGATCGTCAGATCCACGTTCACGACCTCCCAGCCCTTCTTGTCGAGGTGTTCTTTGACCGCGTAAAGGAACCCTTTGCTGTCCGCGTCCTTCCACTGCACGTCTGTGTCGGGGAACAGGGTCCCGATATCGCCCAGGCCGGCGGCTCCGAGCAGGGCGTCGATGATCGCGTGCAAAGCCACGTCGCCGTCGCTATGGCCGAGCAGACCCGCGGGGAAGGGGATGTGGACGCCGCCCAGCATGAGCTTTCGGCCCTCGACGATCCGATGGATGTCCGTGCCGATGCCGACCCGGTACTCCGGCGGTTTGAATTCCTCAATCACAACTGCCCCTTCGTGCTGGGAATGTCCGTCCCGACGACCTTGACCGCGGCGGCCATCGCCTGGCCAAGGGCCTTGAAGATCGCCTCCGCGATGTGGTGGCTGTTCGTGCCGTAGGGAACGTTCACATGTAGATTGAACTTGCCGCTGTTGGAGAAGGCCCGCAGAAACTCCTCGATCAGCTCCACGTCGAAGTCGCCGATCTTGTTTGAGCGGTACTCGACGTGATACACGCACACCGGCCGGCCGGAGAGGTCCAGCGCGACGTTCGCCAGGGCGTCTTCCATCGGTACGGAACTGTGTCCATACCTCGCGATGCCTTTCTTGTCGCCCAGCGCCGAGAGCAGGCACTCGCCTAAGCTCAGGCCCATGTCCTCCGTCGTGTGGTGGGCGTCGATGTGCAGGTCGCCCTTGGCCTTGACGGTCAGGTCCATTCGCCCGTGCTTGCTCAGGTGGGTGAGCATGTGGTCGAGGAAGCCGACGCCGGTGTCGATCTCGTACCGCCCGACGCTGTCGAGGTTCAGCTCGCAGCGGATGTCGGTCTCTTTCGTCTGTCGATGAATCTGTCCGATTCTCGTCTGCATATTCGATCTTCCTATTTCGTGAGGATCTCCCGCAACGCGGCGATCAGTTTTTCATTCTGTTCCGGCATCCCGACGCTGATTCGGAGCTTATCGACAATTCCCGGCTGGTTCCAATATCGCACGAAGATGTTCCGATGGGACAGCTCCTCCTGGATCGGAGCCGCCGAGCCGTTCTTGACCTGGGCGAAGACGAAGTTCGAGTGGCTGTCGCGGACTGCGAACCCCAGGCCTCGCAACTGTTCCGTGAGAGTCCGCCGAGCGCTCTTGATCTTTTCCACGTTCGCGAGGAAATAGGATTGATCCGTAATTGCCGCGGTCGCCAGGGCGATTGACAGGGCGTCCACGTTGTACGAATCCTTGACCTTGAGCAACCCCTCGATCAGGCCCTTGCTTGCGATAGCGTACCCGAATCGCAACCCGGCCAGCGAGTACCCCTTGCTCAGCGTCCGCAGGATGATGACGTTCGGGAAGTCTTTGACCAGCGGGACGCAGTTCCACTCGGCAAAATCGGCGTAGGCCTCGTCGATCAGCAGGACGCCCTGGATCTCCGCGGCTAAGGAGGCCAGTTCGTTCGCCCGGATGAGACTGCCGGTCGGCGCGTTCGGATTGCAGACGATGGTCAGCGCCGCCCCTGTGGTTGCGAGCTTGGCGGGTAGATTGAACTCCGCGTCGAACGGGATCTCGATGGCCTCGCACGGTTGCAGCCTGGCCAGGACCGGATACAGCGTGTACGTGGGCACAGGATACGCCAGCGGCCGCCGCTCGTCGCAGAAGGCGCGGATGGCCATGGCGAGCAGCTCGTCGCCGCCGTTGCAGCACATAATGTTGTCGGGCGACACGCCATGGATCTCCGCGGCTGCCTCGCGAAAGACCGTCGCCATCGGGTCCGGATACCGACGAAGCTGTTCCGGGCGGACCTCGGCCAAAATCTTCATCACCTGCGGCGACGGCGGATACGGATTCTCATTCGTGTTGAGTTTCACCACGTCCGTCGCCTTCGGCTGAAACCCCGGCGTATACCCCGCTGCCTGTTCTATGTTGTCGCGAAAATAACCCATGGTCTTGATCTCACCCAACCTGTCGGATACAGCCCCGCAGCCCGTCACGCGGACTCGCGGGCGAAGTCGGATTATACGACAGTTCGAGGTCCAGCGAAAGCTCGTTTTCCACGGTCGGCAGTATGACCTGTCCCCGGATCATGCGGACCGCCACGTGGTGGTGTGAAAAGATGAATACGCAGTTGGCTTCTTGGGCCGAGCTGAGGCACAACAACATCCTCTATGCCAAACAATCGTATTCGCCGGGATACATCTGTTTCTACCCTGACGCCTACGTCGAGCCTGTCCCGGACTTCTATCGGATACCCTCTAACCCTCATTTGTCTTTTGGATGCGACGCCTGATACGCTTCGATGGCCTGAATGCAGAACAACAAGGCGCGGGGGACGTGGAAGAATCCCTTGTAGTTGCCCCCCCCTTGCAGGAATGCCTGAGGTTTCCGCGACGATCGCAGTAACCGAACCAGTCACCGAATTCCGAATCGACAAAGTGCTTGAACGCATACTCATACACCTTTTCCAGCCAGCTCAACCATCGCGGTTCCTGAGTGCGCGTATAGGCCAGCATGGCAAAGACCTCGCTGAAGGGCTTGCGTTGGAAGAAGCAGGGCTCTCCCTGTCGCGTCAGACTGAAATAATAGCGTCCCTTCTCATCCGCGAACAACCCCGTCTTTGCTCCTTTGGCATGATGCCAGGCGGGGATGACGCCGATATTCCACGTTGCAATTTTGACAAAGCGTGCCGTTCTGTCAACGGCCTTTGCTGTGAATGCTCCCGATCTCCATCCCTGTGATGCGCTCGGGAAATTCTATGGAGAGACACAGGTTCTTGCGTGGCGTCTCGTCGAACACGGACGGTTCAATCTGTGTGGTTGCCAGAGGGTACTGCTGGGCCAGGATCAACACGCCGGCGTCGGAAGACGCCTATGCCACCACGTGTAGGGCGCGTGTGAAAGACTGTTCCCGAGTGGCCGATGATCGCAACCTGTGCGAGGGCAGGCGATCAATGCAGCCACGGCTGGCCTGCTGCATCGACAAAGTCCTCTGTGGTTTTGAATTGCGGCTCCCACTGCCGGTGCCATTTCAGATCCCACAATTCGGGCAGGGGAACCTTGCGGCAAGACAAGTCGGTGAAGCTGGAGTTGATGGCCCGGTGATGTCGAGTCAGGCATACGCGCGCCATCTCACATTCGATCCCCAGGCCCCATTGTTGTGCGGGATCTCCGTCATCGCCGGATGGCGGCACCGAATCGGAATAACTGGGAAAAGTGCCCGGCCAGGTACAATCCATCAACAAGGGAACGCTGTTTCCCATCTTGCTGTCTGTAATGCGGCCCCAGAAGAACTTTTTGTCGTTGTCGATGGCCCAGATATTCGGAATGTGACCATAGAGATAGTGATTGATCCCGTAACTGCCGGTCGTCCCATCCCACACAGGTCCCCAGGCTTCTTTGGCGCCGCCGTAGGTGTCCTGGTTCATTCCGCTCGATGCGGGTTCTTCGTCGAGATCCAATACGGCGGAAGGACAGGCTCGCATTTTTTCCACGCTGTAATACGGTTTCAAAAGCACCATCCACCAACCCGTCGTGTAATCCGAAGGCCATTGACTCCATCGGCCGTCATAATCGTCGCCGTACAATCCGAAGACCAGGGCCCAACCATGCAGGTTGGAGGTGCAGACCGTGCTCTTCGCCGATTCCCGAGCCCTGTTCAAGGCCGGCAACAGCATGGCCATCAGCAGGGCGATGACCGATATGACGACCAACAGCTCGATCAGCGTAAAAGCACGGTCGCACCGACGGGCACAGTGTGCTTTGGACCTATGCATCATGCCAACTTTCCGTCATCCGCAGATAGGTCACTCGGAGTAGAACATGAACTCGGAGAACATCGTCCAGGCCTCCTTGTAGCCCGGTTCCTGATTGAGAAACTGCAATCGCACCCAACGCCCCTCTTGCCGGACAGGCACGACTTGCATGACGGAGGGAGCGTTGCCGGAAGCGCCGACGCCCCAGTAGTCGCTCTCATAGACCTCTTCGCCGGTCCAGTCCGCCATGTCGGCGATGTCGACACGGTTCGGATTGTCCAGCGACGACACGGACACCTTGACCGTCTGAAATCCATAGTATCTGGGCTGATGGTAGATCGCCACGACGCCGATGTTCTGAATCGATCCCAGGTCGAAGTAGAGGGTGGGGCCGAACGCGCCGTCGGTCGTATCGTAGTTCCAGCCGGCGCACAGGCCGCCGCTGTAATCCGAGGCGATCACGCCGTCGGTCAACTTGGTCATATCCGGATCCGATCCCCAATAGCCGGGATCGGCCGGCGTCTTGCGAAACTCGGCCGGGGCCCATTCATACGCATTGATCGCCAGCTTGTCGCCCCAATCATCAACCGCCGCCTCTTCGGGAGACAGGCGAATGTCGTCGATGTACAGCGTGCCCGTCGCACTGGCGCCGGCAACGCCCACGGTCAGCGATTTCACGTTGTCGATGCCGTTGACGGCAGTCAGATCGATGTCCCACGCATGCCATATGTTGATGGCGATGTTGTCTCGATCTCCGCTGTAGGCGATCTTGGCGTTGTTGATCTTGACGTACAGATCGCCGGTGTTGCCCGACACGCCGTAGAACCACAGCTTCAGACTGCGAATGCCGTTGGCCGACCAGTCCTGAGCGGGGGCGAAGGTCCGCGTCGCCTCGGAAGCCGTGGCGCCGTCGACGTTGTTGTAGAGCAGCGGCATCGAGTTCGCGCCGTCGTGGACGATGGTCTTTTCGGTGAACGGCGAGTTGAGATAGCCGACCTGGGAGCCGTTGTCGTCGATGTCGTAACCGTCGATCCAGGTCTGGAAGATGGCCTCGCCGGCGTCTATGTCGTCGGTATAGCTCTCGAAACTCTCGACGAGGAGGTCCGCCTGTGTGGAGAAGCTCCACATCGCGCCTTGCCAGACGCCGATTGCCTCGGCGTTGTTGACTTCGTCGATCCGCCAGTAGTAGGTCGTCCCCAGGTCCAGCGGTCCTGGCGTGATCGCGTTGGCGTCGGTCGTGTCGATCCGTTCCAATGCCTCGGGATCGGCGCCGAGATAGACCTCGTGCGAGACGGCCTCGCGGCCGGGCCGCCAGCTCAGGTCGGTATCGACGGCTACGTCCGTTGCTCCGTTGACCGGCATCGCCTCGCGGGCCCGGACGGGAATGTAAAAGAAACGCACTTCGCTGAGGCTGACCATCGTGGTGTCGCCCCAGTTGTCGTTGATCGTCAGTCGGACGTACTTTGCCGTCGCGCCGCCGAGATTGACGACGGTATTCGCCGTGTAGGTCGGCGAGGCGGTTCCCCTCGCGAACTCGGGCACGTTCTCCACCTGGACCCAGGTTTCGCCGTCGGTGGAGCACTCGACGACGACGGCCTTGGCCCCGAAGCCCATGAGGAGTTCGAGTTCCGAGTTGCCATTCCAGACCCACATCTCGTGGAGCTTGTACACCTTGTCGAATGTGAACTGGATCCAGGCGGGGAAGCCGCTGGGATTGACCCACATGTCCTTCATATCGGTGCCGTGCTGGTCGAGATCGTCCAGTCCGGATTGGTCGACGGTTCGACCTGCCGGCGAGCCGGCCTGCGCATCGGACGCTTCGGCCGTCACGTGGGCGATTGGATAGCCCACCGGTTCGATCGTGAAACTCCAGACGTCGCCTTTGTAGATCGTGCTGCCGACCTCATCGACGCGCCAGTAATAGGTCTGCCCCAGAGCGAGAACGCCGGCGTCGTAGGCAGCATCGGACAGCCCTTGAGCCACCAGGAGACCGGAATCGATTCCCGCGTTATTGACATCGTCCCCATTCGTGCCCAGGTATACGTTGTGCGTCACGGCATCGACGCCCGCCTGCCAACTCAGTTCCACCTCTCGCGGCAAATCTGTGGCGCCGACGATCGGAGACGGCAGATAGGCCTTGTCGCTGACGAATCCCCCCATGATGAAATCGACGTCGCCTTGACCGACGCCCCGGGTCATCACCACCACATCGTCGAGCAATCCTTCGTACAGGTTCAAGCCCCCGCCGTCCCGCAGGGGATCGGCGCCGCCGATCGTCAGATAGGGCGGAAGGGGCAGAGCATCGGCGATGTCCTTGATGTCGCGTTTCTGGCCGTCCAGGTAGCCATCGAAGTCCGCGCCGGTGCGCGTGTACACGATGTGGTGCCAGTCCATGTCGGGAACGAGGATCTGCGATCCTGTGCGGGTGTCCGCGCCCACAGTGTAAAACTCCACGGTGTTGGCCACGTACTGGTAGATGATGGACACCTGGACGCCGCCGGTCCCGGTGCCGCGAGCCACGAGATATTTCTCGGTCTGGCTGAGACTTCCCGATTTCATCC
Organism: uncultured Pirellulales bacterium; assembly: GCA_964507995.1. Taxonomy (GTDB): domain Bacteria; phylum Planctomycetota; class Phycisphaerae; order Sedimentisphaerales; family Anaerobacaceae; genus PLanc-01. The sequence continues at coordinate 14,241 of CAZDTD010000064.1, read as the reverse complement.
AGAAACCAAAGGTGAAATCGCCGCGGGTATCGACATCCTCGATTTCCACGCCGGCAATGCTCCCGTTGAAAGAACCGGCCCGGCCATACCCGGATTGCCCCTCCACGATGCCGATCTGATTGCCGAAGAGGACTTTGGCGTGGCGTTCGTTGCCACTGGCGTCCGTCAGGAACTCGCCGGCCATGATGGCGTCGGCTTCCTCGTCGAAACGATACAGGAGGGCCGCATCTGTACCCGCTGCATAGGTCATCACCCCATTTGTTCCCAGAACAATCAGCATGATGCCGATCATGAACTTCGTCATCCGATTCATTTTCCCAATCCTCCTCATCACTGTGACAATTCCTCCAACCCGTCGATCCCAAACACCTGAGATCGACGCCGCCAGGCACGAGAGCCCTGATGGGCATGCGATACGATCATGTGTTCGTCCGTGTACTCCTTATCATATCCTCCTGCAAGTCTGATCTCAAGATCCTGCCTTTGGAATCAATTCCAACACCGGTTCGGCAAACAGCGCCCAGTCGGTGCCGACGCCGTCTCCGCCGTCGGTCGTGACCAGGGTGAGGAAGCGATCTTCCGGCTGCAATTCGACACGGATGGACTGCAGGGGCGAGGCGTATCGGAGGCGCCGGGACATGGATTCTCCAGTCGGTTGCCTGGAAGACGACGGGGGCATTGATGCTGGAAGGGGATGTTATCCTGTGATTACGATCAGACGACAAAAAAAAGACATCCCCTCGGCGGGGTTCTTATGCAAATCCGCCGAGGGGATGCCTCGTTTCACTGGTTGCAGGTGGCTGGCCCAGCGGTTCAGATTGCTTCGGAACAGTTGAATTTCATTCCCGGCTTGCTGAACTCCACATGGTTGTGATAGGTGCCGTATTCGGTGACGATGGCGCCCTCGGCTCCGGCACGCTGGCCGTGCCACGATTCCGGGTCTCCCATGGTGTAGAGCCGACCGGACTGGGCCGTGCGGGTCGCGATATACCTGGATTTGAACCAGTCCTGGCCATAGCCCCAGGGACGATCCTCCGGCGGCATTTCGCTGATCAGGATCTCGTCGCCGGCGCCTTTGTGCTCGCCGAAGAACTCCACCGTTCCGTATCGGACCTGCCAGGATTCCATCTTCGGCCCGTATCCCTCGTTTCCGCCGAGGTGCCGGTGTTCGGGCAACACCTGTCCGGGAAGCAGGTAGATTTCGTGTCCGAGGTAGCCGAAGTGGTCTTCCTTGAAGTCGCCGGCATAGGCTTGGACGCCGGCCTTGCCATACGTGCCCGAGGGGTTGATCCAGAAGATTCCGCCCATGCCCAGTTTCGCGAAGTCCCGCTGCAGAAAGTCACAGACCCAGAACTCGTTCGTTCTGAGAACATCGGGAATGGGACAGCCAAAACGCTTCATCATGGTAAAGTAGGCCTCCTTGGCGGCCTGCTGGCTGAAGGCTCCGTTGGCTTGATAGAACTTCTCGACACTGCGGTCCTTCTTCTTCGATCCCGTCAGACCGGCGCAACCGGAAGAGGTGGTGGCCATGGCCACGGTGGCGCCCAGGGAGTAGCTCAGGATAGTTCTGCGTGTCATAGACTGTCTGCGTTCCTTCATTTCCGTCTCCTGCGCATAAAGGACTGTGTCATCACGATTGTCCTGTTCCGTTCAACACGGTTCGTGATCCCCTGTGGATATATCGCAAGTGTACGGACAATGCAAGTGTTGTTGCGGTTTTCGCGTCGCCCCGGATGTGGCCGGGCCGGTCCCTCGTGGACCGGGACCGACGGGAGGCGTCACGTTTTTTTTGTCTTGGCAGCGTCATGCCCGGGACATTACAATTCGTTCCGTACTGGTGGTGATCGTGTGGAATCCAAGACCATGGGGGTGGATGGATCCCGGAGCGTGTCAGGCTCTGCCGAGGGCTGCGGCATCACACCGTAACGATATCTGATGGTTTCTCGATCAAGCACGATTCAGGAGGTTGGAGTGTCCAAGTATTTTGAGGTGCGGTGGCATGGACGGGGCGGGCAGGGAACCGTGACGGGCGCCAAGTCACTCGCTGAAGCGGTCCAGGGAACGGGCAAACAGGTTTCCGCGTTCCCGGATTACGGCCCGGAGAGACGCGGGGCGCCCGTCCGCGCTTTCGACCGCTTTTCCGATCAGAGGATCCGCATTCACATTCCCGTGCTGGAACCGGATGTGGTGATGATCGTGGACCCTACGCTCATTGGCAGCAAGAGCCTTGTCGAGGGGATTGGCGAGAAGACGATCTTCGTCGTGAACACGGAAAAAGACGCGACGGAGACCAAGAAGGCATTGGGTCTGGCCGGGCAAACGCTGTACACCGTCCCGGCCAACAGCATCTCGTATCGACTGTTCAAACGGGAGATCCCCAACTCGGCGATGATGGGGGCCTTCGCCAGGGCCTGTCCGCAGATCATCTCCCTTGAGGCCCTGGTCAAGGAGGCCGAGCATGCTTTTGCCGCTCTACTGGCGAAAGACCTTGTGGCAAAGAATCTGGATGCGATTCGCTGTGGGTATGATGAGGTCAGATGCGCATGAACGAGAAGTACAGACTGAAGAAATGGCAGGACCTTCCGGCGGGCGGCGTCATCACCGAGGGAGGCAACGCAGCGGATTATGAGACGGGCGCCTGGAGGACCTGGAAGCCGGTTTGGCGGAAAGAGCATTGTATCCATTGCCTGACCTGCTGGGTGTTCTGCCCGGACGGGGCGTTTGTGCTCCAGGACGGACGGACCGCCGGGGGAAAGGACCGCAAGGAGATTCGGGAAATCGACTATTCTCACTGCAAGGGATGCGGACTGTGCGTCCGGGAATGCCCGGTGAACAAGCAGGGGAAAGGGCCGGCCATCGAGTTCGTCCGCGAAGAAACATGACGGAATCAGAAATATGCCTATAACCAGAGCGATTACCGGAAACGGGGCCATGGCGGAGGCGATGCGCCAGATCAATCCTGATGTGGTGGCAGCCTTTCCCATTACCCCTTCGACACAGATTATCGAAGATTTCGCAACGTTCGTCGCCGACGGGAAAGTGACGACCGAATTGATTACGGTCGAGAGCGAGCACAGCGCGATGTCCGCGTGTCTCGGCGCCGCGACGGCGGGGGGGCGGGTGATGACCGCGACTTCCGCCAACGGTCTGGCGTTGATGTGGGAGATGCTGTACATCGCGGCGAGCATGCGGCAGCCGATTGTGATGACCGTGGTCAACCGGGCGCTCTCGGGGCCGATCAACATCCATTGCGATCACGGCGATTCCATGGGGGCCCGCGATGCCGGGTGGATTCAGATTTATGCCGAGAACAATCAGGAAGCCTACGACAACATGGTCATGGCGCCCGTCATCGCCGAGCACATGGACGTTCGGCTGCCGCTGATGGTGTGTCTCGACGGCTTCATCATCTCCCATTCGATCGAGACGATGGAATTGGAAGAGGATCAGGCGGTCCGCAACTTCATCGGGCCGTACAGAGGGCTGCATCCGCTCCTCGATACGGATCATCCTGTCACCTGGGGCGCGCTCGATCTGCACGACTACTACATCGAGCACAAGCGGGGCCAGTATGCGGCCATCGAGACGGCCCAATCGGTCATCGAGCACGTATCGGAACGGTTCTACCGAACCTTCGGCCGGAAATACGATTTGTTCGAGTCCTATCGTCTGGAGGATGCCGAGCGGGTGATTGTGGCCATCAACTCCGTGGCGGGCGAGATCAAAGAGGTCGTCGACTCCTTGAGAGAGGCGGGAGAGAGGGTCGGCTTGCTGAAGATTCGGGTGTTCAGACCGTTCCCATACGCCCAGATCGCCAGAGCCCTCCGCGGCGCCAAGGTCGTCACCGTTCTGGATCGATCGACGAGCATGGGCGCCTACGGACCCCTCTTCGGAGAGATCCGCACGGCCCTGTACGAGGTCGAGCCCAGGCCGCTTGTGTACAACAGGACATTCGGTCTGGGAGGCCGGGAACTGTTCCCCTACGATATCCGGGAGTTGTTCGCGGAGGGCGAGCGGTGTCTTCAGAACGGCAAGGTCGAAAAGACATTCGACTTCCTGAATGTGAGAGGAGACTGACGGTGCCTACGTTGCAGGAGATGGCGAAGAAGAAGGCGGCGTTTTCCAGCGGTCACAGGCTCTGTGCCGGTTGTCCCGTTCCGATCATCACCAAGATGCTGACCCAAGTGACCGATTTCGATGTGGTCCTGGGGTCGGCGACGGGGTGCCTCGAAGTGGCCTCGTCGATCTTTCCCTATTCCGCATGGAACGTGCCGTGGATTCACACGGCCTTCGAGAACGCGGCCGCGACGATGAGCGGCGTCGAGTCCATGTACCGGGTCCTGAAGAAACAGGGGAAGACGGATAAGAAGCTCAAGTTCGTGGCCATGGGAGGTGACGGCGGGACATACGACATCGGCATCCAGTCCTTGAGCGCCGCGATGGAGCGTGGACACGATCTGTTGTACATCTGCTACGACAACGGCGCCTATATGAACACGGGCATCCAGCGCAGCGGGGCCACGCCGCTCGGCGCGGCCACGACGACGACGCCCGTCGGAGAGGTGGTTGCGGGCAAGCAGCAGCAACGCAAAGATTTGACGCAGATCATGGTAGCGCACCACATCCGGTATGCCGCCCAGGCCAGCATCCACAATCCGATCGATCTGGCGAACAAGATCAAGAAGGGCATCGAGGTTGACGGACCGGCGTTTCTCAATGTTCTGTGTCCCTGCATTCCCGGCTGGCGCATTGCGCCCGACATGGCCGTGGAATCGGCGAGGTGCGGCGTGGAGACCTGTTTCTGGCCTCTCTATGAGGTCGAGGACGGCAAGTACAAGATCAACTACAAACCAAAGCAGAAGATCCCGATCGCCGACTGGCTGTTCTCACAGGGACGATTCAAGCACCTCAAGAGTCCCCGGTTTGCCGGCCTCCTTGATGAGTTCCAGCGGCAGGTGGACGAGCAGTGGTCCTGGCTACTGGACCAGGAAAAGCCAGCCACTTGACCCCACGTATCCGCCGATCGGATGCAAGGTCATCCGATCGGTGTTTCGCTGCACCATCCGGTGGCTATTTGCCGGTCATCGCCACGTTGTAGTCGTCGGGCCCCATCTCACAGACAACCCGGAAGCCCACATTGAAGACCTTCTGCCAGGGCTCGTAGGCGATGCGGAAGGACGATGTAGCCCTCTTGGGACGATCCTGCCAGGAGCCGCCGCGAACGACACGGGGACCGGCTGCGGACAGATCGTTCCGGCCGTCGTCGGCGCGGTAGGGATACGGCTTGTACGTGCTTTGCGTCCATTCCCAGACGTTGCCAATCATGTCCGCCAACCCCCAGGCGTTGGGATGATACTGCCCCACAGGGCACATGAGCTTCTGGCCGTCGTTGAATCGGTTGTCCTTCGGCAGCCAGTCCTCATACGGGCTGGGATTGGCGATGGGCTGAGGATTGACGCCGCTGACGGCCAGGAGCCGGATCGATTGATCCGCCAGGTTGGCGTATGGACTGAAGTCGGTGTTCGGGTCGCCGTAGTACATCGGGGTGTTGCTTCCGGCCCGACACGCCCATTCCCACTGGTCTTCCGTGGGGAGGGTGAACCGTTTGCCCGTTTGTTCGCTGAGCCAGTCGCAGAACGCGATGGCCTCCTGCCAGGAGACGCGGACCACCGGGTACTGGGCGTCTGCGATCGGGTAGCCCGGCGTCGTGTGGTCTTTGTGCTGCTGATTGATGTAACCGTTGAAGTGGCGCCGGTCGAATTGCTCGTACTGGGCGTTGGTCACTTCACAGACGCCCATCCAGAAGGGCTTGCTCACCGGCACGATTTCGCGAGGGGTCTCATCGGCGGCGCCCTGATCGCTGCCCATCACGAATCGGCCCGCAGGAATCGCCGCGAGTTCCATCGTGACTCCGTTGCCCAGATCGATTGTCTTTCGCGACCGGTTGCTGGTTTCCTGCTGCAGGGCTCTGGTCTGGTCCGCATCGAGCGGCCACGCTGCGAGATGGACGTTGCTCTGCGGCTCGGACTGCGCCGCCGGTTTCACAAACTCCACGGGCTTCGGTGTGAAACTGGGAATCGATTCCGGATCTTCCTCGTTGGGCAGATAGGCGTACGCTGCACGCATCTGGCGACGCCGTTCGTGGAAGTTGCTGGCGATCTTCTGGTGTTCGCTCCACGTCCCGTGGTCGGGCACGTTCAAGTCGATCCAGGTGTAGAGAATATCCCATGCCTCGTTGTCCAGTTTCACGCCGTGGTGGCCCTTGCTGAGCATCTGCACGAGCTCGCTGGTATTGGCGTGGTATTCCATGGGCTTCTCAAGGTGGTAGTCGCTCTCCGGGCCGGGGCGACGCACGTAGGGATGCAACGCGAGATAGGAGGGCGTGAAGTTGCCCCAGCCGTTCTTGTCCTTGCGAGCGAGGTCCGGCCGATTCGTCTTGGAACCGTCGTGGCAGCCGGCACAGTATTTGTCCAAGACAGGTTGCACCTCCCGTTTGAAGCTGAAGCCCCTCACCGGACCGCGCCAAGGCTGGATGGGACTGGGTTTCCTGCGGGACGCCGCGGTGTACTGATTCGGCGAACCGGCGTTCTGCTGTTCGTGGCAGCCGGCGCAAGAAAGGACCTCGCCGGGCATGGCGGTGAACCAGCTCCGCATGATCTGCATCGCTCGGCCCTCTGCGTCCAGGGGCTGTACGGCGATTGGCGTGTTGGCCGGGACGCGGAAGAAGGCCGAACCATCCTCCGAGACGGGGACGGTGCCCAAAATGCGGTGGACGTCCCAGCCGCCTTCGACCGCGACGTTCTTGTGACCGCCCATCTGCGGATAGCCGTAGTGGAATGAATACAGACGCAGCTCCTTGACCGTGCCGCGAGGGACATCCTGGAGACCGGGGCCGAAGTAGACGTCGGTCAGATATACCAGCGCATCCTGACGCCGCGGGTCCACCCTGTCAGGTACAATCGGCGGGCGTTCGGCCTTCCGCAGAGGCAGCGGCTCCAGCAGAGCTCGGCCGGGTTCTTCTTTCAGCAACAGCATGTTGTCGAACGTGTCGACCAGGTAGATGCCCCAGTTCGATTGTGCCGTCGGTTTGCAGACCGTCAGCATGTACTTGTCGCTCAGCGGGTAGGGGTGCAGGAACTTCGGCCAGGAACCATCGACCAACTGGTCCATCACCTTGGCCTCCACTTTCTTGCCGTGGCCGGGAATCTGTTGGACGGCGCCGTCCGCTTCGAAGCGGCCCTTGGCGACATCGAACAGGTGCAACTCTCCCATGCGGGCCACCCCGTGGTGTCCGGAGACGATGCCGGCGAATTGCGTCGGGTGGTTGGGGATCGGACGGGCGTAAAACAGCGAATTGGGCCAATACGAATTGCTGCCGTAGTAGGCCATCTGGTTCGTGCCGTCCGGATTCATGGAGAAGACAAGTCGCGAGAAATAGTGCGATGTGTCCGAGTACTCCCATCGCGAGTAAAGGACTCGGCCGTCGTTCATCACAGTGGGACACCAGTTGTGATCCTGATCGAAACAGAGCTGGCGGATGCCGGTCCCGTCGGGATTCATGATGCACAGGTTGGCCACGGCATCGCCTCCGCCGACACAAGGAATCCCCTGAAAGCACCGGGTCGAAGCGAAGATGATCCGTTCATCCGGGAGATAGCACGCGTCGTAGTTGTCGACGTCGTCCTCGACTCCCGGTGTGACCTGTCGCAGGGAAGCGCCGTCCAGCCCGACCTCCCAGATCTGCCAGCGATTGTGGCTGCCGATCATGCTGAAGAGCATCTTCCCGGCATCGAAGTGCAGATCCACATCGCCGACGAAGCACGGCGTCTTGGGCCGGAACACGGTCTGCAGCGAGCCGTCAACGGCCACCGGCATGATGGCCACTTCGTCGTCGTACCCGCTCCTCGGCAGAGCGCAATTGCCTTGCCAGTTCTGCGGGAGTCCGAGCGACGGTCCCTTCACGTCGCGGCGCACCAGAAGGATACGATCGAAGTCGAGCAGGGGATTCGCCAAGAGGGCCTCCCGTTGGAGGGCGATTGCCTTCTGGGTCAGCGTCTCCATGTCCCTGCCTTCTTCCAGGGCTTGTTCGATCTTTGTCAACCGGTCGAGGTAGTCGGGGCCGGCGGCGTACCGGGCGCCGAACGTGGTCGTCAGGTCCTCGATGGCCATCCGCAGGGCCCGGAGATTGACGGTGCTCAATCCCTCGCGCACGCGGCAGATGCCGGCGTACAGGTCGAGCAGCCCGGCTTCGTCGTCGCCGACTGCGTCCAGACGCCTCTGGAACCCCTGGACGTTGTGGCCCAACTCCCTGATTGCCTGGGCGACCATTTCGCGAGTCGCTTCAGGTTTGGCATCCTGGAGCCAGGACAGGTGGGCGCCGCCGCTATCCTGTTGAATCCACTGAGATTCACGAGGAAAATCGCGGGCGAGTTGCGACCACAGGCTGGCGAGCGGGTTTGTGCCGGCCGCGAAATAGAAGCCGTGGTCGCCGGTCTGATTGTAGATCTTCAGAAGCAGGCCGTTCTGTCCCGCCTTCAACGAGAGTGCGACGTGGTCCTGATCGGGGCTGACGCCGCGAGGAACGTCTTTCGAGAGGACCGCCTCCCCGTTGAGCCATACGGCGAGGCCGTCGTCGCTTCCCAACGAGGCAGGCAAGATTCTCGCTTGAGGGACCGTGATCGTGCGATAGAGATACGTTGCGCTCTGGCTCCCGGCGACAAGGCGGTGTACCTGCCCGTCAACATAGTCGCGTTGCTCCCACAGGGCCTTGCCTTTGCCGTCCTGGGCCAGGAGATCAACACCCTGTTCCGGGAACATCGCCTTGGCGAAGGAGCCGGCGGCCAGACCGCCCGTGCAGTACCAGGGCCCCAGTTGAATGTCGAGGACCTCCGTGTCCTGCTGAAACCGCAAACGCGTGGCCAGCAGGGTTTCGGACCATGTGTCCTTCCGGGCATAGACGTCGACCGCCAGAGCGGAACCGGTTGCGAGAGAGAGGATACTCCAGAGCAGGACTGTACGGTTTCTCATTGTTGGATCTCACCGTCATTGAATGGGCATCTATTGATTCTTCACAAGACTCTGAGATTTTAGCCTTTCGACCCGCCTCAGGTCCAGAGGATCTTGCCCTGCCGGGCCAGTTTGACAACTTCTTCTTGGGGAATTGACCGCGATCTGCTATTCTGGTCCTCTCACTCGGGATGAGTTGGTTCAGGAACTCATGGGTGACAGTGTGTTGCAGAAGGAGATCTGTTGCTTAAGACTGAAGGGGAATATCATGGCCGTAGCTTCATTTCATCACTTTGGCGTTCCTGTGAACACTGCCCAGCAGAATGAGACCTATCTCGACGGCGCCAAGGTATATGTTACCGATCCCGAAGGCCATCCGTTCCGGGTGGAGTACCTTCGTTTCGAGCCGGGCAGTCCGATGCACCCGGACGTGCGGAACAAATCGCACGCGGCGTTTGTCGTGGACAGCCTGGACGAAGCCCTGCAGGGACGAAATGTCATCGTCGAGCCGTTCGACGCGGGAGAATCGCTCCGCGTGGCGTTCATCAATGTTGACGGCGCCGTCATCGAATTGATGGAAAAGAAATGATCCGGCCAAGACAGAGAGGAAAGGACCCACGCCATGATGAAGAAGTTCATTAATAATCCCGAAGACCTCGTCAACGACCTGCTCCACGGTTTTGCCCTCGCCCATGCGGACAAAGTCAGGCTCGCAGGCGAAAACCTGGTGGTGCGTGCGACCCCGAAATCCCCGGACAAAGTCGCCCTGGTGACGCTGGGCGGAAGCGGTCACGAACCGGCCCTCAGCGGGTACGTCGGCGATGGGCTTCTCGATATCAGTGTCCCCGGCGAGATCTTCGCGGCCCCCGGCCCGCCGCGGTTGTTGGAGGCCTTGCGCATGGCCAACCGACCGGCCGGTGTCCTGCTGGTTGTCCTCAATCATGCCGGGGATATTATGTCCGCCAACATGGCGATGCAGATGGCTCAGAAGGAAGGGCTCAAGGTCAGGCAGATCCTGACCAGCGACGACGTTTCCACCGGTCCCCGGGACAAACCGGAGGAACGACGCGGTCTGGTCGGGTGTCTGGCGGTCATCAAGGTCGCCGGAGCGGCCGCCGAACAGGGACGCAGTCTCGACGAGTGCTGGGAGGTCGCTCACCGGCTGGAGCGAAACATGGCCACACTGGCGGTCGCCGTGTCTCCAGCCACGCACCCCTGCACGGGCGATGCGATCTCCGAGATCCCCGAAGGGGATATGATCATCGGCATGGGCCAACACGGCGAGAGCGGCAGCGGGCAGATGAAGATCAAGACCGCTCGCGAGACCGCTGAAATCATGCTGGATGCGCTGCTCAAGGACCTCTCCATCAAGGCGGGCGAGGACGTGCTCCTGATGATCAATGGGGTCGGCTCCACGACGCTGATGGAACAGTACATCATCCTGAACAGTTGCAAGGAAATCCTTGACCGCAAGAAGATCAAACTGGCGCGTTGCCTGGCTGGGGAGTTCCTGACCGTCCAGGAAATGGGCGGTTTTCAGATGTTCCTGGCCCGCCTGGACCCGGAACTGATCGCATTGTGGGATGCTCCGTGCAAGTGTCCGTGCCTGGCCATGTAGAGCACAGACGGTCGGGCACACAGCGCGACGAGGATCGTGACGATGATTGATACACTGGATTATCCGGGTCTGACGAAGATGCTGCGAGGCGCAGTCGCACAGATCCGCGAGAACCACAAATGGCTCTCGGAGCTGGATTCCTACGGCGGTGACGGCGATCACGGTACGACGATGCTCCGTGCCATGGAGAATCTCAAGAAGGCCCTGGACGCCTCCAAGTCCGGCCGAATGGACACGCTGCTGGGCGAAATCGCCTGGGCAGTGATGGGAACCGATGGCGGCGCGACAGGACCTCTGTTTGGCTCGTTCTTCATGGGCATGTCCGAAGGAGCGGCCGGCAAAGAAAGTCTCGACGTCGCCGCATTGGCCGGGATGTTCGAGGCCGGCCTGGACACGCTGCGCAAGCAGACCAAAGCCCAGGTTGGCGACAAAACCGTCGTCGATGCATTGGTTCCCGCGGTTCGGGCGGCCCGTGAGGCTGCGGACAAGGGATTGGGCCTTGTCGCTATGCTCGACGCGGCTGCCCAGGCGGCTGCGGCCGGGGCTCGCGGCACCAGGGATTTGCAGCCGCGTCTCGGTCGCGCCAAGAACGCCCGCCAGCAGAGCGTAGGACATGAAGACCCCGGGGCAGTTTCCGTTTCTCTGATATTCAAAGGTTTTCTGGAAGGAGTTCAAAGCGATGGCGGATAAAGATGCCAGCGGTGAGACCACCAAGGACTTCAAGGTAAACGTGCCGATGGATACGCCCGGCTTCTTCCTGAGAGGCGCGGCGCATCTGGGCTGGGGGATGAAGAACCGGCTTTCCAGGATCTTCAACCCCAAGAGCGGCAGGACGGTCATGCTGGCCTTCGACCATGGATACATCATGGGGCCGACTTCCGGCCTGGAACGCATGGACCTGAGCATTCCGCCGCTGTTGCCCTACACGGACTGCCTGATGTGCACGCGAGGCGGTCTCCAGACCTGCATCATGCCGACGGTGAACAAGCCCGTTGTTTTGCGATGCAGCACGGGTGCGACGGTCTTGAAGGAGCTGAGCGACGAGGTCATCGGCGTCACCGTCGAGGATGCCATTCGTCTCAACGCCTCCGCGGTGACGACGCAGGTGTACATCGGTGGGCCCGGCGAGAAAGTGACTTTGGACAATCTGGCCCGGCTGATCAACGAAGGCAATCGCTACGGCGTCCCGACGCTCGGCGTCACCGCGGTCGGGCGGGAAATGGCTCGGGATGCGCGATACTTGGGCCTGGCCTGCCGTGTCATCGCGGAGCTGGGGGCGCATTTCGTGAAGACCTACTATTGCGAACCCGGTTTCGACGAGGTCGTGGCCGGTTGCCCCATTCCCGTCGTCATTGCCGGCGGCAAGAAGCTGCCGGAACTGGAGGCCCTGACCATGGCCTACAACGCCATCAGCCAGGGAGCGGCCGGAGTGGATATGGGCCGGAATATCTTCCTGTCGGACGATCCGCCCGCCATGTTGCAGGCCGTTCGTGCCGTCGTGCATGAGGGGGAGAAGCCCGACAAGGCCTACGATCTCTATCAGACGCTTAAGAAGTAGGGGCCGCAGGGTGCCTGCGGGTTGCGGTCTGGACATGATGTTGTGTCCTTGGGGGTATTCGGCGTTCCCCACGTCATCCTCATCGAGCCCGACGGATATGTTGTCTGGGAGGGCTTCCCCTATCTGAAGGGATAGGAACTGACCGAACAAGTCGTTCGCAGGATATGGCAGGCAGCGAAGGAGAATCGGGATTGAATATGAACGCGTGTCACCGAGCAGGGTTCCAGATGATGCTGGGCGTTTTGCCTTTTTTGCTGGTCGGCTTTTCAAACGGGCTGGCCGCCGAGCCTCAGAGCCTCTCGCCGTCGGCTTTGGTCGTCGACCGGGCCGGCGGGACCCTCTACATCGCGGAGAGGGACGTCTCGCGGATTGCTGTCCTCGATCTGTCCGTCGGCCGGCTCACGGCCGGCATCGCCCTGACCGTCAAGCCTACCGGATTGTGTCTTGCCCCGGACGGGCGTCGTCTCTATGTGACTGGCGGGGGCCTCGTGGGCAAGGTTCTCGTCGTTGATCCCGCCGCCGGCGAGGTCACGCAGGAATTCACCGTCGGTCATTCGCCCATGGCGCCGGTTGTGAACGCCGAGGGGACCCGTCTCTATGTCTGCAATCGATTCGACAGCGCGGTCGGCGTCCTCGACCTGACAACCGGTCGGACAACTGCCGATATCCGGGTGGTCCGGGAACCCGTCGCCGCCGCGCTGACTCTCGACGGCGCGGATTTGTTTGTTCTCAATCTGCTGCCCACGAGCCGTTCCGACGGGGCATATGTCGCGGCGGCTATTTCGGTGATTGATTGTAGTCGCAATCGCGTTGCGACGACGATCACCCTGCCCAACGGCTCGACCCAGCCGCGTGGCATCTGCATGTCGCCGGACGGACGCTATGCCTATGTGACGCACGTTCTCGCCAGATACCAATTGCCCACGACCCAACTGGCGAGAGGTTGGATGAACACCAATGCTTTGACCGTCATCGAGATCGCGTCTCGCAAAGTGGTCAACACCGTGCTCCTCGACGACGTGGATTCCGGCGCTGCAAATCCTTGGGGCGTGGCCTGTACCGGGGACGGCCGGTGGCTCTGCGTCGCCCATGCGGGCACGAGCGAGATCAGCGTCATCACAAGGGAATCGCTGCATCGGCGTTTGGATGCCGCGGCGGCAAACCAGCCGGTGACCGGTGTGGTCAGCCGGGCGGAAGATGTGCCGAACGACCTGTCTTTCTTAACGGGAATCAGGCAACGCGTCCGTCTGTTGGGCAAGGGACCGAGAAATCTCGTGGTCGTTGGATCGACAGCCTACGTCGCCGAGTATTTCAGCGACACTCTGTCGATCGTAGACTTTGCTTGTCCGACGCGCCCGGAGGTTCGCTCGTTCCCACTTGGACCGAACGGTTTGATGACGGCAGCACGCCGGGGAGAGATGTTGTTCAACGATGCGGATCTTTGTTTCCAGATGTGGCAGAGCTGCGCCAGTTGCCACACCGACGAGGGGCGGGCGGATTCGCTCAACTGGGATCTTCTCAACGACGGCCTGGGCAACCCCAAGAACACCAAGAGCTTGCTGCTGTCGCCCCAGACGCCGCCGGCCATGAGCCTGGGCGTGCGCCCCAGTTCGGAGTCGGCGGTTCGCGCCGGCATTCGACATATCCAGTTTGCCGTGCGGCCGGAGGAAGAAGCGACGGCGATCGACGAATACGTCGAGTCGCTTCAACCTGTTCCCAGTCCTTACCTTGTCGCTGGTGAACTCAGCGAACGTGCTGTCCGCGGTCGATCGCTATTCGAGTCCGCTGGGTGTGTGGCCTGTCATTCCTCCGGGCTTTACACCAACAAGAAGGCTTATGACGTCGGCACGAGTAAACTTCTCGACGAGGGCCAGCCGTTTGATACGCCCAGCCTGATTGAGGTCTGGCGAACCGCGCCCTACTTGCACGATGGTCGAGCCGAGACTGTCGTGGACGTACTGAAAACCCACAATCCCGGCGATTCACACGGCCACACCTCCGGGCTGACCGACGAACAGATTGCCGATCTGGCTGAATATGTACTGTCCTTGTAGGATGA
>CAZDTD010000063.1:0-20778 GCA_964507995.1 uncultured Pirellulales bacterium | reverse complement strand
ACTGGGCGTGGTCAGCTATGTGGTGGTGTGACGCAGACGGGCGCGATGATTATTCCACTTCGTCCGGGACAATCAACACATCAGGATATGCCAACCTCACCGCGTATGTCGAGGCCGACGGCGATACGTCTGTGTCTATTTCGAAATCTACCAGCGTTCTCAGTTTTGCGCGGATCGTATGGACTTGGAGCGGCCCTCCCGGAACAGCCCCAGGGCTCGACTGCTCCTACGAGTACCAGGGGTATGCATGGGCATACCTTCTTGGGACCATAAGCTATGATGCTGACTCAAGTGCCTCTGTTGACCACTGGGTATACGCACACCAAGAAACAACTGCCATGGCAAACGGCGACTCAGACGACTCCTACTTCGGCAGTAGTCTGCACGGAATTGCTGCAAAAGGCAGCCAGACAGATGGCTCGGCCCAAGCTTACATAGGCCCCGAACTGCAAGGAGATGAAACATCCGAAGAGTGGAATCCAGACGATGACTACTTCGATGGCTCCGCGCAAAGTGTCGGGGCAGAGCATGATGCAGAGTACGAGGTCGCATCCGGAGTTAGTGTGTTCGTCTTGTGCTGCAACAGCGACTGCGAGATCGAGGCGGAGGTTGCCGCCGAATCAGTCTACGGCCAATCCGCAGCCGCCCTGGCATATGATGGCTATGCCGAATGTAACGGGGGCATAAGAGACATAGTCGTGACACAGAAATGATGACTTTCTTCTGAGAGTCGGACCAGGCTGAGCCAATCCCTTGGTAGATCGGTTGGGGTTGGCTTGGCCTTTTCGCCTGCGGCAAATCTCTGTGACAGAACGGCATCCGCCGCAGGCCCAGAAGAGTCTCTTGACGCGAGCACACCAAGCGAAAGGGGTTCAGATGTTCCGAAAGAGCGTGCATATTCGTACCATCGTACGTTGCATAAGACGCCATGTCGTGTTGTGGATTCTGATCGGCGCATTCCCAACCATGGTAGCCGGAGACGCCCTTTTGTCCACGTCTTCCCCGCCCACTGTGCGTAACTCATTGTCGTCGCCAAGCAGGCAGCAGGATCGCCTGTTGTCCGGAATGGTCGGAAGCAACTTCGGGGCATCCCTGGAGATGAAGGAGAATGCAGATTTCGTCCTGACGCCTGCATTGCTTCTTCAGGAGGCGGTGTCCTCTGACATTATGGTGACTTATCCGTCAGAATAACCGGGAGTACACGATGCACGAGTATAGAGGGAGAACACATCGTATCGCTGTGGCTCTTCTCCTGTTGGTGTCACTCCACAGCAGAGAGGCCTTCTCCAGCACGCCGGGCGAGAATGATCCCGTCACACTCCGCTTCGACGCCATAATTGAGCTCAACGCCCCGGTCGTGGGCAGTCACGTTGTGCTGTTTGCACGATACTGGGTCAGTTCGGATTCCTACAGCATTTCGCTCGTTTGGGCGGAACCCCATGTGGGAAGCATGAACTTCCCGGTTTACCCAGTCACGCTGAACATTGACAGCAACGATACGGAGTTCCACATCGCCAACCAAGTCATTCCATGGGCGCACTGGGCATTCCGCAAACCCTTGGATAGGCGAGCTATCTTCCGTTACCGCTTCAATGACTACCCCATAGAGAACATCCGCTTTGCAGAGGGGGATGCTCAGGCTTCTCGGGTTTTCGTGAGCGATCTCGGGAGCGACGCCGAGTGTCACGAGGGTTGGGCAACCATACGAATCTCTGCGAACAATCGGGGGACCGGAACCCCAAGAGACGCTGCCGAACTGAAAGTCCACCGAGTAGGTGGTGAGATAACTGTCATGGACGTGCTCGACACAAAGGGAAATGTGCTCAAGAACATGACTTACGAGTACTCGGGAAGTGGTCCGGAACGGAGCTTACATAGAGAGACCGTTGTACTTCCCCCCACTCTCTTGGCCGCAGGTTTCAACGACAAGGGCATGTCTGTCAAAGTGAACGGTCAAGAACGGACCGTGAAGGAATTCCCGATCAAACACCACGCAGGCGGTCGCAAATGTACTATCGACTACACGAGTGTTCGCTCCCCGGAAGGGGAAATGGCCCTTCCGTCGAGAATCGAGGTGCGCCGGAACGACACGGGGCAGGTGTTGCGCTCAGTCCGAATATCCAACTACATCCGCGTGGAGATGCCTGCACGTGACTGCAATAGAACCGCAAAGGAGTTCAACCAATTCGACTCACTGGAGTCGGAACAACGCAGGTTGTTGCTCAAGTACTGGTTTGCATCCCCCGCCGACGTCAATACGTCTGACGTGCATTCCCTCCAACGTCTGGGTCGTGAATTGGAGGATGTCTCCGCAACAGACAGAACCGTGGGTGAGAAGCTGAAACGAACGAACATGCTCATGGAGACCGACTTGATCCTGGGAGACGCAGATCGTCTCGTGACGCACTTCAAGGAGTATCTTGAGACATTGCGCAACAATCAGCTCGATACGATGGTCCTGACAGGCGGGTCCTGCAGAATTGACACCGCAGTGCAGTGGCGTCAATTCTCCGCAGCAAATGCACTCCTGGCACAGTGGCTCAACGTCGCGACGACAGTTCATGGCCCAGCAAGCATTATGGAATTCGCCAAGTCCCAGGCCCAGCATGGCAATCCATGGATGACTGTCAGACTGATGGAAGCCTCCATGGAGGTCACACAGTGGGGTAACCTGTGTTTCTCTGGACAGGCATTGAGAGCTTCCATTCTCCATCAGATTTACCGGTCATCCCAGGGTGCTTCCGACATCCGTGACCCACGAACGGCAATGACCGTGTGGGTCGTATCTTCACTCGGCGACAAGAGTCTCGCCGCAATACTCGGGACATCCATAGATCAGGCGAACGATACCTTTGCAGATCTCGATACCCCGACGGAACAGGACAAGGCACTGAAACATCAGTTGGTGTTCATTGAGAGAGAGATGAGCCAATCCCGCCTGCGTGCATCACCTGTGGATCGGCCATGAACGCACGGACTTACCACCCTTCACCGTCATCCGCAACATATGGAGATTCCCTTCCGCAGGCATGCTTTCTTGTGTCAGTTTACAGCTTAGGCCCCAAACGAAGCCCCGGGGAGAAGACCCCGGGGCTTCGTCTTTGCGCTTTCATTCACCCGCCGGACTGGAAGTCTCGGCGACGTAACCGTTCTGGCATCTCTACCGATTTACGCCATCAATGAGTCTCATCTTCACCCAAGGCGATGGGGCAGTCTCGTTGTTATAGATATCCCGAGCGATGACACAGAACTCAAGACTCCGGTTCTGGTTCTGGATGGGCGGATTATAGGTCGGCACGTCGAGCCAGTCGCTGGTCAAACCCTCGTTTGGATGCCTGCACAGGAACTTGTATTGAACGCCACCGCTTGCGTCGGTTGCCGTGACAGCGGTCATTTCAGCGTAGTAGTCGAAGGTGCCGCCGCCGCCCCAGACCTCTTGGGGCAGGCCGTTGGGGTCGAACTGCATCGGATCCGGCAGCGGAGCTATCCTTTCCGGCGGCGTGTTCGTCATGGCGCAGACCCAGCCGGACCACTCGGTTTCGTTGGTGCGAGCCGAGAGGTCGCGGGCCTTCACGCGGTAGCAATACCTCGTCGCAGGAGCCAGATTCACGTCGGTGTAGACCGGCACGTCGATCCAGCCGCTGTCGTGGGCACCCGGCGTGTTCGTATCGAAGAAGTACTGCACGCCGCTGTTGTCATAGGCCGTCGTCGAGGTCATGGTCAGCTCGGTGTAGACGAGATCGTTCGGACCCGCAATCGACTGGATGTACGGCTCGGGCGTCGGCGCCGCGATGTCGGCTTTGCCGGCAAACCGGGTCTCGGACCACTTTGTCTCGTTGCCGAGCGCGTCGCGAGCCTTGACGCGGTAACCAAACTCCATGCCCTTGGGCAGGCCGGTGTCCACATATGCCCGGCTCGAGATCCAGCCGCTGTCATGCCCATCGCCATAGACGCAGTCGAAGTAGTACTCGACGTCCCAGCCCCAGGAATCGATCGCCTCGACGGCCACCATGCCGGCAGCGTCATCGTCTTCCATGTACGGCGAGACTTCCCACTCGGCCGGATCGGGCAGCGGCGCGGTCGTATCCTGCACCAGCCAGCAATCCGCGAAGAAGGCCAGGTCGAAGGCATCGACGGCCGTGTCGAAGGTGAAGTCGGCGCCGTCGCACCAGCCGTTGGCGGCGGAGCAACCGTCGCTGAGCCACTTGCCGGCGAACGCGGCGAAGTCCTCGAACGTGATCACGCCGTCGTAGACGAGATCGCAGAACTTGCACGGTTCGAGGATCGAATGGTGGTAGCCGAGATCCACGATTCCGCTGTCCGGCTGGTTGTCGATCCGCGTCGTGTATTGCGACATGCCGACCGCGCCGGACAAACTGCTTCCGGCATCGACGCACGAACTGGCGGGATTCAGGTAGAAGCTGCCCATCGGACCGGCGACAAACAGCGGGTCCTTATGGAGAATGCCGTCGCCGTACTCCAGCGTGCAGCCGAGATCGATGAACACATCATTCGGACCGGCGAAGATATCGCTGTACGAGACGTGGAGCGTACCGCACTGGCGATCGAGTTCGAACCCGGTCCCGACGGCCAGCTCTGTCCCGAGACGGGCTCCGTTTGCCCAGAAGATGCAGTCGATGACCTGGGCGTCGCTGTAGTAGCCGCAGAACAGACCGCCGCCGTAACCGGAGTCGCTGTTCGGATCGCCGGAGTAGTTCCCATAGACGGTGCAGTTGCTGATCGTCGGCGTAGCGTACCAGTTGGTCGAGATGCCGCCGCCGTCGCGCGTCGCGTAGTTGCCCCGGATCAGGCAGTTGTTGATCGCCGAAGAGTTCTCGCCGCGGAGGTAGATGCCGCCGCCGGAGCCCTGGGACATATTGCCTGCGATATTGCAGTCGTAGATGTCGGCCGTTGCGGACGAGAAGAAGATGCCCGCGCCCATGGCGACAATCCCGTCGCCAGCCACATCGCCGGCATTGGGATAGGCCGTGTTGTTCTTGACCTCGCAGCCGGCCACGCTGACCTCGCCGCCCACGCCGGCCAGACCGGCGCCGCGGATCGCGGTATTCGTCGCGAGCCGCGTGTCGATCAACCGTGCCGTGGCGTCGGCCAGGTAGATGGCGCCGCCGGTGTCGGCCTCGTTGTCCACGAAGTTGCAATCCACGAACAGGACGTCCGCGGTGCTCTCGCCGGCGACGCCGCCGCCGTAACCGATGTACGGATCCATACGGAAGTTGCCGGCGTCCGTCGAGGCGGTGTTGTTCTCGAAGTTGCATTCGCGGAACGTGACCACCGTATCGGCGGCGCAGTAGACGCCACCGCCGTAGCTGGGCACTTCATAGGCAATCAGCGGCTCGGCGAGTCTGCCGGACGGCGCCTGAGCGCCACCCTGGCCGGTCATGCCGCCAAGGGTCCTGTTGCCCCGAATGGTGCACTCGACGAACTCCGCCTTGCTCGCGGCGTCGATGAAGACACCGCCGCCGTAGCCGGAATACCAGCGATAATCGCCGACGTACGAGCCGCCGCCCAGAGGCACGTTGGTCATGTCGAGGGAGTAGTCGTCGGAGGCGAAGACCATCTGCACGTAGGTCGCGTAATCCCACTCCCAGATCTTCCACAGACTGGTGGTGACGGTGGTCGCACCGAGCCTGTCGGGATCGATGTTGACCATCACCGGCGGCGTGTAGTTACCGCCGTAGTTGGCCAGACCGCCATCCGCGATGCCGGCGCCGCCGTTGCCGCCGCTGCCGCCTTGCGCCGAGTTGTTCTCGATGACGCAGTTGACAAATAGCGGGTTCGTGTCGGAGGCACAATAAACCGCGCCGCCGCGAGCCCAGCCGCCCCAGCCGCCGCGACCGGCGTTCTGACTCGTCGTGGCGCCCACGCCGTCGCCGCCGTTGCCGGCGGTGACATAGTTGTTGCGGATCACGCAGTTCTTGATCGTCGGACTTGCGCCGGGCAGCAGGATCATGGCCGAGCCATGGATCGGGACGCCATCCTCGCCATTGGGATGGCCGCTGTCCCGGTCGCCTGCGTCGCCGTTGCTGGCGATGCCGCCGAAGTTCTCGATCGTGAATCCGTTGAGCACAGTCTTGCGAGTGGCGGACGACGTGAACACGACGCCCAGGCGGCTCGACGTGTTCCCGCTAACCCCGCCCGGTCCGCGAATCACCGTCGAGGCCACTGTGGCCGGATCGTCCGGATTGCGGGAGGTGATGACGATTTCCTTGTCCATGGTCAGGCCGATCTCGCCGTACCCGCTGTAGTAGGTGCCCGGATCGACCACGATGGTATCACCGTCCTCGGCGGCCGTCGCGGCCCCCTGGATGGTCGTGTAGTCGCCCGGCACAGTGACGATCCGAGCCATGCGTTGTTGCAGAGTGACCGTCACCTGGCGGTTCGACACGAGCGTCACATAGTTGACCAGGCTGGTCAACGTATCGTCGTCGGTGCCCGACCACGTCTTGACCTTCCACCCATCGTCCGCCTTCACTTCGAGGCGGATGACGTTGTCCGTCGAGCCTTCGTAAACCACGGCCACCGCCGGCGTCACGACGCCGTGCACGAGGCCGTCCGAGGAATCGGGCAGAACCTGGGCCGTCAGAGTGTAGAGAGTCACGCCCTGGGCGTAGTGGTATCCCATGTCGATCGTGCCGCTGTCGGCAAGGCCGTCGGCGCGAGTGGTCCGGGTGTCCAGACCGTCCGCCGAATCGACCGGGCCGCTTCCGGCGTCCACCGCCGGACTCTGACGCGACTGGCCGGCATCCGTCTGGCTGAGGTAGTAGCCCGCCAGGAGGTACGGATCGGCGTCGATATTGTGGGCGCTCTCGTCCCAGGCCTGAGCCTCGGCGTTCCAGCCGGCCAGCGTGGAGCCGGTCGAGACGTAGACCGACGAACCAGCCTTTGTGAGCGGCACAATGCCGGTCACAACCGCCGTGACGGCGTCTGTCATGTCATTGGCGTCAGGGGCCTGGACCGCAATGCCGTCCGTGAGGTTGGCAAAGGCACGGTAGTACGCTTCGACGTCGTTGGCTTCGCCGATTTGCAGCGTATGAATTCGCTTGCTGGCGCCGAGCGACAGGGCCTCGACGACATCGCTGAGCCGATACCCTACCACCTGCTCCGGATTGTGCGGGACGCCGTCGCCGACCAGCAGGACGACGCGAGCGACGTTCCCCGTTCGCCACGGGGTCAGCTCGTTGCTGTCGGCCGTCTGGTGGAGGGCATAGTACACCGACTCATCCAGATCGGCGCCGCCGGCGCCGGCCAGCGCGGAGATCGAACTGATCCCGCTGACGACGACATCGATGTCCTCGGTGAACGGCGTGACGACGCGGAACGGATAGTCCGTGGCGACGCCGCCGGCGCGATCGACGTCGTTGAAGTCGCGGAAGTCCGCCACCGCCATGCGGCAGTCGGCGACCTCCGCATCGAGCGACCTCGCGACCTGCGACAAGGCAGCTCGCACGTAGCTCATGGACGGAACCATCGTGTCGGTGGAATCGATCACGAAGACCAGATCCAGACCAACCACCGAGGCATTCGGATCCATGCTGGGCTCGATATCGCTGTAGGTGACCGCCAGGGCGGACCCGTCGGACTGCTCGCCAGTGACCGCGAGCTGCGAGCCCTTATCGTTACTGATGTTGTCCCAGACGATGGAATCGGCAACGACCGCGTTGGAGTCGTATCCAACGTACAGGCCGGCGCCGAGAGCGTCGCCCTGCAGGCCCTTCACGGAGTTGTTGCCGATGGTGCAATTCGCCATGCGAACGTTCGCCTGCCAACTGCACGAGGCGCCGCCGCCGTCGCGTCCGGCCGAGTTGTCCGTGATAAGGCAGTTCCTTACCGTCCGGAGATCGTACTGGCCGGCCGTCAGGTACAGACCGCCGCCGGAGGTGGCCGCCGCGTTGTAGCCGATCTGGCAATCCGCGATCAGCTTGGGACCGGCATAGGCATAGATGCCGCCGCCTTGGGCGACCGCGCGGCCGCCGCGAACATTCTCAATCACAACCGCGTTCACGTCGTACACGAAGTTCGGATCGGTCGGCGAGATCGGGGAGGATGTGCCGTCAATGGGCAGGAAGAACTGCCGCTGCACGCCGAGAACCTCGTTGTGCTTGATCGAGGTCCGCAGGATCGTCGAATCCGGCGTGTTGTAGCAATAGATGCCGCCGCCGCGATGGGCCACGTTGTAGGCCACGTTGCAGTCGGCGATTTCGACGCTGCTGCCGGACATGTAGATGGCGCCGCCGGCTTCGTTCACGTCGTTGTGCGTGAGCACGCTGCGATTCAGGAGGCCGACGCAGGCATCGCTGAGATAGAGGGCGCCGCCGCTCGTGGTGGCGGTGTTCTCCGTGAACATGCAGTCGTTCACGTCCACGTCGCAGTTGCGGCCGTAGTACATGGCGCCGCCGAGGAGGTCCGAGGCGTTCTCGGAGAACGCGCACTGGACGAACCTCGAGGCAGCCTTCGCCGCGTGATAGACCGCGCCGCCGCGATCGTTGGCGTCGTTCATCGTGAAGTCGCATCGCGTGAACGTGGCCAGGCCGTCCGGACCCACGTAGATCGCGCCGCCCAGGCCGAGGGCGGTGCAGTTCGTGAACGCGCAGTCGGTGAACGTCGGCCTGCTCTGCGTGTGGATATAGACCGCACCCGCATTGCCGGCGCCGAAGGGCTGTTGGGTCGCGCCGTTCGGATCGTTCGGATCGGTGATCTGAAGAATCGCATTGTACGCGTGGCAGTTATCGATCCGCACGCTGGTGAACGTCGGATTGCTGTTGGTCCCGATATAGACGGCGCCGCCGCTGGACAGCGAGACGCTGGAGTTGCTGATCTGGACGTTGATGAAGGTCGGACTGCAACCCGTGCCGATATAGATCGCGGCGCCGGGCTCCGTCAAGGTAGCCCCGTTGATGATCGAGATGCCGCTGATGATCGTATCGGGCCCTTCGTTATGGTTGAAGATCAGCGCCCGTCCGGAGCCGCCGCAGTCGATCACTGTCTGTGCCACGACTTCCGGATCGTCCGGGTTCGTGCTGACCAGACGAATCTGCTTGCCCTGCAGGTTGATGCCGCCGTCGTAGACGCCGGGGGAAATGACGACCGTGTCGCCGTTGGAGGCCGAATTGACGGCGCCCTGAATCCCCGTGGCGTTCTCGCTGCCCACCACGATCTCCTGAGGCAGACGGAACCGAACGCGCAGGACCTGGTTCGAGTCCATGACGACCCCGAACTCCGGCCGGAGCGAAAGCAGCGTGTCGTTCGCGTCGTACCAGCCCTCGACGAAGTAGCCCGCATCCGGGATGGCCTTGAGCACGAGCTCGGTGTCATCCAGATAGGAGCCTTCGCCAGGCTGGACCGTGCCGTGGGTCTGGCCGTCAGCCGCATCGGCGACGACGGTCACTGTCAGATCATAGACCGGCACCGCATCGGCATAGTGGTAGCCCAGATCGACCTGGTTGGCGTCGGAGACACCGTCGATCCGCGTCGTGCGGTCGGCCAGACCGATGGCCTGGGCCGAGTCGCTGCCGACGTTGACCGCCGGGCTCTGGAAGCCCTGTCCGGCCGCCGTCTGGCTGAGGTAGTAGCCGGAGACGAAGCACGGATCGGCCACAATCACGTTGGCGTCGAGACCCCACAGCGTGGAATCCCACGTGGGATAGGTCGCGGTCGCCGGCGCGAGCCAGTCGTTGACCATGCAATTGACGGCAACGTAGAACGCCGGACCGCTGGGCAGCGTCAGGGCCGCCCCGAGGTTGACGCGAGGCTTCGTGATCGCCACCTTCGTGTCGGTCACCGCATCGCCCGTGGTCACCAGCAGTTCGCGGACCTCCGCGGGAGTGAGGAACCTGCCGAGTCGCTCCTTGGCGGCCTGCTGAATCGAGGCCACGCAACCAGCCACGAACGGGCAGGCGGAGGAGGTGCCGTTGAAGTACGGGAAGTAATCGCCGGTCGCATAACCAGCGGCGCCGACCATATCCAGCGTGTAGACCGGGTCGGCAGGCGCGAAGACGTCCAGATTCTCAGCCGAGTTGGAGTACTCGGTCACGAGGCTGGTCGTGTCGTACAGGGCGCCGACCGAGATGACGTTGGACATCGCCGCCGGCCAGGCAATCCCTGTGGTGCGGTACTCGTTGCCCGAGGCCGCGACGATCGTGATGCCGAGGCTCGTCGCCGTGTCGGCCACCGCCGTCATGCTCGGCGAGTAGGCATCGGCCATATTCGCATCCGCAAACCCTGCGATGGACAGGCCCCAGCTATTGCTCAGGACCTTGATCGGATGCTGCGGGTCGTCGTTGCGATGCGTGATGCACCAGTCCCAAGCACGCAGACCGGCATCCGTCGGGATGTTCCCGTCATCCGTTCCGATCTTGAGAGCGTAGATCTTGGCCTGGTACGCGACACCACCGATGTAGTCCCCGACTGTGCCGAGGTTACCGGCCGCGACACCGGCGCAGGCCGTGCCGTGTGATTCGACGACCGGCATCGGATCGGGATCGCCCTCGCCGAAGTCGTAGCCGCCGATCACCTTCGTGTTGGGGAAACGGCTCGTCGCAGCTACGCCGGTTCCACCGAGTCTCGGGTGCGTGTAATCGACGCCCGAGTCGACGATGGCGATGGAGATGCCCTGGCCGTTGTACGTATTGCGAATCTCGCGGGCATTGCCCAGCGAAAGGGCCTGACGCATCGCCAGCTTGGCGTAGCGGACCGGCTCGATGTGCCGGACCAGCGGGTTGGCCGCCAGCCGGGCCAGTCCGGCGCGAGTGACCTGGCCGGAGAAGGACGCCACGTTCTCGTAGGTGTACCGAGTGGTAAACTCGCCCGACTGGAACGTGCCGATCACGGTCGCACGCCGATTGGCGAGTTGAGCCTTGAACTGGCTCATGGCGCCGCTGTCGTCCCAGTTGATCGTATCGCGCCCGTCCGGCTCATGGAGCGTCACGATGACCGCCGCCGTGCCGTCGGCGTCGAGTTCGGCATAGATCTTGTCCGAATCGATCAGGACGTTGCCACCGGCCGGGACCGTGGTCTCGGCCTGGACGTTCGCCTTGGAAACCGCCCGGAGCGGATCGACCATCTGGTTCGCATCATACGCGGGCCCGATGTCGCTGTACTTGACCACCAGGCCGGAGGTGGCGGCCACCGTCGCATCGCTCGTGCCGACAGCGACCTGGGCGCCTTCGACGCCGAAGTTGCCCCAGATGATCGAGTTGATCACGTTGGCGTTGCCGTCATAGGAGACGTAGAGACCGCCGCCGAAGCCGGCGCCGTCTCCGAGCGCGCCCATGACCTTGTTCTCGGAAATGGTGCAGTTGGAGATGGTCGGATCGGCATACCAACTGGCGGAGACGCCGCCGCCGTCGCGTCCGGCCTTGTTGCCGGTCACGAGGGAGTTGTGCAGGAGCGGCCTCTGGTTGGCCAGAGCCGAGCCGCCGAAGTAGATGCCGCCGCCGGAGGCGCTGGCGACGTTCTCGCGGAACGTGCTGTTGAGGATCTGCATGGGCGAGGACAGGCCATAGTAGGCGCCGCCGCGGCCGAACATCGTGCCGACGTTGTAGTTGTTGGCGTCGAACACGTCGTTCATGTCGTTGGGCTCGTATTCCGCCCTGTTCCGGAAGAACAGCGTGCTGTTGATCGTACCCGTTGAATCGACGGAATACAGGCCGCCGCCATGATAGGCAGTGTTGCTCGCAACGTTGCTGTCGGCAATCTCAAAGTCCGAATCAGACCCGTAGATCGCGCCGCCGATCGTGGCATTGCAGTCCGTGATGACGCAATTGACCATCTTCACAGAGGTGTATTCCTCGACCGCCACCGCGCCGCCGTAACCAAGGTACGGATCGTCCGGATAGAGGAGCGAGGTGCCGGTGATCGCGGTCCCGCCCGGAACACCGTTCGGGTCGAACTGCCGTTCCGCCCAGCAACCATCGATCTTGCAGTTCACCAGTTCGAGACTGCTGCCGTAGGCTGCGTACAGGGCGCCGCCGAAGCTCTCGATATCGACCGGCTGTTCCGGCATGCGGTAGGCAACGGGAGGCAAACTCCCGTCACCGCCGATGCCACTGACGCCGCCGAGGGCGTAGTTGTTCTCGAACTCGCAATTCACGAACTTGATCGAGCTGCCGGACTCGCCGTAGACGGCGCCGCCGTAACCACTGTACTTCCAGTAGTCAAGATAAGGACCGTACAGCCAGTCACCCCACCCTGTGTTCAGAGCGTACTCGGCCTCTTCGGTATTCGAGCCTACGTAACCACCGCCTCGTCCGGGAGGTGCGTTGGTGCCGTTGCCGCCCTTGCCGCCGATGCCGCCCTCGGCGTAACAATCCACAAACCGACAATTCGTGAACGTCGGATTGCTGGCAGCACAGTAGACTGCGCCGCCATAGCCGGCGCCGGGCCAACCGCCGTCATGCCCCTGACCGCCGTCGTTACTATTGTTGTCGCCGTCGCCCGCGATGCCGCCTGTAGCGGAGCAGTCGCTGAAGGTGCACCCCTCGATGAGCGGCGAACCGCCCGCGATAGCCAGGGCGCCGCCCATGATGCTTGAAGCATCGGGACCGTCATCCTCCGGGATCGAGGTATTTTCGATCTCGCCGCCGTCCCAGTTGCACTCTGTGAAGACGCAATTTCGCAGGGTGGGCGAGCAATAGCGGATATCCATGTTGCTGTTGGTGATCGTGAATCCCTCGATGACCGCTTCCGCCCCTGTTGTGGAAACCATAAAGGCGACAGAATCAATGATCGTGGCCGCAACACAGTCCGGATCGTCCGGATTCTCGCTGGTCAGTCGGATGCCTTTGTCGACGACAATCGGCGCGATGACGCTGCCCATGAAGTGCGGACTGTACGTCCCGGTCGGCACGAGGACGGTATCGCCCTCTTCGGCGTCTTCAATCGCCCGCTGGATGCTGCCATGGTTGGCGCTGTCGCCCACCGTGATCGTCCGCGGCTGTCCAAACGCGACGACGACCGTGCGATCGGACCACATCACGACCGCGTTCAGTATCCACGCTGCGGAATCGTCATCCGTACCGGTCCACTGCGCGAGCGTGTACCCCGTCTCAGGCGTCGCGGTCAGATCGACCACCGTCCCGGCGTAGTACGTCCCGCTCGTGGGCGCAATCGTCCCGTTGCCGTCGCCAACGCTCGCAGCCAGGGTGTATTGAGCCAGCGTCGAGGCGTCGCGATAGTGGTAACCGAGGTCCACGACGTCGGTGTCGAGACCGTTGTCGGTCCGCGTAGTGTCTTGATCCAGGCCTGCATCGGCCGCAGCGACCTTGCCCTTATCCAAGGCAGGACTGTCCGCCGACTGGCCGGCCGCTACCTGGCTGAGGTAGTAGTTGCCCAGCGGGCCGGTCACAAACAACGGGTCGCCGGCCAGGTTCGTCGCGTCCAGATCGACGCCGGCGACCTGGCTGGTCTGTCCCGTCACACTGTCATACAACCCGTAGTCGCCGTCCGGGTTGCTGTAGAACAAGTTGTAGGCGATCACGTTCTTATCGTCGAAGTCCGCCGAGGCGATGCTCCGGCTGTTGTTGGCCTGGAGGATCGAGTCGACGATCTTCACATCCGCGCTCCAGTCGGTCCAGATCGCGCCGCCCAGAGTCTTTGCGGTGTTCCCGACGAACGTGCAGTTGCTGATCTCGGGCGTCGCGTAGGTTGTGCAGGCCATCGCGCCGCCGTACTGGTTGGAGGAGTTGCCGGTGAAGAGGCAATTGTCGACCACGTGCGAGACGTAGCCGCCGTAGAAGCTGATGGCGCCGCCGAGGGCGTTGGCGCCCTGGACTGCGTTGTCGCTGAACGTACTGTCTGCGAGCTTAGCCACCGTATCGGCGAGGAACAGGCCACCGCCGGCGTCGACGCCGCCGCTGGTGGCGGTGGCGCCCAGGAGGGATGTGGTATCCGTCGCGATGCCGCTGCCGCCGACGGCCGTATTGCGATGGACCGTCGTACGGTTCAACGCCACGGTGCATCCGACAGCCGTGATCGCGCCGCCGTTCCTGGCTCTGTTGCCGACGAAGGCACAATCGACGAACGTGCCGTTGACGTCATTGATATAGAGCGCGCCGCCGTACCCGTTTGTGCCGACGTACGCCCGGTTGTTCACAAAGCTGCATCGCTCGAAATCCAGCTTCAGGATGCTCTCAGCAGTCGGGTAGCCGTTCTCATAGTAGGCGTCGATCGCACCGCCGAGATCCTCAGCGACGTTGCCGCCGAACACGCAATCCCGGAACATGACGCCCGACAGGGTGCGAATGGCTCCGCCCCGTTCGCCGGCCGTGTTGCCGATGAAGCGGGAGTTCGTCACGTTGACGTCCGGACAGCCGGAACCCAGGTAGATGGCGCCGCCTTCAAAACTCCCGCCCGCGCCGCCGTTGCCGAACTGGCCCAGATTAGGCCCGTAGAGGTAATCCAGGATGCTCGTGCCGGTCTGGGATCGATCCTGCCGCGCGTTGTCCATGAAGAAGCAGTCGTTAATATCGACTGCGGATCTGCCGACCACGTACAGCGCGCCGCCGTTGTGATCGGTGAATTGGCAGTTCTCGAGATCGACGCCGCTGCCGGACGCCACGTAGATGGCGCCGCCCTGCGTATCGGTCTGGGTCTCGGTGGCAGCGGAGGCCCCGCTCGCCTGGAAGCTCTGGTTCTGAGAGAACGCGGAGTCCACGACATCCACAGCGGTGTCGGTGTCATAGTACATGGCGCCGCCGGCAATCAGGCCGTAGGTGATCGTGGCGCCGTCGCTGCCGTCGCCAGCAGGTCCAAAGGGAGCGTCTATCGTATTGCCTGTGCCCTTCGTACCACCCAGGCCAGGGACGCCCGAGCGGGCAATGTTGTTCACGAACTGGCAGTTCCGGATGATCGGGATGCTCCGATCCTCGCAATAGAACGCGCCGCCGCGACCGTCGCCGATGGCGCTGCCGCCGTCGCCGCCCCAGCTCTCATCGCCGCTGCCGTTGCCGCCGTCGCCACCGGCGCCGCCGATGCCGCCGTAGGCCATGTTGCCTGCAAAAGAACAGTTGAGGAAGATCGGACTACTGCCGCTGCGGCAGGCCACGGCGCCGCCGTGGCCGTTGCCGGTGCCCGTGCCGCCACGGCCGCCCCACTGCCCGTCACCGGTGGTCTGCTCCGTGGGATTGTCATCATCCGCGGTCGCCGGGGGCAGAAAGCGCCAATCCGTCGGGTAATTCGGCTGAGGCGTCGTCGTCTGCCCGTTTGCGCCTGCGCCACCCTGGGCGCCGGTAACGGTGCAATTCGTAATCACGCAATTGCGGAAGGTCGGCGAACTGCCGTTTTCGCACAGGATGCCGCCGCCATAGGCGTCGCCGGTGGCGGCCTCGCCGCGTTCCGCTCGAGGCCTGAGCGGATCATAGAGATCGATGGGCAGCGCATCCTCGATGTAGTGGTTGGGTTGAATGACGCCAAACCGGCCGTCGTCCCCCAGACCGCCCAGGACGTAACCGTTGGTGATCGTGACGCCCGTCACGATGCTGTTGGCGTCCTCGCCGCTGTGGAAATAGAACACACGATGCGGGCTCCCCGGGCTGCCCGAGGCGTCGATGATCGTGCTGGCGACGACCGCCGGATCGTTCGGATCGGTGGAAGTCACCACGATGGTCTTGCCCTGGAAATCGATGCCGTCTGCAGAGACAATCGGGTGCGTCCCCGCGCTCAGAACGATGTTCGTCCCGCCGGGCGAGGCCGCTTCGACCGCGTCTTCGATCGTCGCGTAGTCCTGGGGCACGAGCAGGTTGTTGATGACATCCGGCTCGAACTCAATCGTCACGGAGACGTCGCTGCCGCTGAAGGTCACAGCATTCGTGTTGTCGTTCCACGACGGATCGTCGTCGGTGCCCGTCCACTCCCGGACTCGGTATCCCTCTTCGGGAATCGCCAGGAGGTTCACGGTCTGGAACTCGTGGTACCGGCCGCCCAGGGGCTGAGCGGTGCCGTGGCCGCCGATGATGGTGACGGTCAGCCGATACTGGCCCTGTCCGACATAGTGGTAGCCCATGTCCGCCTGGCCGACGTCCGGCTTGTTGTCGCTTCGCGTGGTGTACGTATCGAGGCCGAGCGCGCTGGCCAGGGCGCTTCCGGCGTCGACCGCCGGACTGTCCTGGGCCTGGCCCGCCGCCGTCTGGCTCAGGAAGTACGGGGCCACAAACAGCGGATCGCTGTCGAGGTTGCCTTCGAGCCAGTTGAGCGTGCGTCCGGTTTCGACCGCAGCGCCCGTCTGGCCGCCCTGGACGTCGCTGAACCGAACGGTCAGCCCGGCCGGACGTTGCAGATAAATCGGGTCGTCTTTACTGCCGATGGCGATCTGTCTTCCAGTCCGGCCCTGGTTGTTCCACAGGATGCTGTTGACCAGGATCGTCTGACTCTCATAGGAGCAGAACAGGCCGCCGCCGTACCCGCGACCCGATTCGTTCGGGTCGGAAGCCTGGTTCTGGGCGATCGTGCAGTTCGTGATCGTGGGCGCGGCCGACCAGTGGGAGGCGACGCCGCCGCCGCCGATGTAGGCCGAGTTGCCGTTGACCACACAATTCTTCAGGACCGGCATGCCGTCGGCGAAGTAGACGCCGCCGCCCACGCCGTTGGTGGTGTTCTCCGTGATGAAGGTGTTCTCGATCAGGGCATCGGAGGCCAGGCAGTACAGACCGCCGCCGCTGCCGGCGTCGTGGTCGCCCACTACCGTGACCGTCGTCACGATGTTCGAATCGTCCGGATCGACGACGTCATAGCTGGTGACCTCCGCCCATCCGGTGGCCGTATTGCCATAGACCACGCACCCGCTGATCGTCGGAGCGCCGTCGCTCCAATACAGGCCGCCGCCATACTCCGCGGTGTTCTCGCGGAACGCGCACTCGACCAGGCTCACGTCGGCGCCGCTGCCGTACCAGTACATGCCGCCGCCAAAGGCCGCCGCGTTGCCCTGGAACCGGCTGTCCTGCACGCGAATCGTGCTGCCGTTGTAGTAGCCCTGGATGTGGTCCTGGAAGACGCCGCCGCCGTAGATGGCGCCGCCGGCGCCGGTTCGCGGAGAACTGGCGTCGTTGGTCGTAAACGTCGTGTCGTTCACGTCGAGGACACACTCGTACCAACAGTACAATGCGCCGCCGTCGCCCTCCGTCACGTTGTTCAGATAGCTGGACCCTGTCACGGTTGCTGTGCAACCGGTTCCAAAGGCCTGGCCGCCGCCGTTGGCGAAGACCGTGTCGTTGGAATCGGTGCCGGCGATGTTGCCGCTGATCGTACACCGGGTTAGAACCGTGGTGCAGTTGTCGGAGTAATACTCGCCGCCGCCGCTGTCCTGGTGGACGCTGTTGCCGCTGATTGTGCAGTCCGTCAGCGTGACGCGGCAACCGGTGCTGTAGTAGATGCCGCCGCCGGCGTTGGCGAACGGACTTCGGGGGATCGTGCCGCCGTTCAGGGCGTTGCCGCCGCCGGCGTTCGCGCCGCCGTTGCCGGCCGGGTTGCCACTGCCGCCGTCGCCGCCGAGGCCCGGCGCACCGCCATCGGCGCCCCCGGCGCCACCGGCGCCGCCGGCGCCGCCGGCATAGACATCCGTTGTGACGTCGCCCAACGCCCGGCTGCTACTGATGACCGAGTTCGAAATCTCAGGCTGGCAGTCTTCACCGAAGAAAATCGCACCACCGAGGGACCGTGCGCCGTTGACGCCCATGTTGCCGCCGATGCCGCCGTTGCCACCCGCGCCGGGGGCCCCCGCCGCTCCGTCCTGGCCGGCCGTACCCGCTGTACTGCCGTCGCCGCCTTCGCCGGCTGTGCCGGCCACGCCAGCGGCGCCACCCGCGCCGCCGGCGCCGCCGGCGCCGCCGGGCGATCCAATGCCCTGGAAGGTCGAGCCACCCTGGATCGTCGTGTACTTGATCGTAGGCCGGCAGTTGGGTCCGAAGTAGATCGCGCCGCCGAGGGCTTCGCCGCCGTTGCCGCCGTTGCCGCCGTTGCCGCCGATGCCACCTGCGCCACCATTGCCGCCGGCGCCGCCGTTGCCGCCGTTGCCGCCGACGCCTTGATCGCCGTCTTCATACCCCTCGCCACCATCCTGGCCGTCCTGACCACCCTGGCCGTCCTGACCATTCTGGCCGGCGCCACCATCCTGGCCCTGGCCGCCGTAGCCGCCGTTGCCGCCCTGGGCATAGCAGCCGGTAATGGTGCAACTGAGGATGATCGGGGCGCTGTTCGCGTCGAAGTACATCGCACCGCCGTAGCCGTGTCCGCCACGACCGCCGTTGAAGGCGTTGGCTCCAGGGATACCATCCGCGCCCGCCATACCGTCGGCGCCGTTGGCGCCGTTCGCCCCCGGCATACCCATGTTCGGGTCCTCCGGTGCGTTCGGATCCGTCGAGTTCGGATCGCGAGTCTCCGGGGGATCCAGTTTATCGAGCGCATCCGGCGCAGCCTCCGGATCCGTCGGCGTCTGTTGGGCCTCGGGAGCATTGCTGGCGTTCTCGCCCACCTGGCCATAGGCGCGGCAATTCACAAAGTGCAGGTTCGAGAGGGTCGGACTGCTGCCGTTGAAGCAGGCAATGGCGCCGCCGAACGCATCCGCGCCGTCGCCACCGTTGCCGCCGCCTATAGAAGTCTCGGGGTTCGCAACCGCCGAGCCGTTCTGAATCGTGAAACCGTCGATGACCGAGTCGTTCCCCTCGCCACTCTGGAAGATGAACGCACGGGTCACGTTGCCGCAGTCGAGGATCGTCGCGGCCACACAGGTCGGATCGTCCGGGTTGGCGCTGCTCAGCGTGATCGCCTTGCCCTTGAAATCGTACTCGCTGGAGACGGTGTACGTCCCGCGTTCGACGATAACCGTGTCGCCGTGGGTCCGAGCCGCTTCCAACGCGCTGCCGATATCGGCGTACTGGCCCGGGACCTCCAGGGTCCTGGGCAGCGTGAAGCTGACGCTCACCTCTTTGTCGGAGGTCATCGTCACGGTATTGGTGCGGGCCCAGGACGCGTCGTTGTCCGTCCCGGTCCAGGCGTCCACGATGTACGCGCCGACAGGGGTCGCGGTCAGGGCAACAACCTCGCCCTCGCGGTAGTACTCGCCCCTGTTGTGATCCGGCGAGATTTCGCAGCTCTTGTCGCTGCCTTCAACCCTCGCCCGGCCTTCGACCCGGGTGATCAGGCGATACAGCGGGACCTCTTCGAACTCGATCCCGAGGGTGATCGGACCGCTGACCGTGAACGTGAGGGTCGCGCCCTTCTGCGTGTCGTCGCCTGTGCCGATCCACCGCTTGATCCGGTAGCCGTCTTTCGGCTGGGCCGTCACCTGGACGACCTCATACAGGCGGAACGAGCCTGCGCTCGGCTCGACCGTGCCGCCGGCGTTGTTCGGGTCCACCGGGTTGCCGTTGGGGTCGATGATCGTGACCGTCAGCGGATAATACGTGGCCTCGAACGCGGCGTAATGCGCGCCGAGATCGACGACGTTCGCGTCAGCGACGCCGTCGGTGCGCGTGGTCATCGCCGCCAGTTTCGCGACGACGTCCGGATTCGTGTTCGGATCGCCCGCGTTGACGCACGGGCTGTCGATCACCTGCCCGGCGGCCGTCTGGCTCAGGAAGCAGGCGCCGACCGGTCCCTGCGTGAAGGCAGGCAGCGTGTGAATGACGCCTTCGCCGCCGTCTGCGTCCTCGATGCAGGAATACGTCGCGGAGCAACCGAACAGATCGTCCCCGTTGCCCCAGAAAATGGAGTTCGTGATCGTCGGGTTGGAGCCGTTGAAGGCGCACAGGCCGCCGTCGCGGGAAGGCGTGCTGTCCTCGACGAGGATCGTACAGTTCGTGATCGTCGGGGAGGAGGCATCGAGGTCGATCTGACCGCTGCCGCCCGCCGACGAGTTGTTGAACAGGAAGGAATTGAGGATCGCGCCCGAGGAATTCGAGAACGCGATGCCGCCGCCGGCGCCCAGCGAGGTATTATTACGAATGGTCGAATCGGTAATCTCCGGCGAGGCGTCTTCGAAGTTCAGGCCGCCGCCGAACGCCATGGCCCCGTAGGCGACGTTGTCGCGGACGACGCAGTTGAGGATCGCGGGCGAGCCGCCGAGGCAGTCGATGCCGCCGCCGAACACGCGCGCGTGGTTGTTGCGAATGACGCAGTCGCGGATCGTGGGCGAGGCGTCCTCGCACCGGATACCGCCGCCGTACTCGGCGATGCCCCAGGCGACCGTGACGCCCATCAGGACCGTGTCGCGTCCCTCGCCGTTGGCAAAGGTCACGACCGAGCCGTCCCTCGAAAGACCGCAAATGATCGTGGTTTCAGGATACAGCGTGGGGTCCGAAGGGTTGGCGATGTTGCCGCTTCGAACGGTGATCGCCTTGCCTTTGAAATCGATCTGCTCCAGGAAGAGCTTGTCGGCTCCGACGCCGCCTTCGAGAATCAGCGTGTCGCCGTCGTTGGCGTCGTCGATGGCCTCCTGCAGAGACATGTAGAGGCTCGCGGCGTCGTTCGGATCGTCGCGGGTATTGAGGATCCTGCCCAGACCGCCCGCAGGCGCCTGGCCCAGAGCGCTGGCCAGATTGACGCGGCCGTGAGACCGACAAAGACCCGGCAGGACCTTGTCCGTCGTCTGCAACAGGATCTGCTTGATCTGCTGATACTTCAGCGCCGGGGACTTGGCCCACAGCAGCGCACAGGCGCCCGAGACATGAGGCGCGGCCACGGAGGTGCCCGAGAGCGTACCGTAGCTGGGCGTCAGACCGATGGCGCCCATGATGTCCGTCGCAGTCGTAGGCGTCGTGCTGAGGACGC
>CAZDTD010000062.1:0-21252 GCA_964507995.1 uncultured Pirellulales bacterium | reverse complement strand
CTTCGAATTCTTTCACAGCCTCGGAGCCCCAGGAACTATCGAAGTACGCTGAAACTGGATGAGCCCCTTTTCCCTCCGCGACGGAATCCGGAGCCATCCCCAACCGCCGTGGCAGGGTGGATAGCGCGTAGGGTGCGTATCACGCACCATCTTCCGCCGCACACAATGACTACCTGCCGACGGCAGGTAGCGTCCGATTGGCAGGCGGGAGTTGTCTGTACCCTGTATGGGAACCCCGAGACAGGACTCGACTTCCTCCAACGACCCTTGTACGGCACGAATACGAACGAAGCGACGGACTGGCGGTCGTCCCCTGGGTTGTGTTGGCCATGCGAGAATCGCCCGCTGCTATTTGCTCTTGGGCTCGCTGTCGCCTGAGTCGGCATCACAGTACGTCCAGATCCGGATGCGAATGCTGGACACGAGATCGACCGCGCTATAGGGCGCTGCGAGCGTCACGGTCCTGTTCGTCAGGAAGCTGTAGTTGAACTCGGAGGCAAAGCCCTGGCTGCTCAGGTTGGGTCCGGCGATACCGGAGACCATTCGCTGGAGGTCCACCACGTAGTCGTCCACGTTGCCGCCAAGACTGTGGGTCAGCGTCACGCCGTAGAACCGGCTCGGATCGCCAAACGGCGTGGTGATCCAGCCGCTGTCGTAGGCCGGACGCGGGAAGCACGAACCAACGTTCATGGCGGCATCGATTCTGACATCGTCATAGTAGACCGACGAGGCCGCATTGGCGAACAGATCGACGGCCTCCAGCGTTCCGCTTTCGGAGGCGTCCCACACGCCCGAGGCGATCAGCGTGTCGTCGTAGTATTCCTCATAAGTGTTTGCGGCCAGATCGACGACGACCTTGATCTGGACCCACCGGTCGTACACGATCCGGGTCCCGCTGCCGACGTCGTTCCAGGGCAAGATCGTTCCGGCCTCCAGGTCGTATTCCGTCTGCACGGACCACGTGTTCGGTCCATCGTCGTTGTACGTGGCCAGCAGAATGAAGTAGCTGACGCCGTAGGAGCCCGTGGGGACGTACTGCATCGCGGTGACCACCCACTTGCCGCCGGAGAGGTCGAACTCGTGCATGAGATCGGAGTCGCGGGCAATCTCGACGGACTGCCTGCCACTGGACGCATAGAGATTGGAGATCACCGCATCGGCCCCGGCGGAATTGTTCCAACCCTTCCAGCCGCCCTGGCCATGCACGCCGGCCCCAGCGGTGTATGATTCGAAATCATCCGCAAACTCGCTCGCCCAACCGTTCCCCGCCACCCCCAACAGGATGACCAACGCCAGCAATGCCATCTCTTTTCTCATCGTCCCGCCCTTTCCAATCGAAGAAGCATTACGAGTATTCTCGTTCGATGAACATACGGACCGCCCCCCGGATATACTCCCTTTATACCGGAAACCCCGGTGTAAGTCAATGAATATGCACAACTGCGAACGGCGCAGCGCATCCGGATATGGCGGCGAAGGCAATCGATTTAGCCTGCCATCTGCGCGTACACGTCGCGGAAGACGCCGGGGATCAGGCCGATCTTGCGGACGTGGGCGAACGTCAGCTCGAGCATCTTCATGTCCGGATCGAAGGTCTGGAGCGACCACGGATGCCAGATGAACGAGACATGGGGTTTGCCCATCTCGCAGGCCTTTTCGAGAAAGACCCGATTGATCCGGAATTCATCCTCCGGCGTCTTGACGAACTGCGCCGGGATGGCCTCGGGCATCGGAGACGGCCACAGCGTCAGGCGTTTGGCCCCCCAGCGGTTGTGGTTTTTCAGGAGGTTCTCATGCCAGCCGTGGCCGGGCAGCTCCCACAGAGCGGGGAAGCCGTCGTCGCCGTAGTGGAACGGCGTCTCGATCAGCGCGGGCATCGAGCAATCGGGACCCCACAGCAGGCTGCTGACGTACTTGAACCCCGCCGCCTGCGCCAGCTCCAGGACGTCAGTCGCTCCTTTGAGGGCGTTGTCGAACCCGACGGCGGGCCGCAGACCGATGCAGGGCCGCTCAAAGATCCGTTCGATCAGCTCCTTGGCCTTGAAGACCTCCTCGCGTTTCTCGTCCGCGGAGACGGCCCGGCCGCACATCGCATTGTCGCGAAGCAGTTTGTGGCTCCACGTGTGCGAGGCCACCTCGAAGAGCGGATCGGCGAGGAGTTCCTTGAATGCCACGGCGTTCGCTTCGAGGACCCGGCCCACGACGAAGAAGGTGGCCGGCATTTCCAGTCGTTTGTGGACCTCCACGATCTTGCGGCACGCCTGCAAACACGCCGGCGACTCGGTGTCGTAGGCCGCGACGTACCGGGTCCCCGTCTTCGGCGAGGCGCTGCCCGCCTCCTGGCCCTGCGATGCGCCGACGAGGACCGACGTCCCCAGCGCAGCGCCCATGAGTTCCCGTCTCGAAATGCGACCCATCGCGATCTCCTTTCACGCAACAGCCTGATCCGCAGTCTCACCAAGAGACCTCAACGGCTCATATCGACTCTATGGAACACCATCCCGCATGGCACTGTCAAGCATTCAGGTTCGCGGACACGCAAGGCGCACCGCCTGCGAAGAACATTCGGTCGCTTCCTTGAGGCATCCCGCTAACGCGGTTATCATACGGTCCCGAGCCGGCAGGCGGTCGTCATGACTGCCGGCGATCTTCGCATCGATCGGTCTTGTGGAGACGCGAAAATGAATCGAAGAGAGTTCCTGGCCCGTTCCGGCCTGCTGGGAGTCGGGCTGACCATCGCCTCCGGCTGCATGTCCGCTTCCAGGAGACAGAAGGCGTCACGGCGTCCCAACGTCATCTACCTCCTCGCGGACCAACTCCGTTACCAGTCCTGCGGCTATGCCGGCGACGCCAAGGCCCACACGCCCAACATCGACCGGCTCGCCCGCGAAGGCGTCAGCTTCCGTCAGGCCGTCTCCTCGATGCCCGTCTGCTCGGCCTACCGCGCCTCGCTGTTCACCGGCAAGTACACCACCGGCACCGGCATGGTCATCAACGAACTGCGGATGAACCCGAACCAGACCTGTCTCGGCCACGTCCTGACCCAGTCGGGCTACGACACCGGCTACATCGGCAAGTGGCATCTGTACGCGAATGAATTGGGCAACCACTTCGAGCCGCGGAACTCGTTCGTCCCCCGTGGGCCGCATCGCCTCGGTTTCGACGGCTACTGGGCCGCGTACAACTTTCACCACGACTATTACGGCGCCTATTATCACACCGAGTCGCCCGAGAAGATCCCCTACGGCGACGGCGTCTTCGAACCCGACGCCCAGACCGACATGGCCCTGGACTTCATCGCGAGGAAAGCCGACGGCCAGGCCCCCTTCTTCCTCATGGTCTCGTACGGCACGCCGCACGACCCCTGGGCCCGGAACAATGTCCCGGCGCAGTATTCCGACTTGTTCCAGGAGGTGAAGTTCCCGGTCCCACCCAACTACAGCGACGAAATGGACCCGTATGGCGACGAATGGTCCAACATCGAGAAAGGTCCCCGTCTCATCGACGCCTGGATGCGCAACTACTACGCGATGACCGCCAATCTCGACTGGAACATCGGCCGCATTCTCGAGACGGTCAATGCAGCGGGCCTCGCGGACAACACGCTCATCGTCTTCACCTCCGATCACGGCGAGATGTTCGGCGGCCACGGCCGGATGAAAAAGAACATCTTCTACGAAGAGGCCGCCCGGGTCCCGTTCCTCATGCGCTGGCCGGGTCGAATCCCCGCGGGGAGCGTCTCCGACGCCTGCCTGAATACGCCGGACATCATGCCCACGCTTCTGGGCCTGGCCGGCCTGGACTCGCAAATCCCCAAGGGTGTGGAAGGCATGGACCTGAGCCGCATCGCGAGGGGCAAATCCGGTCCCGAGCCCGAAGCGGCACTGCTCATGAACACCGGCGCCTGCGCCATCTGGCAGGATGGGCACGAATGGCGGGCCCTGCGGGACAAACGATTCACCTACGCAGTCCTCCGCGGCGGCGGTCCGAAGAACCTGCCCCGCAAGGAGGTTCTGTTCGACCACGTCGCCGATCCGCTCCAGAGGAAGGACCTCGCAACCGATCCGGCCCATCGCGACCGCATGGAGAAGTACCGAGACAGGCTCAAAACCCGAATGGCCGAATTGAACGACACGTTCTGCGCCTCGACCTGGTACCGTGACCACTGGACCGACAGCAACCGACGGATCACGGCGAACGCAACAGGACCATTCCCAACCGGAGGGGCAGGACGATAGCGGCGGCGCGCCATCTACTCCAGTCGGGTCGACGCTGCGCCGGCCTCGAAAACTCTGCTCTTCGCAGGACGAGCGGCCTCGCTGATCCAACAGGGGCAGGCGAGGGAGCCTCGCCTATCGGTTTGCCAATTTGCGGATGGAATCCCGCGTTTGCGGGATTCCAGGGAAGGATATCCCTCGGTGAGCGATACAGACTTTGATGCCCTCCGGGATCGCGGGAAAAGCCAAACGAATCGTGGCTCCGACGACATGTCGCCGGAGCCACGATTCCCATTCCACCTGAATTCCTCCATCAGCCACCAGCCGAGTCGGATTCCTCTCGTAGAATCCCACGGCTGATGTCGTCGATGAAGATCGTGCCGGCGCCGCCGGCCGCCGGACTGTTCCGATCACCGACGCCGATGTACATCTTCTTAATCCTGGTCACGTTCACGCCGGCATCGGTGAACGTACTCAGCGGGATCGTCCAAGCCTGCCACGAGGTGGCCAGCACGGCGTTCGGGTCCGAATTCGTGACGAGCAGCTTCTTGCCGCCGCTGTCCTCGACGCCGACATACAGAGGCCCGACCACATTTGCGGCATCTCCATAGAAGAACAACCTGAACGTGTCTGCGCCCTGGGCCGTCCAGTCCTGGGTTGTGTCCCAGGTCCGCACCGCCTCGGAGAAGTACGGCGAGTTCCCGTTGTTGTACTGGAACGGCATGGCCTGTCGGCCGCCGTGAACCGTGTTCCTTTCGCAGAATGGAGAGTCCGTGTAGCCCACCTGCGAACCGCTGCTCTGATCGGCATACCCATCGATCCACGTATGCCAGACGGTTTCTTCGGCATCGAGGTTGTCCGTATAGCTCTCGAAATCATCGATCGCGCTGAATTCCTGCGTGGTGAAGCTCCAGACCCGGCCTTCCCACTGCGTGGTCGCCGCGGCCTCGTTAACCTCCGTGACCTTCCAGTAGTAGACGTTTCCGAAGACAAGCCCTTCCGGCGTATAGCCGATCTCGTCCGTCGTGTCCACCAGCGCCGTGCCATCGGCGACCGCCTGCTCCTCATCGCTGAAGTAGACCTTGTGCAAAACCGCTTCCCGGCCGGCTCGCCAAGTCAGCGAGGCATCCACGCTCACA
Organism: uncultured Pirellulales bacterium; assembly: GCA_964507995.1. Classification (GTDB taxonomy): domain Bacteria; phylum Planctomycetota; class Phycisphaerae; order Sedimentisphaerales; family Anaerobacaceae; genus PLanc-01. The sequence goes on along the minus strand of CAZDTD010000062.1, from coordinate 15,896 downwards.
TCGGTCGCCTCATCGGCCGGCTGCGGATCTCCTGCCTGCACCGGGATGTAGAAGAACCGCACTTCGCTGATGCTGACCATTGTCGTGACGCCCCAGTCGTCGTTGACGGTCAACTTCACGTATTGGGCGGTGACGCCGTTGAAGCTCACCACGGTATTGGCCGTATAGGTGCTCACACCGGTTCCCTGCGCGAATTCAGGCACGTTTTCCAGCGCGGTCCAGGCTTCACCGTCGGTGGAATACTCGACCGTGACATCCTTGGCTCCAAAGCCCATGAGGGATTCGATTTCGGAATTGCCGTTCCAGACCCACAGCTTGTCCAGCATGTACTCCGTATCGAACGTGTACTGGATCGAAACCGGCAAGCCGCCTGGCGTCGCCCACATCGTCTTCAGTTCGACGCCGTGCTCGTCGAACTCGTTGAGGCCGGAACCGTCGACCGTCCGGCTCGCAGGCGACGAGGCCTGCTCGGCGGAGGCCGTCGCCGTCACGTTCGCGATCGGATAGGAGTACGCTTCCGTCGTGAAACTCCAGACATTGCCTTTGTCCCAAGCGGTGGCGTTGTTGGCCTCGTCGATCCGCCAGTAGTAGGTCGTGCCGAAATCGAGCTGGCCCGTAGCGTCATAGCTGTTGGCGTCCTGGGTGGCGATGACCGCCGTGTCGTCGTTCACCGCGTCGATGTCGTCGCTGAGCAGGATTCTGTGCTTGGGCGACGCCCCGCCGACGTAATCTCCGGGCGTCCAACTCAAGGTGGTCTTCACGGACACTTCCTCGGTCCCGCTCTTGGGGCAGGGATTGGAGGCGCGGACGCCGCTCCATCCACCCGTCACAACGATATTGTCGATAGCCCACCACCAGTCATTGCCGGCGTCGAACAGACCAAACGTCAGCACCATATTCGCAGCGCCGGCGGGGTTGGGGATGTCGACGGTAATCGTCTGATTGGTGGAGTTGTCATCCTTGTAGTTGGGACTGGCGGAATCAGATTCCCACCGGAGGATCTCGATCTTTTCCCCTCCATCGAAGGAAACGGTGATATTCGCGGTCTGGCGATAGTTGTCGTCGTACTCCGGACGCCAGCTCGAATCAAACTGGAGCTGCACGGTGCCCGGTACCGCAGAGGACAGGTCGATGGAGGCCGTGTTGAGCCAGACATCATAGGTGCCCGTAGCAGGCACCCCGGGATGTCCCAGATCGTCCCACTCGTCCCCATCGGCGATGGCGACGGTGCCTGTTCCCAACGTGAATTCCGAGCGGCGTTGATCGCCGGCAGTCTCGATCCACCAATCCTTCTTGGCGAAGCCCCATCCGGCCCACTCGGTCACGCCATCCGTGGCCGGATCCTCTACGCCGGGAACGTTGCTGGCGTCGTTAAACCAGCCGGCTGGCGGGACGTCCGTCCACACCGCCTCCCCAGCAACTCCTTCATCGACATTCGGTCCCAGGGTCAAACCCTCGAAATCCTCCGACATCAGCACGTAGGTCTCTTGTGCCTGTGCCGCGACTGCGAGGATTCCCGTGAGGACCACCAGGAAAAACAGGGTTCTTTTCATTTCTCCAGTCCTTACAAAAGTTAACGAGTCGTTCTGCTCCGTACGCACGCCGCGTCGGAAACTCCAGCGAGTTTAGAATCCGACGGTTAGGGCCACATGTGTCGCCCATTGATTTTGCGTTAACTTTCGCCTTCACCTCCTTCCTGCGAGAACCACCGCTGGGAGCAGCCCCAAACCGAAAGAAATGCCAGACCCTGCAATGGATGTATTCGATGTGCAGCGACATTCTCGGCCATAACCACTCCTCGGCCAGACCCTTCTCGTCTATGAGGCCCAATATGAATGCCAACCAATAACCCTACAGCATTATTTATATCACATTCCGAGCCCGGAATTCAACAACAATCTGGACGGCCACCGCCGTTGGATCAGCCTCGTCCCTACCCGCGCAGCCATCGCTCGACTCGCCTGTTCTTGGTGTATCGCCTCCGATTTCAACGATTCCGAACGCATCAGAGGCAATCCCTGATGCCGAATAGAGACAAAAAGGGCTGCGGGAATGCCCACAGCCCTTGATCTCCGAACAATCGATCGATTCCACCGCCCTATCGACGGACAGACCGTCTACGACCCCGGAGGACTCCGTCTCTCCTCAAAAGTGGAGAAACCGCGTGTTCACGTCGTCGAAACCCAACTCCGGCGTCTCAACCGCCGGTCATTCGCCGTCATTGGGCAGTTCGGGCACGACAGCATCGGCCGCCCTGGCGCCGGCCAGATAGAGGATCTCGCCTGCGGACAAAGCTCGGTTGTATACTGCGACCTCATCGATACCGCCGATCCAGTCGTCTCCCCAGCCGTCCGATCCGATAAGTAGAGAGGTGGGGCTGCTCGTGATCGCGCCCATGGCGGTCGAATCGGTTTCCTGGCCGTCCAGGTAGCATTTCAGCGTCTGGCCATCCGCCGAGCAGGCGATGTGAGCCCACTCGCCCTGCGTCAGTTTCTGACCGACGTAGACCCAGGCCCTGGGGGAGGTGTTGAATGTGAACGCCATGTAGGGCAGCGGGCTGTTCCAGCCGTACCGCACCTGCCAGCTCCAACTGGGGTCCGCCGTGCTCGTCGCCTTGGCCAGCGGCGCCGTCTCTGTGCCTTTGCCCTCCGGGTCTTCCGCGTCGGGCCGGATCCACAGGGACAAGGAGATCGGGCCGGTGATATCCAGGTTGGGATCACTGCCGCAGTCCACGTAGGCTTCGTTGGCGAAGATCATCGCGGCGCCGTAGCCGGCCGGCCCTTCCCCGAAGGTCAGGTCCCCGACGATCGTGCCGTTGAAGCCGTTGCCCGAGCTGTCGTTCACGTCGTTCTCGAATGCGTAGTAGGCCACGAGGCCATCGGCGCCCGGGTCCACCGGCTCCGGCGGGACTGCCAGGATGGCCGTGCCCCACCGAGAGGCGTCGTTCCAGGCGTTGCCGTCGGCGTTGTCGGCAAACGTGCAAATCGCGCCTTCACGCGTGTCGCCGCCGTCGTCGTCGTCATTGTAGAAGCAGTCGACGCCGATCAGGTCGAGAGCCTGCGGCGCGGCCTCCTGCAAGGCAACCCACGGGAACTTGATTTCGATGCGCCAGCCGCTCTCGGTGGCCACCTGCGCCTGCTCGACGCCTTCGAGCTGGATATTGGTCCCCTGGATCTCGTCCGTTCCCCACCCGAACGTGTACTGGCGGTCGTCGCCGGACAACGCGGTGTTCAGCTTGGAGTTACCGCCGTCGAAGTAAAATTCGACGCTGTCGTCCTGCCAGGAGCTGTTCGAATCGTTCACCAGACTGTCGTCGGTCACCTCCACGATGACGTAGAGGTTCTCGGAATCGTACAATGCCTTCCAACTGCCGGAGGCGTTGTTCGCGTCCACCGGAACGAAGTACTGCGTCGATGCGCTCCCCCAGACGTAATCGACCTCGCCGTCGATGACGGGGACCTTTCCGGCACAGCCGACTTCCATATCGATCCGCTCGACATTCATGGCGGCCGCCAGGATTTCCAGTTGCGTGGCCGCCTTATTGTAGAGCCGCACGTCGCTCAGGCAGCCGCACCATGCCTCCTGTACGCCGTTGAAACCGTCGGCGCCCATGTAGAAGGGGTTGGGGTCCATTATCTTGGTGACCGTGATCGAGCGCACTTCGAAGCCGTCGCAATAGTAGGTGAGCTTGTCGCCGTCCTTCACGGTCACGTTGTGGACCCATACGCTGGACGGCATCACCTCCGGATAGGTGACGAAATTGGTGTTGTCGTTGTTGTAGAACTCGAAATTCGTCGGGGTAAACTTGACGAATTGCAGCGGCGAGCCCGTCCCGCCGTAGCGGTTGCCCAGGATGACGTCGTTGCCGCCGGTGTCCGCAGTGAATCCCTGGCTGGCGTCCTGCTTGCACCAGAACATCCACGTGAAGTCCGTCGTCAGGTCCATGGCCGGGATCGTCATGCCGGTCGTGACGCAGGCGCCGGTGCCGTTGACGCCGTTGAAGCTCAGGACCATCCCGCGTTCGGCGTCCTCGACCCAGACCGAGCCGTCCACTCCGAGCCCGCCCGTGGGATTCAGGATCGTGCCGTTGAAGCCGCTGTCGGACAGGTCCAGCGCGACATCCCCGGCGCCTTCATTCAAAGGCCACCAGCCGACCAGGTTGGGATCGGCGGCCTTCGCCGGGCCGGCGAAGGCCACGCCGAGAACCAAGACACACGAAGCCAAGTGAAACAGTGTTTTGCACATGACAGTCCTCCTCGCCAAAAACCACTTCAATCGAACGTTCCGTTCCGGCCACGCGCCGGAGCAACCGAGAGTAAATAGCAAGCTTCTTGTACCGTCTTTGCCCAAGATGGGTGTGTGCGACCTGCCAGACACCTCCTTCCTCCAAACAGGCAGATGGTTATGGACAGAAATGCGTATCGCTGAATTACGAGGCGGAAAACCGCCCCTCAAGACTCCCTGCCTCCCAAAACATCCATTGACGCCTCCAAACCGAAAGACTCGACACATCATGCCCGCCTGCCTGTTGAACGGCAAACGCCCCCCCCCCTAACGCGGGCACCTGCTCCACTTGTTTGTTTTTTACCGTGTCATCCCCCCCTCTGTCAAGGGAAAAGACCGAGCAAATCACGCCGATTCCAGCATAGGCAGGCGAAGATATTTGGCGGTTTTTTTGTTGACATATATGATATGTCTATTTACTTTATATGTAACGTCCGACAGGCCGACGCCGATTGCCGCAGTGGCGAGGGCCGGCGCCCCGGAACGAGGCGACAAAGGAAGGGATCGCTCGATGGAAACGCCGACCTGTCACACCTGCACGTACTCCTACTGGGACCCGGGTCTGTGGCTGACGAGCATCGGAACGGGATTCCCGCACCGACCGATCTGCGCCCATCACCCCGACTCGCTCGGCCGGATGAAGCCGACGCCCACGGGCGGGGTCTGCCGCAATTACCAACCCAGGCCGCCCAAACCCGCGGAGGGGGCCAAGCAGATCCCCCTGTCCGACGGCGGGTACGCCTACGTGGACGCGGCGGACCTCGAATGGCTTTGCCGGTACAACTGGCGTCTGCAAAATGGCTACGCCGCCCGGCGGGAAAAGACCAAGGTCGTCTACATGCACCGCGAGATCATGCGACCCGCGAAGGGGATGACCGTGGACCACATCAACCACAACCGACTGGACAACACGCGGGACAACCTGCGGGTCTGCACGCACCAGCAGAACGTGCACAACAACGCCAAGCACGTCGGCTCCTCCTCCCGATTCAAAGGCGTCGGGTACAACCGCGAGAAGCGCAAGTGGTTCGCCAAGATCTACTTCGAGGGCAGGCGAATCTGGCTCGGTTACTTCGACGACGAGGCCGAAGCCGCCCGCGCCTACGACGCCAAGGCAGTCGAACTCTTCGGCGAGTTCGCCCACCTGAACTTCCCCGACGAGTGGCCGCCGCAGCGCCGCGAGGAAGTCCACCGCGCACGTCGCGCAGAGGCCGTCGATCGCAAGGGCACAAAACGCAAGATACGAAATGTATCCCGCAAGACAAAGACAAAGAAAAAGGCCGGAGGCGGCAGGCCATAGGCAACCGCACCGAACTCGAACGGACCAGGGGACGAGGCGACAGCGGTAGGGTGGGCTCCGCCCACCGCTCTTCTGACACCGTCCCGTTCTCCGGAGAACTCTCACGCAGAGACGCGGAGACGCAGAGGGGAGAAAGTAAGGCGTTCTCTTCAAGTCTATGCTCTCCCGAGCATGCGACACACCGGCCAACGCCCATCCCTCTTGTCAACGATACATCCCCGGCAAGCTCCCTGAAAAAGCACCTGACACCGTTCCGGTCTCCCCTCGGAATCCGGATGCCATTCGTGGCGGTCCCCCGTTTCCGCCGAAGTCTCCGTCCCCAGTACCCACGGTTACGACGATAGGTCTAAGAAACACACAGCGTTGAGCTTGCAGGCCTCTATATCGTCTGCGAGCCAGGAACGCTCGCCTTGGTGTTTGCTCCCAAAACGTGCCACGCAATCCTTCCCATTGGGCTCGCTGCTGATCTCACCGAGGAACTCCACACCAGGAAAATCCCTCTGGAGTATGTGCGAGACCTTTCGGAGAAAAGCGAACGCGATGGGAAGCCTATCATCACCATGGCTATCCAGGTGGATATGGTTCAGCAGACTCTCATAGGCTGTCCGGTCCTCGCATTTGTCTACAGAAATGTGGCGGTTTGCCTTTGCCTCGACTCTGAAAACATAGCACCCATACTGAAACACCACGCCTGCTTCTACGACATCGTTGAGACTCTTTGGCAGTTCAACATCCTCGCGACCACAGTCAGGAGAGTAGACCTCTCTCATCAGGCTATTCATATCCAGTACTCGCATATGGCTGCTCCTGTACAGATAGTCATGAATATCACCACAGGTCTGGGGAAACAGGGGATAGATACCTGCTATGGATGTCCACAATCGACATCCGGTCTCGGCGTTCCTGGCATTTTGTACCGCGTTCTTCGCCACAGGGGAACTCTAAAGTTGTCCGGTACATTTTCTCGGCATCTTCCATCTCCGCCTGCCTTGCATCGCCTCTGCAGCCCTCGGTGTTCTCTGCGGTTGAGGAAACCGGTGGGCGGAGCCCACCTACCGCTGTCGCTCTCATCGGCGTCTCAGGACCGAGCGTCACGCCGCATTCCATTCGCACTGTACTCCAGTATGAAGGGCGGGACAGGAGATGTCAACTTGATTATGGATGGAGTCGTCGCTCGGGACCCGTGGCTTGTGGCCCGGATTTCGCCAGAGAATCAGCGTTCATCCGCGTTCCTCTGCGGTTGCATCGTCTCTGCGGCCCTCGGCGTCCTCTGCGGTTGAGGAAATCGGTGGACCATGTCCCCGGAATTCGATTGAACGACGAGCATCACCATGATAGAAGAGCATTACCATTTCGACTGAGGCGATAATGAGAGCAGGCCGAAAGGAGCAACGCATGAGTATGCGATGGTTTGGCGGGGTGCGGGACAGGGGATACTGGGGACAGCTACCATTTTCTGAAAGAGAGAACAGGTGCCTGCCCCCCCCTTTCCACGCTTTTCCGCTTCTACGCATACACCTCTCATCGGCACCTCAGGACCGAACGTCACGCCACATTCCATTCGCACCGGGTCCCAGTATGGAGGGCGAGACAGGAGATGTCAAATTGATTATGGATGGAGTCGTCGCTCGGGACCCGTGGCTTGTGGCTTGTGGCCCAGATTTCGCCAGAGGATCGGCGTTCATCTGCGGTTGCATCGCCTCTGCGGCCCTCGGCGTCCTCTGTGGTGGATCAGTTCCTCTTTGTCCGGCGGAAGCCGAAGGGCTCCCTGGGCCGTTCTTCGGGCGGCGGCATCAGCAACTGGATTGTATCGACGATGGCGACAATCTGCCTGCTGTGCCCGCCAACCCGTTTCTCAAGGCGTTTGAGCCTGGCCGCAAGGGCCTCATTCGACGCGAGCATCTGACGCAGGCGAGCGAACGCCCGAACGACATAGACACTGGTCTGCACAGCCTGAGGAGAATTCAGGACGCTGGCGGCCATGATGGCCCCGTGCTCGGTGAAGGCATTGGGTCGCTTGCGCCGACCTCCGCGTCCTGCGTTTGATGTCGCAAATTGCGACATCAAACCGTCAAACTCCTCCGCAGTAAGGCGAAACATGAAGTCAGGTGGGAACCGTTCCCCATTGCGGGGGAAGCCGGGGGTCACACCGACATATTTCACTTTCTGGGAATCAGAGCGGACCCGTGGAGACTCGTCGGACGACGACGGTGGACGGAGTTCACCCTACCGCTGTCACCTCCCCTGTGCGTTCCTTCCTTGCCTCTGCGGTCCTCTGCATAGCAAAGTCTTCACATCTTGTTTTCTTGGCAAGTCAGATACTCTGCATCGCCTTTCGATCCTCGTCGGCGTCTGGGGACCGGAAGTCCCGCTGCATTCCGTTCACTTCTGGGGGCGATTATGGGTCGGAAAGGCGAAGGAGTCAAGACGTGTTTTCGAATACGTCTCTCTCACGAAGTCACAAAGAAAAAGGGCTGGAAGAGTTCCTTCCAGCCCCGCGTGAGATGAGCTTCATGCCGACGGCATCGCGCGAAAAACGGGTTGCACCATTCCATCGTTTCGCGAACGCACGAGCGAAATCCTGGGAATTCCTCCGCGATCGGAGGCGGACCCCGATACGGGCGCAGGATTGCCGCAAGATGCAGTTTCCGCCCGAGGGAAATGAGTACCCCTGTGCGGCACGGTGGTGTGAAATGCTCTGCCGCCCGGATTGGCCGAGTACATCGGAATTTCCGAGTTGGCTTCATGGACCGCCTCCTCTACGGCACATGTTGTATGATACCCGCGCGCCGCATCCGCTATCAACGGGTCCGAGCGATTATTCTGAGATTTTCGGCATCTCCAATCCGTAATTCCGGGTGGGACGGGTCCGTTTCGGGATCGGCGGAGGAAGAGGCGACTTGCCCCGCCGCTGACGACAAGTCGCGCACGTCCTTCTTTTTCCGGTATGCGATTCTGTTCCGGCGATAGAACGGGATGGATCTTCGCTTCTGTGGAGACGACTCCGCCGAGCCCGTGCGAGGAATCGGCTATCGACGGTCGATCTCTGAAGCCGGAACGGCTTGCAACGTCGCCAGCGCATCGAATCTGTCGTCGAAGATCTCGAAGAAATCATCGAGTCCGATGATCGAGAGGATGCCTTGGGTCGAGGGCGAAACGCAGCACAGCGACAGGCGCCGGCCGCAGTCGTCGAGCAGCTTCTTGAGACGCAGCAGCACCGCCAGCGACGCAGAGGTGATGATCGTCACCGCGCTGAAATCCACCACCACATCGCAGTCACCCCGCTTGCGGACTTCCTGAATCACACCATGGAGTTCCTCTCCCGTCTGCGGTTCACAGGCGAGCTCCACGAGGACGGTGTTCTCGGACCAGTTCGTTAGGCTCATCGCACGTCTCCTTTGCCGATCGGATGGACCACGTTCTCTCTGGAAGCGCAAGATCGGCCATCCCCGCGAGCGGCTTGACCCCCAAGCCCCCTGCCGGCCCAAAGCGTCGCAAGAATACGTACTTCTACGGATGGCAGCAACACCGTTCGCGAGATGCGTCTGGGAACGTCGCGTTTGTCCGCCGCTTAGTTTTCGGCATTGACAAACAATGCTGAAAACAGGTATTATCGGACTGCGTTGTGCACGAGCACACGGTGTGAAATGAAACGGCAAATCTGCAGGACCTTGAGGAGGAATGACATGTCTGCGAAACGGATGTATTTGATCCTTTCTTGTCTGTGCCTGACTGTCGCATCGACAGGCGTCGGCCGTGCAGCCGATGTGACGTGCCAGATATACGTCGATTTCCTGGGAACGCTGGACGGCACGACCTACACCCTCGGACCGCGGGAAATCGACCAGACCGGCACCTTCGCCACCCACCACGGAACGGAGACGGTTTCCGCGGGCTTGGGCATCCTCTCCGACGCCGACCAGGCCAGCCAGGAGAGCTTCCAGTTCGATGCCTCGGCCTTCAACAACAACGCGACCTCATTCGCCGGGACGCCCTTCGTCGTCGAGGCGGTCTTCACCGCCGGCGCCGGCAGCGATTCGATGGCACCGATCATCGATATCGGCGGCCAGTGCTTCATCCGTTTCCAGACCGGCTTGTCGGCCGGCAGTTGGAACGGCAGCACCGACGACGTCAACAACAACATCCAGGCCATCCCCGCCACGGGAGAGACGCACCGCTACGCGATCGTCTACGACGGCGCCAATACGATCGACTACTATTTTGACGGCGTGGCGGTCTTCCAGAGCACCAACGGCTCGCCCGGATCGATCACGAAGTGGATCTCGTGGGGCAACATCCGCCACGGATCGGTCGACGGCGGACGACAGCTCATCGGCGAGTACGAGGCAGTGGCGTTCTCGACATTCGAAGGCGTCTTCGATCCGGCCGTCGATTTCATCCTTCCCAAAGGCCCGGTCTCTCGGGCTTTGGCCTTCGATCCGCAGCCGGCCCAGGAGGCGAACGACGTTCTCCGCAACGTGACGCTGCGCTGGGCGGCGGGCGAGTTCGCCGTGGCGCACGACGTGTACCTCGGAACAGCCTTCGCCGACGTCAACGACGCCGACCGGGACGATCCGATGGGCGTGCTGGTCGGCGAGAGCCAGGACGACGCCGAGTTCGACGCCGGCCGGCTCGACTTCGGGCAGACTTACTACTGGCGTGTCGATGAGGTGAACGCGGCTCCTGACAACACAGTTTTCAAAGGCGAGGTCTGGAGCTTTACTACCGAGCCGTACGGCTATCCCATCACGAGCCTGACGGTCGCGGCCTCCAGCGAGCAGTCCACGTCGCCCGCCATCCGAACCATCGACCAGTCCGGACTCGACGAACTCGACGAGCACGGGACGGACTTGAAGACGATGTGGGTCGCTCCCGGCGGCATGCCCGCCTGGATCGAATACACGTTCGACAAGGTGTACAGGCTGCATGAGCTGTGGGTCTGGAACTCCAACTCCGAACTCGAAACGCTCATGGGCTTCGGAGCCAGGGACGTCGCAGTCGAGTATTCCGCCGACGGCGAGACCTGGACGCCGTTGGACGGCGTATCCCCCTTCGCCCAGGGAACCGGCAAGGATACGTACACGCCGAACATCGTCGTCGATTTCGCCGGGACGATGGCGAAGCACGTCAAGTTGACGATCCGCGAGAACTGGGGCACCGCCGCGATGGTCAGCCTCAGCGAGGTGCGATTCTTCTACGTGCCGATGGCGGCCCGGGAACCCCAGCCGCAGTCCGGCGCCGCAGAGGTGCTCCCCGACACGCCCCTGAGCTGGCGGGCCGGACGCGAGGCGGTCTCGCACCAGGTCTTCCTCGGGACGGATGCGAACGATCTGTCCCTGGTCGCCACGGTGGACGCGCCGCGCTACGAGGCGAATCTGAACCTGAGCCAAACCTACTTCTGGAAGGTGGTCGAGGTGAACCAGGCCGAGGCGGTCCCGGAATGGGAAAGTGACGTCTGGAGTTTCTCGACGGCGACGGCCGTCGTCGTGGACGACTTCGAGAGCTACACGGACAATATGGACGAGGATGAGGCCGTCTTCCAGACCTGGACCGACGGCTATGACGACGACACGAACGGCTCGATCGTCGGGATCGACCCCGCCGTGGACGGCACGTTCTGCGAGACGGGCATCGTGCACGCCGGCAGGCAGTCGATGCCTCTGTTCTACAACAACTCGGGCAGCGCCACTGTTGCCGAGGCGACGCGGACCTTCGACGATCCGCAGGATTGGACGAAACACGGATACCAGACGCTGTCGCTGACCTTCTACGGCGATCCGAACAACACCGGCTCGTTGTACCTGAAGATCAACAACGCGAAAGTGCCCTACAACGGCGACGCCGGGGACATCAAGCGGACCCAGTGGCTGCCCTGGCACATCGATCTGGCCTCGACCGACGTCAACCTCGTAAATATCACAAAGCTGGTGATCGGGGTCGAGGGAGCCGGAGCGGCGGGCACGCTGTATTTCGACGACGTCGAGCTGCACGGCACCGCCCCCGAGTTCATCACCCCGGTCGATCCCGGGACCTCGGGCCTGGCGGCCTGGTACAAGTTCGATGGTGACCTCAAGGACGCGATGGGCAAAAACAACGGCGCCGCGGTTGGCGACGCCAAGACGGGAACCGATGCGACGCGGGGCCAGGTCCTCGTGCTCGACGGGATCGCCGACGGCGTGGATGTCCCATCGCTGGGCAGCGCGACCGCGATGACAATCGCCATGTGGGTGAATTCGACAGTCGATCCGACCACCGTCGAGTACGCGAGTTTCTTCCACAACAACGGCTGGGCCGCCGGCGCCCTGCACTGGCGCTACGGGTACGGCAAGGTCGATTCCGGCATCTACGGTCTGGACAACACGACGGGCACGGCCGTCGCCAAGGCCAATCAGTGGAATCATGTGGCCATCACGGTCTCGGACACCGAGTGGGCCCTGTGGCTCAACGGCTACCAGGCGGCTTCGCAGAAGCTCGACGCCGTGCAGACGCTGACCCTGGGCGACGGCTTGATCGGCGCCTGGCTCGGCACCGACGGCACCACGGTCAGTCGCGCCTTCACCGGCAAAATCGACGACGCCCGATTCTACAATCGCGCCCTGTCGCAGGAAGAGATCGGATCGCTGGCCGGAAAGACGACGCCATTCGCCAGGCCGTTCTGACGACCCGCACGGCAGTTCCCTCGCGTGCGAGACCGCCAGAATTGTCATACGAACCCGAGGCCCGCGTCCCTCCGACGCGGGTCTCGGCACTTGTAGGGTGCGTACCACGCACCAACTCTTGCGTCTCCGAGGGGGGCAATGGTGCGTGATACGCACCCTACATTGACTGTCGCCCGTCAGATGGCCCGCATCAGAATTTGGGTTTCGGTCCTTCGTGCTTGTTTCGAAGTTCGAGAATTTCAGCGGGTTTCAGTCTCGCGCTCGGCGTCACCTGCCCCGCCAGTTGCCGTTTCAGATCGAGGACGTGGCTGTACCACTGTCTCTCGACGGCCTCAATCGGCCCGATGTGCCTTTCGAACGTCGCAAGACCGGCGCCCGCCGCAATCATCTGCGCCAGCCCTGCCCGGTGCGCGCCGCTATCAGCCGTCATCAGAAAATGGACGAGGCTCCACCAGTGCAAATAGTACAGGTTGAAGTGCGCGTTCATGCTTGGACCACCCTGTCCCGAGACGATGACGCGAAGCGGGATGACGTTCAGACTCTTTTTGTCCGCATCCAGATCGCCGGAGAGCGTCAGCGAATCGAGCCACCAGACCGGGTACGTGTTGGTGTCGATCCGACCCAAGGCGAGCGAACCTTCGATGATCCGGCTGGTGGAGACGTAGCAGGCGAGCCCCTCGTCGAGCCACTGCGGCAGCTTCAGGCGGGCGGCCTCCGCGTTGAGCTGGTGCGTTGCCTCGTGCATCATCCAATGATAGGGATGCACTTCGTCGTCGGAATAGTACTGGTAGCAACACGGCCTGCGATAGAACGCCTCCGCCCAGTCGCGAACCCGATTGCAAAACCGGAATTCGTCGCGGTCCTTGAACAGCTTCATCTTGAGCTTCGGATGAGAGTGAATCGGGCACTGCAATCGCGCGGCCAGTTCCGAGTACCCGCGATAGACGATTTCCGCGACCCGCCCGATCTCCTGCGTCTGTTCCGGCGTGGCCGACGACTCGATGACGTAGTGGTCGGTCTCGACATGGGAGCCGGGCGACCAGCGCCTTCGACCGGAGTCCCAGCCCAGAACGGCCAGGAGAATGCCGAAGTAGATGAGCACTCGTTTCTCTCGTGACGTCAAGGCCCTCATGAGGCACTCCAGTTCGATCTCGATAGATCGCCCGTCTCTTCGAGTGGCAACGTCGGGCTAAGCTCGTTCGTAGTGTGCCTGTCAGGACATATCTTCATGCGTCAAGAAGATAACGCCTTACGGCGTCACTACCAACAGGGCCTTCGGCCTGCCGCCCGGGGGACGCACCGCTTGTCCCCCACGATCTCAGACCTCCGGCAGTTTCCACGGGCCGCGGAACGACCTGGGCTGGAGCATCGCATCGGCTGCGGCGTCGTCGACGAACCGCTCGGCCTGCGGGTCCCAGCGGAGCTTGCGGCCCTGCTTGACCGAAATCAACGCAATCTGGCACAAGGTATCCGAACGAACCGCGGTCTCGATATCGCAGATCGCGCGGGTTCTGGCCTTAACCGCGTCGATGAAGTTGCGAACGTGGTCCGCGCTGATCGGCAGCGTGATCGGCATCGTGTCGTACTTGTTCTGCGGGTCGCGGAGGAACTGCTCATCGTGCGCCGTGATCGTGCCCCGATCGACGTGGACCCAGCCGGCGTCGCCGATGAACTTGATGCCGTGCTGGAATCCCTCCGTGCCATCGTGGACGAACGTCACAGGAGCCGCCTTGGCGAACTCGAATCGCACTCTCCACCGTTCGATGGCGTCGAACGCGCCCGCAGCAGGGAACTCGCCTGTCCCTTCGACCGTGCTCGGGCCGGTGGCGTCGGTGCCGTTGCCCCACTGGGCGATATCAATGTGATGGATTCCCCAGCACGAGATCATGCCAAGCGAGAAGTTCGTGATATTCTCGTGGTTGTCGCGTTCGAGCTTCTTTTCGTGGAAGCTCGTCCTCGGCGCAGGGCCGACCCAGCGGTCCCAATCGACGTAATCAGGCACAGGCTGCTCGGGAAACAAATCGCCGTGCTTGCCGCCGGGGACGGAGACGTGGACGTCCTTGAGCTTGCCCAGCCGCCCATTCAAGGCCAGTTCGCAGGCCCAGCGGAACTTGAGGTCCGACCGCTGCTGCGTGCCGAATTGGAAGACGACGCCCGTCTTGCGGACCGCATCGCGAACGCGGACGGCCTCGCCGAACGACATGCCCATCGGCTTCTCGTGGTAGATGTGCTTACCGTGCAGGATCGCGTCCGCTGCCGGCACGCTGTGCCAATGGACCGGCAGGGCCATGAGGACTGCGTCGATTGTCGGATCCGCGTTCAACTCGCGGAAATCCTTGAAGACCTTGACATCGGCGCTGCCATAGGCGCTCTTGGCGTGGTCCTTCGCACTGGCGATATTGCGCTGGTTCACGTCGCAGATCGCCGTGACGCGGACATCGGGCTGCGAGAGGAAATTCCGCATGTCGTACTGGCCCTGGGCGCCGACGCCGAGGACACCGAGCGTGATCTTGTTCGAGGGGACCGTCTGGCCCGCCGAGCCGAGCACGCTCGCGGGCACGAACCACGGCGCAGCGCCGGCTGCCAGCGTAGCCTTGAGAAAACCCCGGCGGGACGAATTGTGGGGCGTTGCTTCCCGTTTGCTCATGCGGCAATCTCCTTACCCCAATATCTTTCACGTTCCGGCATGCAATCCGCCTACGATGAATTCGCATGCCTGCTTCGAGCCATAGACTACGCCGGTCACGACTCCTTCCAGTATCGTGTCACGACGCCGTTTTCGAGCTCGAAGACGTAGACCGTGCGTTCTTCCCTGCGGTCGTCGGAGCTGAAGAAGATGAAGAAGTGGAATTCGCTGTCAACCGTCTTGGTATATTCGTAGGTGAGGATTTCCGTGTCGTTGGCCCCCTGCGCGGTGCGGGAGGGCGCGCCCAGGACCGTGAGCAGCCAATCCTTCGTCGTCTCGCCGCAGGTGACCTGGCGGAGCGTGGCGTTGCCGACGGCCGGGCCTTTGCCGCCGTACTTGACATCGGAACGGCTGGAAACGCAGCCTGTCAGAACCATCGTCACCAGAATCGAAAGAGCCAATATCCCCGCCTTCATCATGCCTGCCCTATGTTTCATGATCTCCATCTCCTGTTCCTGCCCCCGCACCTGGAAATTCGGCCGGCCGCATCGGACGGCATACGGCATCTGCCGGGGAATCATACCTCGGCGGGAGCTGCGAGTCAAATCCCACCGGCCGTAGAAAGAAGGCACGCCGACAGCCGACGGTCACAAAGGCCCCGCGCGTCACGATGCGTTTGCCCCGCCGGATACCGGCGATGCCCCCCTCGCTGTCATACTGAACGAAGTAAAGCATCCACGGCAGGACAGCCATCTTCGTAGGGCGAGCGTCCCGCTCGCCTCATAGGCCCCGAAGCGGAAGGACGAGCGAGGACGCTCACCCTACGCGGAGCGGCCTTCGGCCGGATCGAAATGCCTGCTGAAGAACCTTGATGTCACGTATTCGCTACTACGCCGTCACACAGTCGAAGAGCGAGCGTCAGTACACGACCACGTCGAACGGCATCATCATGACGACCCCTTCCCGGCGGACCAGGTCGATTCGCTGGAGGACCTGCCGGAGGGCGCGGGCCCGCTCGGGCTCCGTC
>CAZDTD010000061.1:0-21517 GCA_964507995.1 uncultured Pirellulales bacterium | reverse complement strand
TCCGTCGAGATTTCTTCGTACCCGTTCCCAGGATTCCTATTCATGGTTCCACCTTTCCGGCCAGCGGATCGTCGGCAACGCTGCAATCCAAGCCGCCCAGCGTCCCAGTGAGGCGAGAGTCCCACTCCCGGTGCCGCTGCGCATCCAGGAACGTGTTGTAGGCGATTCGGTGCAGCCAGGTCCGAATCGACGAATCGCCGCGAAAGCCGTCGAGCGACCGCCAGGCCGAGGCGAACACCTCCTGCGTCAGGTCCTCCGCAAGGTGCGGATCGCCGCCGAGGAAGAGCAGGAATCGATAGACCGACGGATAGTACGTCTCGATGACGTCGAGGTACGCCTCGCGCCGCCCCTGGCGAAGGGCCTTGAGAATCCGTCGTTCCGATCGATCCCGCACGCAATATCTCCACAACCGAGCCCACACAGGCTGCGAATGCGGCCCATTTTCCCCCATAGACGACCGAAACGCCAGAGGTGTTGGCGCATCGGGCAAGGAATCCACCGTGTCCGCCCGGAAAATCAGGTTTTTGCCTATGACGGCCGGAACAAAAGCTTAGAACCCCTGCGAACAGGGTCCAGTAGTACAGCTATGCGAGGCTCGACGCGGTCAGCCGTTTCGGCCTCGGCATTGTGATGATGATAGTGATTTGAGGATTGATTCTTGAGGGGATACAACCCATGAAGCAACAAGACGTGAAACCCATCCCGAAGGGATACAGCACAGTGACACCCGCGCTGACGGTACACGACACCGCCCGCATGATCGAGTTCTATCAGGAGGCGTTCGGCGCCCAGGAGCGGTACCGCATGCCGACGCCCGACGGCAAAGGAGTTGCCCATGCGGAAATGAGGGTCGGAGATTCCGTCTTCATGCTGGGCGAGGAAATGCCGGGGACAGACTGCGGCGGAACGCCGTTGACGCTTGGCGGGACACCCGTCGGTTTTTACATCTACGTCGAGGACGTGGATCGTGCCTTCGAGCGCGCCGTTTCCGCCGGGGCGACGGTCAAGACGCCGGTGGAGAACATGTTCTGGGGCGACCGGATGGGCGCGGTAACCGATCCCTCCGGCCACATCTGGAATCTGGCAACACACGTGGAGGACGTCAGTCCCAGGGAACTCGAAAGACGCGGCCGGGAGGCCTTCGAAAAGATGCTCCAGGCCTCGGGTCACACATAAGCCCCGCGTGGACGCCCTGCTGTTCACGCAAGGAGGTCTGAGAAACAGCGATTCATAGCAAGGTCACCCTCCTATTGCACCCCACCGGCATCTCATCTTGCCGGTGGGGTTCTGTAGTGGCGCAAGGGCGGACACCCTCGCCGCAGTCTCGACTTTCTGATCACTTTCCAATCCTCGCGCCATGTCACTGCGAGGAACGCAGCGACGAAGCAATCTTGCCACCTGTGAACGTACCAGGGTATGAAAGGTAGTGCCCTACGTCTTGCTCAGTCATTGCGAGCACAGCGAAGCAATCCCCCCGTTCCGTACGCACAAGACCGCAGAACAGAGAACGGCTGCCGTTGCACCCCAGGCATGTCATTGCGAGCGAAGCGAAGCAATCTCCCCCTCATTGCACAGACAGGTCCTTCCATTCGGGATTGAACGACTCGATGAGTTGGATCTTCTTTGCCCGAGAGCCTGCTTTGATCCGTTTCTCTGCGGCAATTGCGTCAGTGATCCGACAGAACTCCTCGTAGAAGACCAGCTTGTGCGTCTTGTACTTGCTCGTGAAGGCCGAGCCCGTGCCGGCCTTGTGTTGAGCTACCCTCCTGGCCAGGCTGTTCGTGACGCCGGTATACAGCACATGGTTGCCTGCATTCGTCATGATGTAGACCCAGTAACTGCGCACGTCATTCTCCCCGCGGTGGAGATTGCTTCGTCGCTTCGCTCCTCGCAATGACATTCCGCGCGTTGCCACGCCAGCATGCACGAAGCGAGGCATGCGCCATCCCCACGCCCCGCAAAGCCTACAGAACAGGCTCTCGCTGCAATCAGAGCGCAGCGCCATGCCATTGCAAGCGCAGCGAAACAACCTCCGCGTCCCCTACGCACAGGACCGACAGAACACGAAACCACCGCCTCGCCACAACACCATGTCATTGCGAGCAAAGCGAAGCAATCTCTCTCCCCTCGGACAGCAGTACAGAGCGTGGCCGCCGAGTCAGCCGAGCCACTTCTCCATGCGGTCGAGGCCCTTGGTGATCTGCTGCATCGAGGTCGCAAAGCTCAGGCGAACGTTCTTGTCGCAACCGAAGGGCGCGCCCGGGACGACGCCGACGTTGGCCTGCTCCAGCATCGCCTTGGCGAAGTCCATGCTGCCGGTGACTTTCACACCGCCGAAGGTCCGGCCGTAGTGCGCGGACACGTCGGGGAAGCAGTAGAACGCGCCGGTCGGCTCGCTGCACTCGACGCCCTTCATCGCCCGCAGACGGTCGGCCATGTACTTGCCGCGTTTCTCGAACTCGACCCGCATCGTCTCGATGGCCTCAGCGGATTGCGGGCCCATTGCCGCGATCGCCGCATACTGCGCGAACGTCACCGGGTTGCTCGTCATGTGGTCCTGCAGGCGGGACATCGCCTTGAGGACGTCGAGCGGACCCGCGGTGTAGCCGAGCCGCCAGCCGGTCATCGAATACGCCTTGCTCAGGCCGTTGAGCGTCAGGGTGCGGTTGTACGCGTCGGCGCTCAACGCCGCGAAGCTGATGAACTGCGTGTCGCCGTAGATGAGTTTCTCGTAGATCTCGTCCGACATCACCGCGACATTCGTGCCTTCGAGCACCTTGGCCAGGGCGCGCAGCTCGTCGGGCGTGTAGGTGAACCCGCCGGGATTGTTGGGCGAGTTGATAATGAGCAGCGCCGATTTCGGCCCGATCGCGTTCTTCAACTGCTGGGGCGTAATCTTGTAGCCGGTAGCCTTGCCCGTCTCCAGGACCTTCACGGTCGCGCCTGCCAGGGCCGCCGCCTCGGGGTAGGTCACCCAGTACGGCGCCGGCAGCAGGACCTCGTCGCCCGGATCGAGCACGGCCTGCATCGCTTCGTAAACCGCGTGCTTGCCGCCGATGTTCACGACGATCTGGTCGGCGGTATACTTGAGCCCGTTGTCCTTCGCCAGCTTGGCCGCGATGGTCTCCCGCAGCTCCGGAATACCCTTGGCCGGGGTGTACTTCGTCTTGCCCTCTTTCATGGCCTTGATCGCGGCTTCCTTGATGTATTCCGGCGTGTCGAAATCCGGTTCTCCCGCGCCGAACCCCACCACGTCGATCCCCTGGGCCTTCATCTCCTTCGCACGACTCGTCACCGCCAGCGTCGCCGAAGGGGCAACAGCCTGAGCTCTCTGACTTACTTTCATCTGCGCAAACCTTTCAATGCGTAGTTTTTCGTCTGATGCGACAGGCGGCAGCCGGGACGCACGGTCCTGAAGCCCCCACCCTGCGAACTGAACCAGCGGGATATCTAAACACAAATCCGCTCCCGGTCAAGAGAATTCAGCCGCACCGCCGCCCTGCCCACGCGGCTCCGCCACATTCCGCTCTTGACACCCAGCCCTGTCCCTCCACAATTGGCTGCGGTTGGTTGGCCCGCAGCGGCCCCACGAGGAAAGCGAGGCGTTGCGAGAGGCCCCTTTGAGATTGAGAATAATGAGGCAGATATGCAAAGATGTCTTTCTGCCCATGTCAACATCGCGGAGCAAAGAGAACTGTCTAACCAGAACACGCTGAATTGAGGATGAGACCGCTTCATGCGCCTCCTCACGGGCACACGACAAGTTCGGCGTACTCCGCTGCGTTTCAATACCACCAGTATATCGACAAGTTCGAAATCCGAAACAAATTCAAAACACAAAACTCAAATGCCCGAAACGCTGCCCTGCCGCCGGCGGATTGGCGTTTTCGATTCGAGGTTTCGGTCATTTGAGCTTGTTTCGGAATTCGATATTCGAGCTTCGAGTTTCCGCCGGAGCATATCCCGTGTCGAAAGGTCCGAATACCGGTTCCTTCTCACATACACACCCGTCCCCTATCCGCGTCACTTGCGGGCCGGCGGGGTATAGGCCGGGGCTTTGGCCGGGTAGAACTCCGAGCGGCAGACCCAGATCAGCGGGTCGCTGAGGTATTGGAGCGAGAAGAAGCTGACGCCGCGGGCCCCCTGCTGCCGGCAGAGCTGGCGCTGGCTGCGGATGAGATTGAGGTTTCGCGTGACCGTCCCGCCAGCGGTCTCTTGGAAGATGGACAAGCCCGGGATGATCCGCTGCAGGCGAGGATCGAGGGTCTTCCACTTGGCAATCTGGCGGGCCAGCTCGGCGGTGTCCTCGGTGTAGGCCATCGGGACGACGAAATCGATCGTCTTTTCGTGAAGCCAGCGGGGCCACTCCTGACAGACCGATTCCGCCGCATCCACCGAGCTGAGCACCGCGGCGGAGACCTGGGCGTCCGGCTTGAGACGCTTGGCCCGGCGGTAGACGTCGCGGACAAGTTCGGTGACTCCCTGCGTGCGGAAGTCTCGCCATTTCGCCATGCGCCGTTTCCAGTGGGCCAGGTCCACCCGGTGCTTGCCCCGCGGGACGAACGGGCTGCGGCCGGTCGAGCGGATGACCTCCAGCCGCTTCAGGAACCGGCCGGTCGCGCCGAAACCGGTGACCCGCTGCATCGCAGGCGACGACATGGACTTGGTCGGGCCGTCGAGGATCAGGAGCTTGCCGCCTTTGCCGACGAATCGCTCCAGATCGCGAGCCGTATTCTCCGGAATGAGGTAGACCGCCGGCAAGACCAGAACGCTGCCGACCGGCAGAGTCGCGATCTGCTCGGCGCCGATGGGTTTCGGACGATACCCCAGCCGGGCCAGCGTGACCCGGGCCGCCTCGAACGAGTCGGTCCCGTACTGGCTACGGGTGGCGGCCGTCGTGGTGATATAGACCCCGGCGCCGCCCGTGGTCCAGACTCCGAACGCCAGCTTGACGCTCTCGCCCACCGCGGGCGGCATCTCCTTCTCCGCATGCCAGTTCAGCAGGAGCGAGTACCCGTCGCCCAGTTTGTTCATCGCGATGGCGGGCGTGCCATCCGAGAACTCGGCCAGGACCGCCGCGGTGGTCGGTTTCGCGAGCGGGTTGGCCGTGACGTCGGCCACCGTCGGCAATTTCGTCAGGCGGTCGCCCGTCAGCGGTTCGTAGCCGGACCAGCGGGCGAAGGCGTTCTGGCAGTATTCACAGTAGCACTGCTGCGACCCGTAGCGGACATAGTCGAAGTGGATACCGTCCACGTCGTACTTGCGGAGGCACTCGATCATCAGATCGCTCTGGAACCGGCGGACCTGGGGCTTGCCGAAATCATACCACAACGTCCCGGCCTCACCATCCTGCACGGCCCAGTCCGGGTGTTTGTCGAGCACGTGCCGGATTTCCTGCGAACCGTAGGCGCCGTTGACGAACCACGCATGTACCTTGATGCCCCGCGAGTGGCATTGTTCGATCAGGTAGCCCAGCGGATCGTAGCCGGGCTGAACCCCCTCGCCCATCGGGCACAGATTGGTTTGGAAGAAGGCCTGGCCACCCCAGTACCAGACGAGGAGAAAGACCGTGTTCAGGTTGGCCCGCTCGATCTTCGCGATCATCGCATCAGCCAACTCGGGCGTTTGGACCTGGGTCGCGTGCATCCAGACGCCGCGGCACTCCGGAACCGGCGTGCCGGCCGCCATGCAGGACACGAACAGCAGGACAATCAACAACAGGGAAAATCGAGCCGACATGGGACGTCCTAAGGGTGATTGCCGGTGTACCACCATTCGGGCACGTCGTCGCCGGTGGTCTCGTCGAGGGGAGAGACGTGGGCGTCGAGCCACAGGACGTTGGCCCGCCCGCCAGTCTTGTAGTTGTCGTTGGACCGGATGCTGTGGCGGAAGATGCCGCGATAGAACTTCGACCGATTGCCGCCCTCCCGATAGGCAGTGAGGTTCATGGTCCCGGCGCCCGTGTTGTGGAACATGTCCACGGCGCCCTGTTCGAGCTTGGGCTCCACGTGATCGTGGGCGATGATGAACTGAGCCTGGTTGCGGATGTTGGAGACGGTCGGGCGTTCTTTGGCGGTCTTGGGGTTGTACCAGAAGTACCGGCTGGCCGAATACGCGGCGTTGTAGATGAGTTTCGGCGACACGTCGTAGATCAGGCCTTCGGCGACGCTGCGAAAACTCGGGCATCCGAAGACGCCGGGGTCCTTGATATGGCTGTAGTACGCCACGCCCCAGTAGGCTTCGCCATCGGTCGTGGCGCGGAGCGTGCCATTCGTGTTGTACCAGTAGAAGCCGTTGGTTCCGTCGTTGTTGAAGGGCTTGAAATCGTTGTCCTGCAGGAACAGGGTGATACCCACACCGACATTTCGCAGGTTGGACCGGCATTTCACATCGCGCGCCCCCTCCTTGGCTTTCTGGAGGGCAGGCATCAGAATCGCCATAAGGACGGCAATCACGGCGATGACGACAAGCAGTTCGATCAGTGTAAAGGCTCGGATGCGGTGTGTCATGATGTTCCCCGTTCTTCTCCATGAAAGCGCGCAAGACCACGGGCAGATGGCGCAAACCCTATAGACGGTCCACCTGTGACTCATTGTACACGATTACACCGCCAGGGAGCAAGAAATCTGCAAAGCGGGTTCATCACTGCCGAGTGGCCGCCAGGACCCTGGACAGGATCGGAGCCAGCGTTCGAGTCCAGACGGCATACCCCTGCGGGTTTAGGTGCAATTGATCGGGAAGAAACAGCTCCCGCCTGGGCGTGCCGTCGTCGCCCAACAGCGGCGTCGCCAGGTCGGCGAAGAAGAGCCGCTCATCCTGTCCGCAGAAATCCCGAACGAGGCCGTTTGCCTTGTCCATCTCGGGCCAGAGGGACCAGCGGTTGTGGCACGGCTTGATCGCGACATACACGATCCGAACGGCCGGAAGTTTCGCATGAACGAGCCGGACGAACCGGCGGTAATCCTCGACCACGCGCTGGGGTGATTTGCCGCCGGCAATGTCGTTGTCTCCCGCGTAGAAGACGAGCACTTTCGGGTTGTAGGGCAGGACCACCCGGTCCAGGTAGTGGAGGATGTCCGAGATGTGCGAACCGCCAAAACCCCGATTGACGACCGGCAGCTCGGGAAACGACTCGTGCGTCCGCCACATGCGGATGCTGGAACTGCCGACGAACAACACCGGTTCGGCCGGGACCGCGTTTTTGCTGTCCCACTCGGCAAACGCCTTGATCTCCCCTGCAAAACGGTTCGGGTCCGGGTCCGGACGGTCGCCACCGGCGGAGAGAACGGCCGGCGCCGACAAGATCAACGCAAGCAACACCTGCCCTGCAAACATGTGCTTCACCTTTCAACTGTTCCGACGATACGAGCCGATGAGGCAAACCGGCTGTTCGCCTTAATCGTAGTGCCTCTTGCGTGCAGATGCAAACGTCTTGTGCATCTGCTCGGTGTGTGTGCAGGTTTCCGGGCACATCGCTGGATGGCACGAGCAAACTTGTTTGCCCGTGGAGTCCCGAAGGAGCCGACGCTGCCGAAACAGCACCGTCAAACAAGTTTGCGGTGCCACCCAATGACCAGAATATCTTCACACGCAATCTGCTCGGAGGCAAGCTCCGGAAACGAGGGGGTTGACTGTCGGCTGGATGGCGGTATAATGGACAGTGCAGGGGTTGGTGGGTAGACAAATTAGGATGTCTTTCCCAGGAAATCAGGGATGATGTGCGTGAATCACGGGTTCCCGATGGCCCCTCAGAAAGTTGCGTAATCCTTTGACATCTCAATCGACATTGTTTTCGGCGTACGAAAATGGCTGCCACCAGAGCTTATTGCATCCTCTCTGCGGTGGGACCGCTGCCCGGCGGGCGTCCCACCTGGCGGTCTCCGCGCAGCCTCGCCGTACCCATTCCTAAGACCAAGCACCCTCACTTGCCACGCAGCGACGATCCCCCCATCGTCGTTACCCTTCCGTCAGACGTTGTGTAGCCCGCGATCGGACCGCGCTGCTGACGTCCGGACCCCGCCAAGAATCATTTGCCGCCCATGTGCCGGCGATTTTCGGGGTTCGGGCAACGCATGCGCCCCTTCGCAGGGCGATCCAACGACACCATACGAACACACGCAGTACCCGTGCGTAGACATGGCGACAAGGAGATGATCCGATGAACGAGAAGAAAGTGCAAGAGATCGTGACCAAGACCATTGCCGAGGCTCAAATCGAGCCCTGGAAGTATTATCACGTGTGCTGGTGGGAAGGCAAACTGCAGTGCCTGCACGTCCACCATACGAGGGAGGTCCATCCGGTCTTCTACGGCGCCCCCGGCAGCGTGTTCGCCGAGGGATTGACGCCGCATCAGTGGAGACTGACGACGGAACGAATCATGGACTTCTGCCGGACCCGCGGCATCACGCTGGCCGGCACGGGCGTCAGGCGGAAGGGAAAGGCCGCCGCGGAGCCGGTCAAAGGCAAACTCCAAATCACCGAGTTCGACTCCCTGCGTCTTCGGACGCTGATCGCGAGCGTTCAGTCGCCGGGTTCGCCGGCCAATGCGCTGCTGGACAAGCTCCAAGGGCTGCTCGAATCCGCCCACACGGTCGCTCCGCAGGATGTCCCGGCGGACGTCGTCACGATGAACTCGCAGGTGCGTCTGAAGGACGACGACAAGCACAACGACATTACGCTGTCGCTGGTTTTCCCGCTGGACGCGATGAAAGACATGGAGTTCGAGAAAATGCGGGTTTCCGTTCTGTCTCCGATCGGCCTGTCGATTCTGGGCCGACGGGTCGGCGACACCCTCGATGGGCGCATCCGAGTCGAGGAGATGTTGTACCAGCCGGAAGCCGCCGGCGATTTTCATCTGTAGGAAACAACGCGACAAGGAAGAAACGGCCTTTCTCATGACGAAAAGACTGAACGAATTTGCACGACACACGATTCTGCTCGCTGTGGGCAGCGCGATGTGTGCGCTGGCCGTCAAAGGCATCCTGGTGCCGCACGGCTTCCTGTCTCGCGGCATGACGGGCGTCGCTCTGATCGTGTACTATAAGTGGCCCGTCCTGCCCATCGGCGCGATCTATCTGCTCATGAACATCCCGGTGTTCGCTTTGGGCTGGCGGTTTGTCGGGGTTCGGTTCGTTCTGTACTCGCTGTGGGGCATGGTCCTCTACGCCGTGATGCTGTATCTCATCACGGTTCGAATCGAGATCAATGACAAGATGCTCGGCGCGGTGGTCGCGGGAGCGATGTCGGGAATCGGAGTCGCGGTGATTCTGCGATCGTACGGCTCGACCGGAGGAGCGGAGATTCTCTGCGTGATCATGAACAAGGCGTTCTCGATCACGCTGGGGACCGGATCGCTGATCCTGAACGCCGTCGTCCTGACCGTCGCCGCGATGCTTTTTCCGATAGAGAACGTGCTCTATACCCTCGTGTGCGCCGTCGTGAGCGCACAGGCCACCGACGTGGTCTTCCACGGCCTCACCAGGCGGCAAGCGGCCATCATCATCTCCGACAACTGGAAGGACATCGCACGGGAACTGACAAACACGCATCGGGTCGGCGTCACGCGAATCAACGGCCAGGGCGGTTACCAAGGAGCGGACAAGACCATCCTGTACTCCGTCGTCAACCGGGCAAACGTTTCCTCTTTGAAGAAGGTCGTCCTCGACAACGATCCCAACGCCTTCATCGCCCTGGCGACCGCGGAGGACGTCACCGGCGTGGAGGTGGGGAACCAGCCTCACTGGTAGAGCCGGCCGCGTCGCGGTCCGACTTGCCGGCAGATTCCAGGAGGAAACCGACGATCTCCATCGCATCCCTGCCGTTGTTCTTCGCAATATCCGCGATGGATTCGTTTTCGCTCGACACCTGGAGCCCCTGTCCTTTGAGACGAGTCAAAGACTCTTCCACCGAGACTCCCAGGAACGGCGCCGTCTGGGCCAGGGGCGTCGCCGCAATACGACCGAAAACCGCCATCACCGGCGGCCGGCCCCCGCTCCCGTTGCCGGTGAACATGAGCACCGCGAGAGCCGCGACCGCCACTGCCAGGAGGATCGTGAGCGGCTTTCGCAAGTACGTGGCGAAACAGTTCCAATTCAGGATCAGATGGAGTCCCGCCGCCACGACAAACAGAACGCTGATCAATTCGTGCAACTCCTTGATCGTCGCGTTCTTGACGTCCACGAGCATCAGAATTCCCGTGAGTGCAACGACGACGAACGACGCCGTCGTGATCGGAGTGATGAACGACCGCTTCCAAAGTCCGGTGAGCTTTGCCATTGACATGTCCTTTACGATCTTGTTCGAATCCGTTTCCGTCTGGTCAAAGAGAAAAGGGTGTCAACGGTCTTGCGCAGATCGCCAGATGGCGAGGAGAATTCGTCGACACCCCTTCGTATAGGAGCTTGTCTTGGGTTGCCGGAGCCCGACAAGTAGAGAGTTTACTCCCAACCCCGCTTCTTCAATGTCACGCTGACCCCGCCGCCCTGGGTGTAAAAGACGGTCTCCAAGTCGGGACTGGTCGTGATCGCAGTCACGAACGTCACATCGGCCATCCGAGGCGTGATGTTGTGAGCGACGACGAGGCCCCCGGGACGGACCTTGGGCAGCAGCTTGGTCAGATAGTCCGCATAGCCTTCCTTGTCCGCATCGATGAAGACGATGTCGACGGGACCCGCGATCTCTGCGACCTTCTCATGGGCGTCCCCTTCGACCAGGGTGACGATGTCGTCCACGCCGGCCTTTTCGAAATTCTCGCGGGCCATCGCGGCCCGATGGGCATCGATCTCGAAGGTGGTCAGCTTGCCGCCTGTGGCCTTCAAGGCCAGGCACAACCAGAGCCCGGAATAACCGTTGGACGTGCCGATTTCGACGACCTGTCCGGCCCCGAGGGACTCCGCGAGGACCCGCAGGAGCCGCCCGTCTTCGATGGGCACGTTCATATTCCCATCCCGCTGGTTGCGATCCAGATCGTCCAGCACGTCGAGAATCGCCTTCTCTTCGGCGTTCTTGGCCGTAGGGGGCTTGTTCTCGACACCCTGCTCGCCAGGAAATCCCATACCGCGTCCACGTCGGCCGCCTGGCCCCGGCTGGGCCCAAAGCAGACCAGCGGCAACCAATACCACCGTTCCCATCAGGCCGATCCAAATCCTCTTCGACATAGGCGTGTCCTTTCACCGCTCAGCGTCACAGGATTCTTCGGGACAACCTACACGGGTCACCTGCAATAAAAGTGCCCGGCCCTCGGGAGCGGTTACAGATTTTTTTGGTTCCGTCTGCAATCTGTTCGGAACGCGCCCCTCGCGAAACGAAGGGATAACAAGCGTAGCGCAACGACGTGTGCGAAATCCGTGCGGATCCCCTCATTCGTGCCGCAGGGCGACGATGGGATCGACTTGGGCGGCGTGCATGGCCGGGTACAGGCCAAAGAGGATGCCGATGGCCATGCTGATGAACAGCGGCAGCAGAATGCCGTTGAGCGTCACAACCGTCGGCATGCCTGAGAAATGCGTGATCAACAAGGGGATCAACACGCCGATACCCAGGCCGATCATGCCGCCGATCATCGAGAGCACGACGGTCTCGATGAGGAATTGATAAATGATCTGCCAGCGTTTGGCGCCGATGGCCCGGCGGATGCCGATCTCGCGTGTTCGCTCGGTCACCGAGGCCAACATGATATTCATAATGCCGATGCCGCCGACGAGAAGACTGATCCCCGCGATGGAGCCCAGCACGATGTTGAACGTCCGTTTGGTCGCCTCCGTCTGCTTGAGCAGAGCCAGGGGAACGCTTACGATGAAGTCTTTCTTCTTATGAAACATGCCCAGGACCCTCTCGATGCCCAGCGCGGCGGCCTCCACGTGCTGAGGGTCGTCCACCTGAACGATGATCTGGTGCAGCTCGACCCGTTCCCGCTCGAAGGAGCCGGAGGTCATCTTCGCGAAGATGTCCCCATAGTACCGGCGCGCCACGCCCAAGGGGATGTAGACATCCGCCTCCTGATCCGGGAGCTGAATGTTACCGGCCTGACCGCTCTCGCTTCGAATGATCCCGACGATCTCGAATTCGTTGCCTCCAATCCGGAGGGTCTGACCAATCGTGCTGCCCGTTGCGAGCAGCTTCCGGGCCCCGAATTCCGTGAGCACCGCAACCGGAGCGACCTTCTCCGTGTCGGAGGCAAGCAGGACGCGGCCGGCCAGGACATCGCGAGGCACCAATCCAAACCACTGCGGCGTCGTACCCACCACGCGAAGCTCCATCGATCGCTCGCGAAGGCGGGCGTCCTTGCGAATGATCTTCACGGGCGCAGTTTGTCGGATCTGGCGGAACCCCAAGGCCAACCGCCGATGATCCTCATACGTCAGACCATAGACGTTCATAAAACTGGCGGTCGTCGCGGTCTGATCCTGCTCCGCCGGCTTGATCGAGGAGATGATGATGTTGTTGCTCCCCAGCCTGCGAATCTGGGCGAGGGCTTCCTTGCTCGCGCCTTCGCCGACCGAGAGCATCGCAACGACGCTGCCGACGCCGAACACGACGCCCAGCATCGTCAGGAATGAACGCAGCTTATGCAGCAGCAGGTTCTCGATGCCAAGCCAGATGTTTCGTACGATCTTCGACTGTGTCATATGACTCCGCGATTCTCCATCGCTTTCATTCGTGCCGCAGCGCGACGATCGGGTCCACCCTGGCGGCGTTCATCGCCGGGTAGATGCCGAAGAGGATTCCAATCGCCATACTGATGAACAACGGCAGCAGAATCCCGTTGACGGTCACAACGGTCGCCATTCCGGAGAAATGTGTAATCAGCAGCGGGATCAGCACGCCCAGGCCCAGGCCGATCATCCCGCCGAACATCGAGAGCACTACGGTTTCGATGAGGAACTGATAGACAATCTGCCTGCGTTTTGCCCCAATGGCCCGCCGGATGCCGATCTCCCGCGTCCGCTCGGTCACCGAGGCCAGCATGATGTTCATGATGCCAATGCCGCCCACGAGCAGGCTAATCCCCGCGATGGACCCCAGCACGATGTTGAACGTCCGCTTGGTGGCCTCCGCCTGTTTGAGCAAGGCCAGCGGGACGCTCAGGGCATAGTCCTTCTTCTTGTGAAACAGACCGAGCATCCTCTCGATGCCGGCCGCCACCGCCTCGGCGTTCTTCGGGTCGTCCACCTGGACGATGATCTGGTGCAGTTCCACCTTCTCCCGTTCGTCGGACCCCGAGGTCCTCTTGGAAAAGATGTCACCGAAGTACGTTCGAGCCACATCGAGCGGAATGTAGACGTCAATTTCCTGGTCGGGGATCTGGATGTTGCCGGCCTGCCCGCTCTCGCTGCGGATGATGCCGATCACCTCGAACTCATCGCCGCCGATCCGAAGAGTCTGGCCGACCGAGCCTTCGGTAGCCAGCAACTTCCGAGCACCGAATTCCGTCAGAATCGCAACGGGGGCCCGCCCGTCCAAGTCGCCCTGCGCGATGATGCGTCCAGCCACAAGGTCCCGGGGGACGAGACGAAACCACTCCGGCGTCGCCCCGACGACCCGCAGCTCCATCGCCCGCTCCCTCAGACGGGATTCCTTTCGCATCAGCTTGGCGGGCGCCGTCTGCCTGATGTTCGCAAAACTCTGGGAGATTCTGCGATGATCCGCATAGGTCAGGCCGTAGATGCTCATGTGCGCGTGCGTCGTGCTGGTCTGCTGTTCCTCGGCCGATTTGACGGACGAGACGATGATGTTGTTGCTGCCCAATTTGCGGATTTGGGCAAGGGCCTCCTGGCTGGCGCCTTCGCCGACCGAGAGCATCGCCACCACGCTGCCAACGCCGAAGACGACGCCCAGCATCGTCAGGAACGAGCGGAGCTTATGAAGCAGCAGGTTCTCGATGCCCAGTGCGATGTTTCTGGCTATTCTCGTTTGACGCATGGATGCCTTCGATTCTATCGATGTTCCCGTCCTTCATGTGGAGTCGGCTGTGCGCATAGGCCGCAATGTCCGGCTCGTGCGTGACCATGACGATGGTCTTTCCGAGTTTGTTCAGTTTGATCAACATCTCCATGATCTGCACGCCGGTGGCCGAGTCGAGGTTGCCTGTGGGCTCGTCCGCAAAGATGACCTGAGGATCATTGGCCAGCGCCCGGGCGATGGCCGTCCTCTGCATCTGCCCGCCGGAAAGCTCCGTGGGCCGATGGTTCAGCCGGTCGCCGAGGCCGACCTGCTCGCCCAACTCCCGAGCCCGCTGGGCGCTGCGAACCGCATCCCAGCCCAGGTAGTAGAGCGGCAGCTCGATGTTCCGCTGAACGGATAACTGTGGAATCAGGTTGAAGCTCTGGAAGATAAAGCCCAAATACCGCAGACGCAGCTCGCTGAGCGCATCGTCATCCAGTTTGCTGACGTCCTTGCCGTCAAGGTAGTAAGAACCCGCGGTCAGGCGGTCGAGGCATCCCAGGATGTTCATCATGGTGCTCTTGCCGGAGCCGCTGGGTCCCATGATCGCCCAGAAATCGCCCTTCCCGAACGTCACGTTGACGCCCGCCAACGCGTGGACCTCTTCGGTCCCCATCTGATAAGTCTTCCGTGCGTTTTCCAGGCGAACGATTTCGTGTCCGTTGTCCGGGGCCGTCTGATTACCCATCATTGCCCCCCCTGCGGCTGTCCGGAGGCCGAATCGGCTCCGCCACGGCCGCCGCCTTCGCCACGGCCGCTCCGTCGCTGCTGGCGCATCTGCTCCTGTTGTTCCGGCGTCATATTCTGGAATCGCTGGCGCATCTGCTCTCTCTGCTCCGGCGTCATGCTGTTCTCGAACTGCTGACGGAGCTTCTGCATCTCCTGTTGCTGCTGCTCGGGAGTCATGCTCTCAAAGCGTTTCTTCGCCTCTTCGATCTGTTCGGCCGACGGCATCTGGAAACCCTGTCCGCCGGGCTGTCCCTGGCCGGGACCGCCGACTCCGGGCGTTGCCGACTGCCCTGCCCCTTCGGCCGGCATCGTCTTGTCGGTTTGCACAGCCGGCGTGCTGGATGCCCCATTGGCGGCTCGGAGTTTCTCGTTGATCCGCTCGGCCGTGGCATCGTTGGCGTCGCCCCCGCCCGGGATTCGTTCGCCGGGGGTCAGGGACGCGGCGTCCAGCGGAGGCGCCAGCAACACCACATCGCCTTCGTTCAGGCCGCTGAGGATCGCGATGTTGATATCGTCATCCAGGCCGATTTCGACCTTGCACCTCTCGACCTGACCATTGTTGACGACGTGAACGGTGGGTAGCCCGCCCACTCGCAGAACACACTGCACGGGGATGTACACCACGTCCTTGTATTTCTCGACGATGATGTCCGCTTTGCAGCTCATGCCGTTCCGCAGGGCCGGATCGGGGCTCTCCAAGTCGATGTTCGTCGTGTACACCTTCAGATCCGGGTTCATCCACATGCTCTGGGCGTTGGGCAGCGGCGCAATTCGCGAGACCGTGCCAACGAACTTCTTGCCCGGCAGCGCGTCAACCGTGACGATGGCGGGCAGCCCCGCCCGAACCTTGTCGAGACTGGCTTCATGGACATCGACTTCCGCGACGGAAGACGACGATTTCGGGATGTAGATCAACTCTTGTCGCTCCCAGACCTCGACGCCGTCGGCCAGGGGCTGGCGGTCCTGACGGCCGAATCCACCCCGCGAACTCGTCGCGTAGACTACCATGCCCTCCGCCGGAGAATAGACGGTGGCCTTCTTGATCTGGTCCATGAGCTTCTTGAGCTTGTCCGTCTGGCGTTTGAACTCCTGTTCCTTCGCGCTCAGCTCCGCCTCGGCCTGGATCACGTTCGCATCGGCCTTGCTTCTCGTGCGTTCCAACGCCATTTCCGCCTGGTTGACGTCGCTGACGTATTGATCGACTTTGCGGCGTTTCGTGTAGTCCTGGAGCAGTTCCATATCGTTCTTCGCGACGGTCAGGCTGTTCTCGCCTTTGGTCACCGCCAGCCGGTCCGCCAGCAGCTCCGTTTCCGACAGATACTTCTCTTTGAAGAGGGTCTCAGACCAATCCCGAGTCTGGATTGCCCGAGTCAACACTTCCTGCGCCTCCTTCACCTTGTTGTCGGCCGCAGTCGCATCGTTGGGATACTGCTTCTCCAGGTAGATATCCAGATCCTGTTTTGCGAATTTGAGGGTCAGTTCGGCCAGCTCGATGTCGCTCTTCGCCTGGTTCTTGGCAATTTCCAAGGCCTTTTCCGCGTTCACGAAAGCCGCTTCGGCGTTCTTGACCTTGATCTCCTGGTCGATCCGCTCGTCATCCATTGAGCTGGCGTCCAGCTCGACCAACAGGTCTCCCACTTTGACGCGAGTCCCCTCGGGAATGATCGAAATGATGGTCGTGCGTCCCTCGACTTCGTTGCGGATGATCTCCTGTTCCTTGGCCTTGATGGCCCCGGCTTCCAGGACGCTGATGGTCAGGGGCCCCCGCTTGGCAACGAACGTCGCCATGTTGGCCGCTGGGTCTTCCTCGGCCCGGACCACCTTGAGCCAGATCACCGCAAACACCACCGCCGCCACCACGATGGCGGCACCGATCAGTTTGACAGGCTTGCGCGATGCACCACTACCCTTGTTGTTGTTCACGGTCATGTTTCATATCCTCAGGAGAAAACTCTTCCCACAACCCTTCTTTCGTTATCGTCAGCAGATCCAGATCCCGCTGGAACTGCAGTTCCGTTGTGCGATAGCTCACGACGGCGAAGGTCAACGAGTTCTGCGCCAACAGCAGGGCGTCTTGAGCATCCAGGAGATCGAGCATGTTGGCCCGCCCAGCCTCCAGAAACAGCATGGTGCTTCGGACTCGCTTCTCAGCCACCGCGACCGACTTTGCCTGAATCTTGACGGTCTCGCGGGACTCCAGGAGCGTCCGCAACTCGCTGCGAATCGACTGCTTGATCCTGTCCTCCAGACTCTGAACGCTTCTCGTAGCCTGCTCCAGAGCGATCAGGCTGGTGCGATAAGCGTTCCGCTCGGCGGTCCTGCTGCGTTCATCGATCGGCAAATCAAGCGACATGACGCCGGAATATTCGGTCGCCTGGAGACTCCAGGTGCCGTCGGAATCATCGCCGGAAAGCGTGGCGCCGGCGCCCAGATTCAACTCCGCCCGCAAGGCGTCGGCGGCCACCACCACCTTCCTCTGGGCGTCGTACACCGCTCCGTTGGCGACCCGCAAATCCAGTCGGTTCTCCAGGGCCAGGGCAATCGCACGCGATTCATCAATCTCATACTTTCCGGCGTCCGCCCGATCGGCCGGAACCAGCGTCACAGGAGCGTCGGCCGCCGGAACAGATTCGACTGCGCCGGCATTCGATGTGGTTTTCATGGCCGCGACATACTTCTCAGATTGTTCCCGCAACTGCACCAGGTCATTCGGATCCAGCTCAATCAAGGCGTCCGCCGGCAATCCGAGGGTGATCTTGAACGAATCCAGGCTGTCCTTCAATCCCTCCTGCGTCGAGATCCAGTTATTGCGTGCGTTCAGCTCGCTCTGGGCCGCCCGGTCCACGTCAATCTCCGAGATACGACCGGCATCCGCCTGCCGGCGGGACCAACGGGCCGACTGGATGGCGCTACGATAGTTGTTCTCGCTGTTCTTGAGTGAGTCCATCTGGCGTAGAACGGAGTAATACTCCTGAGCGATACTGACCGCAAACGTTCGCTTGTATCGCTCGAAATCCCACATCTCGTAGATCACGTCCCGCTCAGCCTGGGTCAGCGATTCAGTTACAATGTGCCGGCCGGCGCCCCGGAGCAACGGAATCGACACCGACGGATCGGCACGCCAACCCAGCGTGTCCGCCCCAGGCAACAGGCTCACCAGGCTGACCGCCAGAGCCCCGCTGATATCCAGCCCATTCTTCAAGGTTCGGGTCACCCCTACGGTGCCGCCGGTGTTGAGAGTCGTCTCGTCCGCCACGGTGTTTCGGGCAAGACTGGCGTCCGCCCCGGTTGTGAAGACGGTCCGAAATGCGTCACGCCGCAAATCCAGGTTCAACGCAGTTCGAAACACGCTTTCCTTGTTGCTCTGGTAATCCGGACTGTTGCGAGCCGCGATCTGGAGGGCGTCGATGAGCGAGATCTTCAGAGGCCGGTTGGGCTCGATCGGGATATTCGCATCCGCGGAAGACACCTGCGGCACATACCCCCCGTCGGGCCAGTACGAGATCTGCGTGAGTTGGTCCGTGCCCAGGGATGCCTCTCCCGAAACGGGCAGATCCTGCGCCTCGATCAGCCGACGACGGAGAATGTCGCTCGGCCGCTCGATAACAAGGGGATCGGTCTTGCCGAGAGCCTCCTGCTGCTTCTGCTCGATAATGTCGTAGGCTGCCTTGTCCGCCTTCTCCCTGTATTCGGCGGGACTGCGGCAACCGCTCAGGATCATGCCGCAGCAAGATAGCGAAACTACACAGGCCAGAAAACTAACAGAGCTTCGTTTCATGAATGCGTCCAAAAACCCAAAAGACACCAGCCAAAACACCGTACCGCCAACAACCACCGACCCACTCGGCGGCCATAGGACCCACGAACTGACCCGCCATCCATAGGGTTCTCCCCCCCTCGAACCTGTTTCTCAGAGGTGTACGTGCGAGCCTCGGCCGCGCGTTGACGCGGAGCCGCCTTTTCACCATAGACGCCGCTCAGACACAATCCATTGCATATAAAATGTCCGTACTCATCAGCCCCTTGCGACAAAAAGGAAACCATTGCGCAGGTCTAAGTGGCCCAAGAGTATATCCCGGTTACAGGAAAATGAAAGGGCAAAGCAGATTTCGCGAAAAACCGGGCAGCCGACACGAGGTGCAGACAGGGTTGCGTTGGGCGGCATCATCGGCTATGGTGGTACGTATCACCGATTCATCAGAATCTCAACGATGTACACAGGAGACTCCAATGAGGTTGCTGGTCGTCTCAAACAGGCTGCCCATCGTGGTCGTCGAGGAAGACGGCGAGATGACATTCCACGAGGGCGCCGGGGGCCTCGTGTCCGGCATCAGCGCCTACCTCGATTCGCTCAAGGGCTCGTCCTTTGCGAAGACCGAACATCTGTGGATCGGCTGGCCGGGCGTCACGATCGAGGAGCCCGCGAAGCAGTCGGCCACGGCCGCCGCACTCTCGCAATTCGACGCCCGCCCCGTGTTTCTCACCGAACGGTCGATGGACAAGTTCTACCACGGTTTCTGTAATAAGATCATTTGGCCCCTGTTTCACTATTTTCCAACGTACGCCGAATACGACGAGAGTTTCTACGCCCACTACAAGGTCGTCAATCAGATCTTCTGCGAGGCCGTGGCGAAGATCATGAGGCCCGAGGATGTGGTCTGGATCCATGACTATCACCTGATGCTGCTGCCACAGCTTCTGAGAGATCGGCATCCCTCTGCGGCGATCGGCTTCTTCCTCCACATTCCGTTCCCTTCCTTCGAGTTGTTCCGGCTGCTCCCAATGCTCTGGCGATCCGAGATCCTCCGCGGCCTGCTCGGCGCCGATCTCATCGGTTTCCACACCCACGATTACACACAATACTTCCTGCGTTGCGTCCTGCGCATCCTGGGCCACGAGCACAGCCTGGGCAAGATCCTGCTTCGCAACCGGCTCGTGCAGGTCGATACGTTCCCGATGGGCATCGACTTTCACAAGTTCCACGCCGCTGCGGCCAACCCGCCCCCCCGCGCGGGGGAACCCGATCCCCTGGAGTCGCTCAAGCCCTTCAAGATCGTCCTGTCCATCGACCGTCTCGACTACACAAAGGGCATCCTGAACCGGTTGAAAGGCTACGCATCGTTCCTCGAAAACAACCCCCAGTGGCGGGCAAAGGTCGTTCTGGTCCTCGTGGTCGTGCCCTCCCGCGTCGGCGTGGAATACTACCAGCAGACGAAAAGACAAATCGACGAACTGGTCGGCAAGATCAACGGCGGCTACAGCACCGTCGGCTGGACGCCCATCCTGTACCAGTACAAGTATCTGCCATTCGAATCGCTCAGTCCGCTGTATGCCGCCAGCCACGTCGCACTGGTCACTCCGCTGCGGGACGGCATGAACCTCATCGCCAAGGAGTACATCGCCAGCCGGCCGGACAAGACCGGCGTTCTCATCCTCAGTGAGATGGCAGGCGCGTCCAAGGACCTCGCGGAGGCCCTCATCATCAATCCGAACAGCGCCGAAGAGATCGCAGCCGCCCTGCAAACTGCGCTCGAAATGCCCGAAGTCGAGCAGATTCGGCGCAACGAGGTCATGCAGAATCGGCTCCGGCGATACGACGTGGTCCGCTGGGCGGAGGATTTCCTCTCCCGCCTTTCCGCCATCAAAACGGAGGGAAACCGCCTGCGTTCCAGACTGCTGGGGGGCCCGGCGCAAGAGCAGCTCCTCGTCGACTTCGCCCGGGCCCGCCGTCGGACGCTCTTTCTCGACTACGACGGCACCCTCGTGCCTTTCGCCCGCGATCCCCAGGCCGCAAAGCCCACGCCGGAACTCCTGGCTGTGCTCGGGACCCTCGCCAAGGACGCCCGCAACGAGATCGCGATCATCAGCGGGCGGGACAAGACCGTGCTTTCGAGATGGTTTGCAGGACTCGATCTCGTTCTCGTGGCCGAGCATGGGGTGTGGACCCGCAGACCGGGCCAGGATTGGCAACTTGCCAAGCCCCTGGACAACGCCTGGAAATCGACGATCCTGCCGGTCCTTCAGACCTACGCGGACAGGCTGCCCGGCGCGTTCGTCGAGGAGAAGGAATACTCCGCGGTCTGGCACTACCGTGCGGCGGACCCCGAATCGGGCTCCAGTCTCGCCAAGGAGCTTGTGGACGACCTCGTGAGTTTTACCGCCAACATCAACGTCCAAGTCCTCCAGGGAAGCAAGGTCGTGGAGGTCAAGTGCGCAGGGATCAACAAGGGCGACGCCGTCGGGCCCCTGTTGCCCAACGAGACCGACTTCATCCTCGCCATCGGGGACGATTGGACCGACGAGGACCTGTTCAAGGCCCTCCCCCCTGCCGCCTACACGATCCGGGTCGGCATCCGTCACTCCCACGCGAGATTCAACACGCACAGCCACACGGAGGTGCTGGAACTGCTGAACGAACTCGCCCGCCGGCAGAGCCCTCAACACAGGGGAAACGCACAGGACCAACCGGATGGGGAACGCCGAGGCAAGAGACGGGACCACCAGACGTAATTTATTATCTTTTTTTACATTTTTTGTGTTGACAAATACGGGGGGGGGGGTATCACACAATAATATGTGAGGCTTTGGCGAGTCGAGGAAAAGGCTCCTTGGCGAGGCGAAGCGATTTCAACCTTATAGCGGCGAGCAACGGGTCGTTCGGGCGAGTGCAGAGGCGCTCTTTCGGGAGAAAGGAGCGAAGGCGGTGGACTGCAACGGGAGAAAAAGACCGGTTCGGAGGGCAGGCGGGTTTTCGCAGGGGCGGACTCCATCCGCAATCATCCATCCTCCATTATCCATCATCAATCGGACGGTCCTGCTGGGCGTTCTGGCGATGTCGTGGAAGCCG